>NZ_BAAATR010000027.1:0-120545 GCF_039533515.1 Kitasatospora cystarginea | reverse complement strand
AGACGATCCGCTCGACGTTCTCGACCTCGTTGTAGGTCGGGATGATCACCAGCACCGGGCCGAGATCGGCGAAGGTGCTCTCCTTGGGGGTCTCCTCAGGGGCAGTCACGTTGTGCCTTTCGAAGCAGCTGGAATAAACAGCGAGCCCGCGGCCCGGAGGCCGGATCGGCAGTGCGCGAGTTGGTGTATGGGCCCACACGTATGAAGAGGTCAAGGATGCGCATGCTACCTCGGGACGATGAGACCCCCGACTGCCAGGGCTCGGGGGATTCCCCAAGCGGATCTCCCCGCCGAGTAGTCTCTTGGCCCAACCTGAACGCCCGTGGACCACCCGGCAAACGGCGGTCGGCGGCTGGACCAGTCCCTCCCCACATCCAGCCCTTCCGGCCTGCGGATCCGCCCCGGATCCCGGTTCCGGGCGCCCCGCGCGGGCGTCGCACCGGCCGGCGGGGAGCGCTCCGGTTGTTCACCGGGAGGTCCCCGGAAGCTGGTCCGCCGGTCTCCAGGGTCGGTTAGGGTCGGTTCTCCCAGAACTCCCGGTCGGACAGGCGGCCACCACAGCCGACCGGGCGAACCACAGAACAGGCAGGACCGCGCACATGGACAGGCTCGTCAACACCGTCCGCCCGTACGCCTGGGGTTCGGTCGACGCGATCCCGGAGCTGCTCAAGGTGGCGCCGACCGGCGAGCCGCAGGCCGAGCTGTGGATGGGGGCGCACCCGGGTTCACCCTCGCGGGTGGACCGTGGCGAGGGCGGCCGTTCACTCGCGGCGCTGATCGCGGCGGACCCGGAGCGCGAGCTCGGCGCCGCCGCCGTGGCCAAGTTCGGCCCCGAGCTGCCGTTCCTGCTCAAGGTACTGGCCGCCGGAACGCCGCTCTCCATCCAGGCGCACCCCGATCTGGCCCAGGCCAGGGCCGGGTTCGCCGACGAGGAGGCCCGCGGGGTTCCGCTCGACGCACCGCACCGCAACTACAAGGACGCCAACCACAAGCCCGAAATGATCTGCGCCCTGGGCGAGTTCGAGGGCCTGTGCGGCTTCCGCGCCCCCGCCGAGGCCGCCGACCTGCTGCAGTCGCTGGGTGTGCCCGCGCTCACCGGGCTGGTCGAAATCCTGCGCGGCAAGCCCGAATCCGAGGCGCTGAGCGAGACCCTGGCCACCATCTTGACCATGACCGGCGAGACCGCCCGCACCACCGTCGCAGAGGTCGCCGCCGCGGTCGAGCGGGCCGCCGGGGCCGAACCGGACGGCCAGTTCGCCGCATACGCCTTCGCCGCACGGGAGTTCCCCGGTGACACCGGCCTGCTGGCCGCCCTGCTGCTCAACTACGTGCGGCTGCAGCCCGGCGAGGCGCTCTACCTCGGCGCGGGCGTCCCGCACGCCTATCTGCGCGGGCTCGGCATCGAGATCCTGGCCAACTCCGACAACGTGCTGCGCGGTGGGCTGACGCCCAAGCACGTGGACGTGCCCGAGCTGCTGCGCGTGGTGATCTTCCAGGGCGGGGAGCCCGGCGTGCTGCGGCCGGTCGCCGACGCTGACGGCGAGGAGCTCTATCCGGCGCCGATCGACGAGTTCCGGCTGTCCAGGTTCACCCTCGGCGACGCCGCCCGCCACCTGCCCGGGCCCGCCCCGCAGATCCTGCTCTGCACCGAGGGCGCGGCCCGTCTCACCGCCGCCGACGGCAGCACGCTGACCCTGGCCCGGGGCGAGTCCGCCTTCCTCCCCGCGACCGGCACCGACACCGAGCTCACCGGCCCGGGTGCCACCGTCTTCCGCGCGACCGTGACGCTCTGAGCCCTGGCGGCATCTACCTCCGAACTGGCGGTTCGCCCTTGGCCCAGGCCACCTGGAGCCCGAGCAGGCCGAACCGCCAGCCGTCGGCCGTCCGGACCGCCTCCCCCGACATCCGTCCGGCGGACTCGAAGGTGGTGCCGGGGGCGAGCGAGCGCTCCTCACGCAGCTGGTCCGAAAGGACGTGCAGGCACAGCAGGTTGAACTGGAAGGTGGCGCGGTCACCCTGCACGGTGATGCCGTAGTTGGAGCCGAGGTGCACCGTCCGGGCGAACTTCCCCATCACCTCGTCGTGGTACGCCCCCAGCCCCTCCAGCCCGACCCGCTCGCCCACCGGGAACACCAGCCGGACGTCCTCGGTGAACAGCGACCGGGCCCACTCCTCGCCGTAGACCCGGTCGTCCAGGCCCGCCAGGTACCGGTCGATCAGCTTCGCCACCGCGTCGCGCTCCACGTAAGCGCCCAACAACTCGCGCAGCATGGCGATTTCGGCCGCCTCGGTCATGTCCTGCTGGTTCGTCTTCGTCATGCGTCCATCATGAAACTTGAAGCTGACTTCAAGTCAAGAACCAGATGCGTCCACCCGACACCGCCCCGGCCGTGTCGGTCCGCCCGGTCGCTCCGGCACACCTCCACCAACCCGAACTCCCCTGCCAGTCGGGCCGTTTCGTCCACCGGCACCGGGAACATCCGCCGCCCGTCCGGCACCGGCCCCCGCCGGAGCAACAGCATCACCCGTCCGCCCGGCGCCAGCAGCCCGGCGATCCGCGCCATCGCCCGCGCACGCTCCGCGGGATCGAGGTGCATCCACACGGCGGTCAGCATGACCAGGTCGAACTCCCCCTCCACCAGTGCCAGTCCGGGCAGGGAGTCGGCCAGCCAGGACAGCCCGGGGCATTCGTGCACCCGGAGCTCGACGGTCGGATCCACCGCCAGCACCGAGTGACCGAGGCCAGCCAGGGCCGCGGCGTCCCGCCCCGTGCCGGCCCCGACCTCCAGCACCCGGGCGGGTGCCGGCGGCAGCAGGTGCAGCACCTGCTCGTGCACCTGCTCGAAGTGGACGCTCTCGTACTGCTCGATCAACTGTGCCGCCTGCTCGCGGTAGCCCGCGGCGCCCTGAGGACGTGTCTCCATCCCGCCATTCAACCCGGCCCTCCGGCAACCGCCGCGCCCCGCAGGTCACTTCGGCGGCGCCACCAGCCCGGCCTCATAGGCGATGATCACCAGATGGACCCGGTCGCGGGCGTCGAGCTTGGTGAACAGCCGGGCCACGTGGGACTTGGCGGTGGCCACGGTGAAGCACAGGTGCTCGGCGATCTGGCTGTTGGACATGCCGCGTCCGACCAGGGTCAGCACCTCGCGCTCCCGCTCGGTGATGCCCTCGATCGTGCGCCGCCGCACCGGGGCCGGCTCGGGCCGGCCCGCGAACTCCTCGATCAGGCGGCGGGTGACGCTCGGCGCGATCAGGGCGTCGCCGGCGGCGACCACCCGGACCGCCGCGAGGATGTCCTCCAGGGCCATGTCCTTGACCAGGAAGCCGGAGGCGCCGGCGCGCAGGGCGGCGTAGACGTAGTCGTCGTCGTCGAAGGTGGTGAGGACCAGGACCCGCGTGGCCCCCTGGCCCTCCGCGATCAGCCGGGTGGCCTCGATGCCGTCCATGCCGGGCATCCGGATGTCCATCACCACCACGTCGGGCCCGAGCTCGCCGACCAGCCGGACCGCCTCGGCGCCGGTGCCGGCCTCCCCCACCACCTCGAGGTCCCCGGCATCGACCATGATCACGCGCAGCCCGGTGCGCATCAGCGGCTGGTCGTCGGCCAGGACGACCCGGATCGCCATCAGGCACCCGCCGGCAACGGAAGCCGGGCCGCCACCCGGAAGCCGCCCTCGGGACGCGGTCCAACGGTCAACTGCCCCTGCAGCAGGCCGACCCGCTCGCGCATTCCGACCAGGCCCAACCCGGCGCCCGGCCCCGTCATGGCACCGCCGCGGCCGTCGTCGACGACCTCCACGGACAGCTCCTTCTCCTGGTAGTCGATGGACACCCGGCAGTCCCGGGTCCCGGCGTGCCGCACCACGTTGGTGACGGCCTCCTGGACGATCCGGAAGGCGGACAGGTCGACGTCCGGGGGCAGCGGCCGCCGCTCACCCCGCCACTCCACCTCGACCCGCACCCCGGCACCGGCACTCGTCGTCTCGGCCAGCCGCTCGACGTCGGCCAGACCCGGCGCGGGGGCCGTCGGCGCCACCCGGGCGCCGTCCGACGGTTCCGCTCCGTCCGCCCGGTCGGACTGCCGCAGCGCGACCAGGGTCCGCCGCAGCCCCGCCAGCGTCTCCCGGCTGGTCGCCTCCACGGCCTTCATCGCGTTGCGGGCCTCCGCCGGCTGGGTGTCGATCACCCGGGCGGCGACGCCGGACTGGATGGCGATGATGCCGATGCTGTGCGCCACCATGTCGTGCAACTCCCGGGCGATCCGCAGCCGTTCGGCGGTGACCGCCTGCGCCGTGGTCTGCTGTCGCAGTGCGTCGGCGTGGACGTGGTTCTCGTGGATCGCGTTGCCGATCAGCCAGGCGACCACGGTCGTCAGTGCCACGATCAGCAGCGTCGGGGTGTAGATCATCATATCCAGCGCCACCCGGGTCAGCGTGTAACCGCCCAGCACCGCCAGCGACATCACGGCGGTGGCGACCGAGGTCCGGCGTGGCTCGGTGGCCGCGATGAAGCAGACTGCGACATCGACCGCCAGGGACTGCAGCAGCGGGATGTCCTTGACGCTCAGTCCCATCGTCGACAGGACCGTGGCGGCGAGCAGGAGTGCGACGGCCGGCAGCGGCCTGCGGCGCCGGCGCGCTGCCAGCAGCACCAGGGCGGCCGCCATGACCACGGACCCGAAATTGCCGTAGCTCGACCCGAAAATCCGTTCGACAATGGAAAGTTGCGGATCGTTGGCCCGCTGCGGCCACCACCGGAGCTCGTCCACCCGTTGTGCGACGGGGTACGCGGTGGCAGCGAACCAGATGAGGGCCATCCAGCCGCCCGGCGGTACGCGTTTGAGCAGCGAAGAAGACGGCGTAGCGGACATGGGGCGATGGTAGCCATCCGGCCCCTGTCCGCACATCGGCCCGTGGGCGTCATACCGGGGATTGACGACGGCT
The DNA here is from genome assembly GCF_039533515.1 of Kitasatospora cystarginea. Taxonomy (NCBI): domain Bacteria; kingdom Bacillati; phylum Actinomycetota; class Actinomycetes; order Kitasatosporales; family Streptomycetaceae; genus Kitasatospora; species Kitasatospora cystarginea. The sequence continues at coordinate 115,599 of NZ_BAAATR010000027.1, read as the reverse complement.
CGGCAAGTTGCCTCGCCGGCCCGATGCCGTACGACCCCGGCACCCGGCACGGTGATTCCCGTGATCGAAGTCAAGAACCTGACGAAGCGTTACGGAAGCACCGCCGCGGTGAACGGACTGACCTTCACCGTACGGCCCGGGCACGTCACCGGGTTCCTCGGCCCGAACGGCGCGGGCAAGAGCACCACGCTCCGGATGATCCTCGGCCTCAACGACCCCACCAGCGGTACGGTCACCGTCGACGGCCGCGGCTTCCGGGATCGCCCGCGCGGCCTGCGCCACGTCGGCGCGCTGCTGGACGCGGGCGACGTCCACGGCGGGCGCAGCGCACGGGCACACCTGTCCGCCCTGGCCCGCAGCAACGGCATCCCGCGCGACCGGGTGGACGAGGTGCTCCAGGAGGTGGGGCTGACCGGCGCGGCCGGCCGCCGGATCGGCGGCTACTCACTGGGCATGAAGCAGCGCCTGGGCATCGCGACCGCCCTGCTCGGCGATCCGCCCGTACTGCTCTTCGACGAGCCGCTCAACGGCCTCGACCCCGAGGGTGTGCTGTGGGTGCGCGGCCTGTTCCGGCGGCTGGCCGCCGAGGGGCGCACGGTGTTCGTCTCCAGCCATCTGATGAGCGAGATGGAGAACACCGCCGACCAGCTGGTCGTGATCGGCCGGGGCGAGCTGATCGCCGCGGAGAGCCTGGCCGAGTTCGCCGCCCGCGGCACCGGCCTGAGCGTGGCCGTGCGCTCCCCCGAACTCACCGCGCTGGCCGCCGTGTTGACCGCCGGGGGCGCCACGGTGCACCCAGACGGCGGGGAGACGCTCACGGTGTCCGGGCTGAGCGCGGCAAGCATCGGCGAACTCGCCTTCCGCAACCGGATCGTGCTGCACGAACTCAGCCCCCGCGCCGCCTCCCTGGAGCAGGCGTTCATGGAACTCACCGCCGACAGTGTCGAATACCTCGCCGGAGAAGCCCGATGACCACCGCAGCCCCCGCCCCGGCACCCGCCGTCACCGAGCCCCGGGCCCGGTTCACCGACCTGCTGGCCGCCGAGTGGACCAAACTGTGGTCGCTGCGCTCGACCCGCTGGGGGCTCGGCCTCGGCGCGCTGATCACCATCGGCCTGAACGCGATGGCCGCCAAGGCCGACTACGACCTGATCCCGCAGATGACCGCCCAGCAGGTGGCCGAGTCCTTCTGGCTGCGGGACGCCTTCAGCCAGAACTCCTACTTCATCGCCATGATCGGCGCCGGCAGCTTCGGCGCGCTCACCATCACCGGCGAGTACACCACCGGTCTGATCCGCACCACCTTCGCGGCCGTCCCCGCCCGCCGCTCGGTGGTGACGGCCAAGCTGCTCGTGGTGTCCGCGGTCATGCTGGCCATCGGCGCGGTCGTCGCGGCGGCCTCGTTCTTCGGCTCCCAGGCCATCCTGTCCGGCCGGGGCGGCGGCTGGTCGTTCAGCCACCCCGGCGTACCGCAGGCCATGGCGGCGTCCGCCCTGATCATCCCGGTGTCCGCCGTCGTCGGCATGGGCCTGGGCGCCCTCATCCGGCACAGCGCGACCGCCACCGTCGCGGTCATCGTCACCCTGCTGATGCTCCCCGAGCTGTTCAGCGGCCATACCTACACCTGGGTGATCGACATCAACCACGCCCTGCCCCGCAGTGCCTGGACCGGCCTCGTCGACGCGATCCCCGGCATGTGGCACGGCCGCTACGCCGAACCGGTCGGCGAGGCCTGGATCGTCCTGGCCGCCTGGTCACTGGTATCGGCGCTCACCGCCGTGTTCGCGGTGGACCGCCGCGACCTTTGAGGCACCCGCACCGACATGAACCTGGTGGTGTGCCAGGTCGATTGAACGAACAGGTGGACGGCGAGCGCGGCGATCCTCGGGAGGCCGACCCCGCCTCGATCGAGCGAATTCCCGCCACAGATCGGCGAGCCACCGGCGGTGCCCTAAGGAAGTGGTGTCAATTGAGCTGACAGGGGTTGCTGCGTGCCGAGCCTGGCTGCCGGTCGCCGCCTGCCCCAATCCAACAGCAGACAGAGGACATCATGCGACTTCCCAAGATCCTGGGCCATGCCCTGGTTTCAACCGCGCTTGCCTCGAGCGGTCTCATGCTCGCCAGTGGCACCGCTCATGCCACCTTCAGCCAGTGTGTCGACATCATCATTGCCAACGGCTCCTATTTCGATGATGCCAAGTTCGGCTGCGAAGCGGGCGCCCGGGGCGACTCAGTTACCTGCTTGACCGGCTTCCCCCACAGCATCCCCCCGGCTGTCGTTACTGCTGCGTGCACGGCAGCAGCGGTCAGGCCCTGAGCTCGGCGCGTCGAACTGCCGGTGCCAGTAGCGGGCTTCGGTGCGGGACCGCATGGCCCGTTCCGCCCCGCGGTGGGCGTTGATGCGGTCCGGGCCCGCGTGGAGCCGGACCGCATCCCGCCAGTGACGTGCCCCGGGCGGCGCCCGAGGGCACGTTCCATTCTCCCCGGTCTCCTCCTCGTCCGGGTCGGCCGCCTGCGGGTCGCGCAGCGGCCGCAAGGCCGCCTCGGGCTGGGAGGGGGTGAAGGCGTACCGGCCCAGCACGTTCAGGTGCTTGGCCTTCAGCGGGGACAGGCGGGCCAGGTGTTCTTCGGCAATGGTGTGGCCGCGCGCTGGAGCTCGGTGACGGCGGCGTCCAGGTAGCGGGTGTCGATCTCCTTCGGCAGCAACTGCCGCTGGCCGACCTTGCGCCGCGACAGGGCGGGCAGCGAGCGCACCGCCTTCAGCACCCGCCGACCGCCCGGGGCGGCCACCTCTACCTCGACCGGCTCGCCAAGCGGGAGCGCCGCGACGCCCTGCGGCAGATGACCGACGAGCGTGAGAACGTGCACCGGCGCCGTGCTCGGCGGGCAGCCGAGCTGACCTGCGGCGCCTGACCGCAGGCGGGCGGACCTCCTGTCGTGAGCGGCACGTCCGCCCGAACCCGCGTAAGTTCCGCACCGGTGCGGCCGGTAGAGCCGGTCAGTGTGGTCCCTTGCGCCCTGTCCGGCGTGGTGGCGGGCGGTCGCCTGCGGGCTGTGCGCCGCTCCGACCGGGGACGATGTGGTGGAACGCCGTGTCAGGGGCCGTGTCAGGGGTGTGACAGGTGGGTGACAGGGCCGCTCGGGATCGTAGCGGTCATGAGGAATTCGGCGATCGCGGTCTCGGGACTGCGCAAGGGTTACGGGGACAAGGTCGTGCTCGACGGCATCGACTTCGATGTCGCCGCGGGATCGGTCTTCTCCATGCTCGGCCCGAACGGGGCCGGCAAGACGACGACGGTGAACGTGCTGACCACGTTGATGAAGGCCGACGGCGGGACGGTGCACGTCGCCGGGCACGACGTGGTGACCGCGACCAAGGAGGTCCGCTCGCTCATCGGCGTCACCGGTCAGTTCGCCGCGGTGGACGAGCTGCTGACGGGCCGGGAGAACCTGCAGCTGATGGCGGACCTGAAGCGGGTGCGCTCCGCTGACCGGGTGGTCGCGCGGCTGCTGGAGCGGTTCGACCTGGTGAAGTCGGCGGACAAGGCGGCGTCGACCTACTCCGGCGGTATGCGCCGGAAACTGGACCTGGCGATGACGCTGGTCGGCAACCCGCAGATCATCTTCCTGGACGAGCCGACGACGGGGCTGGACCCGCGCAGCCGGCGCACGATGTGGGAGATCGTCCGCGATCTGGTGGCCGACGGCACCACCATCTTCCTCACCACCCAGTACCTCGAGGAAGCCGACCAGCTCGCCGACCGGATCGCGGTGCTCGACCAGGGCCGCATCGTCGCCCAGGGCACGCCCGAGGAGCTCAAGCGCCAGATCCCCGGCACCCACGTCCGGCTCCGGTTCACCGACCTCTTCGAACTCGACGCGGCGGCGCAGGTCCTGGCCGGGGCCACCCGGGACGACCAGGAGCTGACCCTGCGGGTGCCCAGCGATGGCGGGTCGAGGTCGCTGCGGGCCCTGCTGGACCGGCTCGACGACCACATGATCAGCGCCGAGGAGTTCTCGGTGCACACGCCGGACCTCGATGACGTTTTCTTTGCCCTGACCGGTCACACCAGCACGGAGGCGATCGCCAAATGAACACCCTCTCCACGTCGTTCGGCAACTCCGCGATCATGCTGCGTCGCAACTTCAAGCACACGCTCCGGAATCCGGTCACGGTGTTCCAGGCGGTCCTGTTCCCCATCGTGATCATGCTCATGTTCGTCTACGTGTTCGGCGGCGCCTTCAAAGTCGAGGGCGAGTACATCGACTACGCGGTGCCGGGTCTGCTCGTGATGGCCATCAGTTACGGGTTGGGGCCGACCGCGGCGGCCGTGAACGGCGACATGACGAAGGGCATCATCAACCGGTTCAAGGCCATGGATGTCTCTCACGGTGCCGTGCTGGCCGGTCATGTCGTCTCCACGACCGTGCGCAGTCTGATCGCCGATGCCGCCATCGTCGGGGTCGGCTTCGCGATGGGGTTCCGTCCGCACGCGAGCTTCCTCCAGTGGCTCGCCGCGATCGGCGTCATGCTGCTGCTCGCTTTCGCGACCAGCTGGCTCACGGTCGCCATGGGCCTGGGTGCGAAGACCGTGGAGTCGGCGGGCATGGCCACCGTGCCGCTGATCATGCTGCCCTTCCTGAGCAGCGCGTTCGTGCCCGCGCAGACCATGGGCCCCGGCATCCGGCAGTTCGCGGAGTACCAGCCGTTCACCCCGATCATCGAGACGCTGCGTGGGCTGCTGGCCGGCCACCCGTCGGCCGGCGACGCGTGGGCCGCCGTCGCCTGGTGCGTCGGGCTCGCGATCGTCGGGTACGTGTGGGCGGTCTCCACCTTCAAGAAGCGAGCGTGACCGCGACCAGCTCGGACCAGCTGGTCCGCTCCCCCTCCCGAGCCGCCTCGGCGAACTTCGCGTCGCCGAGGCGGCGCCGCGCTGTCTGCGTGATCCGAACCACATCCGGGTGGGAGCGGTCCTGCAGGCCGCGCACACCGACGCTCGCCGCCAGCAGCCGCGCGGCCTGCGCGTACTGGTCGCAGCGCAACGCCAGGTCCGCGACCCCGATGAGCACCTGCGCGATCAGGGGCGCGTACCCCGCCTCGGACGCCGCCTCGCAGGCCGCCGCGCGGTGCGCCCGGGCCTCGTCGAGGTCGTCGGCGAGATAGCCGAGCAGGTCCTGCGTCACCGCCCGGACGTTCGCCAGCTCCGCTTCGTCGCCCAGCATGGCCGTCGTGACGCCGAGTTGGGTGTGCACCTCGTCGACGTTGCCGCCCCACCGGGCGAGTTCCGCCTTCGCGAGGGCCAGCTCGGCCAGCGCGTTCGGCCAGGCGACCCGCTCCGCGCACCGCTGTGCCTCGGCGATGGCGGCCGCGCTGGCGTCCTTGTCGCCCAGCAGCCAGTACAGCTGCGCCTGCCGCGACCGCATCCGGATCACGTCCTCGGTGGCGCCGAGCTCGGTGACGACCGCGATCGCCTGCTCGAAGTGCTCGCAGGCGTCGGCGAACTCGCCGCGCACGGCGATCCGGTCCGCCAGCTCCGACAGGGCGAAGGAGATCCCGAACCGCTCGCCGAGCGCCCGGAACTCGGCGAGCGCCGTCATGAGATACGCGTCCGCGTCATGCCCGTCCTGGCCGAGCACGATCCGCATCTTGCCCATCTGCAGCCGGGCCAGTGCGCGCACCCAGGGGTCCTCGTCGTCCAGCAGCGGTTCGAACGCGGACATGACCGCGTCGGGCTCCCGCAGCATGCGTACGAGCGGGGTGACGAGCGCCAGCGCCGGGTGGTGGCCCTGACCGCGCTGGCCGAACCGGTACGCCTTGTGGACCCACTCCGCGACATGGCGATGGTCGCCCCGCCCGGCGCTCATGAACATCACGACGAGGCCGTACACCGTGGCCCGGACCCGGTCGGTCACCTCACCGGGCGTCTCGGTGGCCGCGGTGATCAGCTCCATGCCTTCGGCCCGGTGCCCACCGAGCCACCAGTACCAGCCGGACCCCGCCGCGAGCCGCATCGCCGCCTGCGCCTCGCCGGCCGCGAGCGCGCCGCGCATCGCGGCACCGATGTTGTCGTGCTCGGCCTCGAGCATGGCGAGCCACTCCAGTTGCTCGGCGCGGCGAAGACACGGCTCCGCGGTCTCGGCGAGTTCGGTGAAGTGGGCGAGATGCGCATGGCGCGCCAGGTCCGATTCCCCCGCCTCCGCGAGCCGGTGCCCGGCGTACTCCCTGATCGTGCCGATCATCCGGTAGCGCGGTGCGGCGTTGTCCGCCGTGAGCAGCAGCGACTTCTCGGTCAGGGAGGTCAGCAACTCGAGTACCTGCTCCTGCTCGACCCCGTCGCCGACGCAGACCCGCTCGGCAGCCTCCAGGCTCGCCCCGCCCGAGAACACCGAGAGCCTGCGCAGCACCATCCGCTCGGCGTCGGTGAGCAGCTCCCAGCTCCAGTCGACCACCGCGCGCAGCGTCTTGTGCCGCGGCAGCGCGGTGCGGCTGCCGCTGGTCAGCAGGCGGAACCGGTCATCGAGCCGGTTGGCGAGCTGGTCGATGGACATGGTGCGCAGTCTGGCCGCGGCCAGTTCGATCGCCAGCGGCATCCCGTCCAGCGCCCGGCAGACGCGCACCATCGTCGCCAGCGTGCGGGCGTCGACCGCGAGATCCCGGCGCACCGCCCCGGCCCGGTCCCGCAGCAGCTGCACGGCGGGTGAGGACTCGATCTCGCGCCGGCCCGCGTCGCTCTCCGGCAGGGCCAGCGGCTCGACCGGCCACAGCGCCTCCCCGGTGATGCCGAGCGGTTCCCGGCTCGTCGCCAGGATCCGCAGTCGCCGGCACTCCCCGAGCACCCGGTGGGCGAACTCCGCCGCCGACTCGATCACGTGCTCGCAGTTGTCCAGGATCAGCAACGCCTCCCGCTCGCGGATCGCGGCGATGAGACGGTCCGTCAGATCCGCGTTCGGTGTCCCGCCGAGCAGGGCGTCCCGCAGGCCCAGCCCGGCGAGCGTCGACCGCGCCAGGTCGTCATCCGCGCTGATGGCGGCGAGCTCCACCAGCCAGGCCCCGTCCGGCAGTTCGTCGATCAGCGTGCGCGCGGTCTCGGTGGCCAGCCTGGTCTTGCCCGAGCCACCCGGCCCAATCAGGGTGGTGAGCCGGTGCTCTGCGATGAGCTCTCGGACCTCTGCGACGTCGGCGTCCTTGCCGACGAAACTGGTGAGCTCGGCACGCAGGTTGGTCTTGCTGGTCTCCTCGCGCCGTCCCAACTCGCCCCGCAGCAGCGCGACGTGCAACGCGGACAGCTCCGGTGAGGGGTCGACGCCCAGCTCGTCGGCCAGGGCCTCCCTCGCGCGCTGGAACACCTGCAGCGCCTCGCTGTCGCGGCCGGCCGCGACGAGGGCGCGCATCAGCGCGGCGACCAGCCGTTCCCGCACCGGGTGCGCGGCCACCAGGTCGGTCAGTTCGGTGACCAGCTCCGCACCGTCGCCGAGGCCGACCTCCGCTTCGAACCGATCCTCCATGGCGGTCAGGCGCAGTCCCTCGAACCTGGCGACCGCCGCGTCGAACGCACCGCTGTCCTGCAGACCGACGTCCTGCATGGCCGCACCGCGCCACAGCCCGAGCGCCTCGCGCAGCAACCGCACCCGCCGGGAACCGTCCGCGGTGCGGGCCTGGCCCGCGATGACGAGACGTTCGAACCGCACGGCGTCGACGGCGTCGGGCTCCACCATCAGCCGGTAGCCGTCCGGCTGCCCCTCGACCACCCCGTCCGGCAATGCCTTCCGCAGCCGGGAAACCAGGCGTTGCAGAGCGTTCGTCGCATCGGCGGGCGGGTACTCCCCCCAGATCCAGTCGACGAGCGACGCCTTCGGGACCACGTGACCCGGCCTGAGCGCGAGGGCGATCAGCAGTCCGCGCAGCCGTGCACCCGGCACGTCGGCCAAGCCGCCGTCGTCCGTGCGAACCTGCAATGTCCCCAGCATCCCGATCTGCACCCGCTGATTTTGCCACGGGCGTTCGACAGTAGCGGTAGCCCCAGAAGCCGACATTCACCGCCGATGCGTCGGCGGCTGGGCGCACGAGCCGGTCCTTCCCAGTCACCTTCCTCCGCGCGCACCCCGGCTGACTACCACTCAGAAGTGGCTGCAGATAGCTCGAGCAGGCGTCGCCGAGCAGCGTGTCGCAACGCCGTCCGAACCCGGCACCCGCCACCAGAATCCGGAACCTACGCCGCAACTCACCCCCGGGGCCGGGCCGCTACCGGGTGACCGGCCGTAATTCGCTTGCCCTGTCCACGGGTCAACGGTGCACTGTGGCGGGACACCACGAGCCGTGGTGCCGGTATCCCAAGGAGGCAGCGGCAGCAATGGAGATCCGTCCCACGACCGACCAGGACCTCGAGGTCTTCGTCGACACACTCCATGCCGCGTTCGGGCGCTTCCCGGAAACCCCGACCGAGGGCGGCGGCGGGGTCTGGTGGTCGGCGCTCGAAATAGACCGCAGCCTGCTCGCCATAAAGGCGGACGGGCGGCCCGTCGGCACCGCCGGTGCGTACTCCTTCGAGCTCACCCTGCCCGGTGAGACCACCGTCCCGGCCGCCGGAGTGAGCGCCGTCGGCGTCCTGCCCTCGCACCGACGCCAGGGCGTGCTCACCGCGATGATGCGGCATCAGCTCACCGAGCTGCGGGCCCGAGGGGAGTTCCTCTCCGTACTGCTGGCCTCCGAGGCCCCGATCTACGGCAGGTTCGGCTACGGACCGGCGACCTACACGGCCCGGCTCACCGTGCCGCGCCACCAGGCCGCCCTCGCCCTCCCGAGGGCGCGCGGAGCGGCCGACGCCCTGGCGACCGGCTCGGACACCGGCTCGGTCGAGGTGATGCGGCGTGCCGAGTGCGGCGAGATCCTGGAAGAGGTCTACGACCGGTACCGCCGCGCACAGCCCGGCGCGCTGTCCCGGCCGCACCGCTGGTGGTCCTTGGGTGCGGGACAGCCCCCGGTCTCTCCGGCGCCGCGCTACATCGCCGTCCACCGGGACGCCGACGGCGTCCCGGACGGGTACGCCAGCTACTCGTTCGGCGAGTCCGAAACCCTGACGGTCGACGAGATCATCGCCACCGACGACGCCGTCCACACGGCCCTGGCCCGGTTCCTGCTCGGACACGACCTGGCCACCCGGGTCGTGTTCAAGCACGTCCCGACCGAGCACCCGCTGCGCTGGCAGTTCGAGGACTTCCGCGCCGGCGAGGTGAGCGGCGACACCGACTGGCTCTGGGTGCGGCTGCTGGACGTCCCGCGTGCGCTGACCGCGCGCGGCTGGTTCACGGACGGCGAGCTCGTCCTCGACGTGGACGACCCGTTCCTCGGCGAGCACGGCCGCTACCTGCTGACCGTCCAGGACGGCAAGGCCGACTGCGTCCCGACGGACCGGGAGCCCGACCTGTCCCTGGACGTGAGCGACCTGGGCTCGGTCTACCTCGGCGGCACCGCCCCGAGCACGCTCGTGCGTGCCGGACACATCCGGGCCCACCGCCCGGGCGCGGCCACCCTCGCTGACGCCCTCTTCCGCGCCGAGCGCCCCCCGCACTGCCTGCACTGGTTCTGACCGCGCGCTCGCCGACCCTGCACAAGTCTCGTCAGTCGGGCTGCAGGGGGCTTCAGCAGTGCTTGCCTCCTGCGCGGTGGGTGCTCGGCCGTAGTCACCCGTCGGGGCGGATGCTCCCGACGGGTGAGGGGGTGAGTGGGCTGGCCATTGCGACGGATGACGCGCTGGAGCACGGCGCGCCCAGGGCCAGACCGGGGCCTCTCGCACGGATCTTGCCTACGGTCGGCGCTGGTTTGCGTGGCCGCTCTTGCCGCAGCCGTCGGAGGCCCCCGAACCGGGGAAGAGTCGGCCGAGGTGGTAGCGCAGGACTGCCACCGCGTCGCTCGTCGTCCGCTGGCCCAGTAGGACGCTCAGGCCGAGGCCGGCGGAGACCGCCAGGAGGACGACGGCCTCCTGGCGGGCGTCCAGGCGTGGATCGGTGTCCCCGGCCTGTTGGGCGGCGGTCAGCTGGCCGACCAGGAAGTCCTCCATCTCGTTGGGTGCCGCGAGGAACGACTGGTCGGCGAGTGCGGGGTCGGTGACCGAGAGCACCGCGTACTCGGTGTAGACGAGGTGGAAGGTCCGGCTTTCCTCATCCGTCGGTACGGCTTCGAGCAGCACCGCCTCGACGATGTCGCGCGGAGCCGTCGAAGGTCCGGTCGCCCGCACCCGCTCTCGGACCCGCTCGCCCATGCGCACTGCCAGGCGGGTGAGTGCCGCGAGCAGCAGCTGTTCCTTGGTGTCGAAGTAGTACTGCACGAGCCGCACCGAGACGCCCGCTTCGACGGCGACGGACCGCATGGTGACGGCATGCAGCCCGGTGTCCGCCGCCACACGGAGCAGGGCGTCGATGATGTGGGCCCGCCGCTCCTCGTGATCCACCAGCTTCGGCATCGACTTCCCTCCGAACATTTTTGTGGTACAACCATACCACCAAGTCCTGCTGTTTCGCGTATCGGGAGGGACCATGACCAGGACAAGCGTCGGACACTTCGTCAGCGAGGTGGCTCACGCGGAGTTCCTTGAGGCATATGACCGCGCCATGGAACTGTGGCCGAGCCCACGCGAGGAACTGGACATCGAAACCACCTACGGCACCGTCCACGTCCACCACTACGGATCCCGGACGGGCGAGCCGATCGTGCTGCTGCACGGCCACGCCGGACACGCATCCAACTGGTACCCCCAGATCGCCGCCCTGGGCGAGCACCACCCGGTCTACGCGATCGACACCCTGGACGACCCCGGCCGCAGCGTTCAGCGCGCCGTCGCGGCCGGTTCCGAGGAGAACGCGGCCTGGCTCGGCGAGGTCTTCGCCGGTCTCGGGCTGGAACGGATCCACCTGGTCGGCCTCTCCTACGGCGGCTGGCTGGCCCTCAACCAGGCCGTCCACGCGCCCGAGCGCCTGGCGTCGATCGCACCGCTGGACCCGGGCGGGATCGAGAAGGTCCCCGCGCGGTTCTACGTACACATGATCGGCGGCCTGTTCGGAATGCTCGCCCCGCGGCGCTTCCGCCCCGCGCTGGGACGGTTGCTCGCCAACCCCGCGCTCAGCTCACCGCCCGAGATGCTCGCCCCGCTGATGCTGGGCATGCGGACCTACAAGCCGAGCACCCGCCCTGCAGCCAGGCCGTTCACCGACGAGGAACTGAGCTCCGTCCAGCTGCCCGCTCTCGTCCTGCTGGGAAGCCGCAGCGCCCTGCTGCGTCCGCGCCGGGTACTGGAAAGGGTCACCACGCTGATCCCCGGTGTTCAGGCCGAGATCGTGCGACGAGTCGGCCACGGACTCAACCTGGAGCGGCCCGACGTCGTCAATGAACGCCTGCTGCGGTTCATCACCTCCTGCCAGCAGAGGACGCGGAGCTGAGTGGAAGTGCGCCATGAGAGCCGTCCTGCCGGCTCGCTCCGTCAGATCTGCACGCCCCCGGCAACCGGGATTCCAGAGCTGGTGGCGGATCCGCCGCCGCCACGCCGTCAGAAACCGGAATCCGCCGCCAGAAGCCGGACTCAGGTCACGTCCCGGGTCATGTCGACGAAGCGGGAGTAGTGGCCCTGGAAGGCGACGGTGATGGTGGCGGTGGGACCGTTACGGTGCTTGGCGACGATCAGGTCGGCCTCACCGGCGCGGGGGGACTCCTTCTCGTATGCATCCTCGCGGTGGAGCAGGATGACCATGTCGGCGTCCTGCTCGATGGAGCCGGACTCACGGAGGTCCGAGACCATCGGCTTCTTGTCCGTACGCTGCTCGGGACCACGGTTCAGCTGGGAGAGCGCGATGACCGGGAGCTCGAGCTCCTTGGCGAGCAGCTTGAGGTTTCGGGACATGTCCGAGACCTCCTGCTGGCGGTTCTCGGCGCGGCGGGAGCCGCCCGACTGCATCAGCTGGAGGTAGTCGATGACCACGAGCTTGAGGTCGTTGCGCTGCTTGAGCCGACGGCACTTGGCGCGGATCTCCATCATCGACAGGTTCGGCGAGTCGTCGATGTAGAGCGGGGCGTTGGTGACGTCGGGCATCCGACGGGCGACCCGGGTCCAGTCGTCGTCGGTCATGTTGCCGGAGCGCATGTGGTGCAGGGCGACCCGGGCCTCGGCGGAGAGCAGGCGCATCGCGATCTCGTTGCGCCCCATTTCGAGCGAGAAGATCACGCTCGGCAGGTTGTTGTGGATCGAGCAGGCGCGGGCGAAGTCCAGCGCCAGGGTGGACTTACCCATCGCGGGACGGGCCGCGATGACGATCATCTGACCGGGGTGCAGACCGTTGGTGAGCGCGTCCAGGTCGGCGAAACCGGTGGGGACACCGGACATCTGGCCCTGCCGGGAGCCGATCGCCTCGATCTCGTCGAGGGCGCCCTCCATGATGTCGGCCAGTGGCGCGTAGTCCTCGTTGGTGCGCTGCTCGGTGACGGCGTAGATCTCCGCCTGGGCGGCGTTGACGATCTCGTCCACGTCGCCCTCGGCCGCGTAACCCATACCGGCGATCCGGGTACCGGCCTCGACCAGGCGGCGGAGCACGGCACGCTCGTGGACGATCTCGGCGTAGTACTCGGCGTTGGCCGCGGTGGGCACCGAGTTGACCAGGGTGTGGAGGTAGGAGGCACCGCCGACGCGGGCGAGCTCGCCGCGCTTGGTGAGCTCGCCGGCGACGGTGATCGGGTCGGCCGGCTCGCCCCTGGCGTAGAGGTCGAGGATGGCGCCGTGGATCAGCTCGTGGGCCGGGCGGTAGTAGTCGGCCGGCTTGAGCACCTCGACGACGTCAGCAATGGCGTCCTTGGAGAGCAGCATGCCGCCGAGGACCGACTGCTCGGCCGCCAGGTCCTGCGGAGGTACCCGCTCGAAGCCGTCCACGCCCGAGCGGCCGCCCTCGCCCGGGGCGTCGTCGCGCTTCTTCCGGTCGAAGCCGCCCTTGCGGTCGCCGCCCTTCTGGAAGGCGCCCCTGCCGTCGCCGTCCGACGGGCGGCGGCTGACCGGCAGGCGGTCGCCGGCGCCGTTCGGGAAGGGGTCGTCGGGGAAGGCGTCCGAGAACGGGCCGGGGGGGAAGGCATCGTCCGACGGCTGCCAGTCGTCCTCCGGCGGGGGAGGAACGTCGTGGTCGTCGTACTGGGGGCCGGTCACGCGTGTTCCCCGATCAGCGAGTGGTGGTGCGGGTGGAGCTGGCCTTGCCGATGGCGCATCACCTTTCATACGCCAACGCGCCGGATCCCGGCGCCGGGTAGCAGGTGGCGCACAGGTGGCGCGGCGGTCAGACGACCAAGCTACGGGGACGGGCGGCGATCGGCCAAGGTGGTTATCCACAGGGTGTGTGGATGAACAGCCCTCTCCTGTGGAGAACCCCCGGAAAGCTGTGTACAAGTCTGTGGACAGCACTGTGGATAACCACACAATCCAGCTGGCGTCAACTCTCTGACCTGCGATAACTCTTTCCACTGGGCTGTGCATGAGAAATTCTTCACACAGCCCGGAGAGCGCCCCGGACGACCGGTCGACCCGCTCTTCGATCAAGATTTCGAGTAATGGACATAGAGCGATATTGATACTTACCTGTGGATGAGTACGCTTGTCCCCATGACAACCGCCCCCGCCCGCCGTCGGCACGACCGGGAGATCCTCGCCCTGGCTGTCCCGGCCTTCGGGGCACTGGTCGCCGAGCCACTCTTCCTGATGGCCGACTCCGCGATCGTCGGACACCTGGGCACCGCCCAGCTCGCCGGTCTCGGCATCGCCTCCGCCGCCCTCACCACCGCTGCCGCGACCTTCGTCTTCCTCGCCTACGCCACCACCGCGGCGGTCTCCCGCCGGCTCGGCGCCGGAGACCGCCGGGCCGCCGTCCAGCAAGGCATCGACGGGATCTGGCTCGCCCTGCTGCTCTCGGCCGGCGTGGCCGGCCTGATGCTGCTGCTGGCCCCCTGGGCGGCCCGCACCCTCGGCGCCTCCCCGACCGCCCTGCCGTACGCCGTCGGCTATCTGCGGATCAGCGCCCTGGGGATACCGGCCATGCTGCTGGTGCTGGCCGCCACCGGGGTGCTGCGCGGCTTCCAGGACACCCGCACCCCGCTGCTGGTGGCGATCGGCGGCTTCACCGCCAACCTGCTGCTCAACATCGGCCTGGTCTACGGCGCCGGGCTCGGGGTGGCCGGCTCGGCCTGGGGCACCGTGCTGGCGCAGACCGCGATGGCCGCCGTCTATCTGGTGGTGGTGGTCCGCGGGGCGCGCCGCGAGGGTGCCCGGCTGCGGCCCGACCCGGCCGGTATCCGGGCCTGCGCCAGGGCCGGAGGCCCGCTGGTGATCCGGACCATGAGCCTGCGCGGCGTCCTGCTGATCGCCACCGCCGTGGCCGCCCGGCTCGGCGACACCGCGGTCGCCGCGCACCAGATCGCCATGACGCTCTGGGGGTTCCTCGCTTTCGCCCTGGACGCCATCGCCATCGCCGGCCAGGCGATCATCGGGCGCTACCTGGGCGCCGGGGACCTGCCCGGTGCCAGGGCGGCGACCCGCCGGATGGTGGAGTGGGGCGTCGGCTCCGGGCTGCTGCTCGGCCTGCTGCTGGTGCTGGCCCGGCCGCTGTACGTCCCGCTGTTCACCCCCGATCCGCACGTCCGGCAGCAGCTCGCGGGCGTCCTGCTGCTGGCCGCCCTCACCCAGCCGGTGGGCGGGGTGGTCTTCGTCCTGGACGGTGTGCTGATGGGTGCCGGGGACGGCCCCTACCTGGCCTGGGCGATGCTCGCCACGCTCGCGGTCTTCGCCCCGGTGGCCTGGTCGGTGCCCGCACTCGGTGGCGGCCTGACGGCCCTCTGGTGGGCCTGGAACCTGTTCATGCTGGTCCGCGCGGCCCTCCTCACCGCCCGCGTGCGCGGCGGCCACTGGCTGGTCCCGGGCGCCGTACGCGCCTGAACCCCCACGCGAAACACGCCCTCCCCGGGGAACGGCCGAAGGCCGGCCCCCTCTCCATCGGGAGAGGAGACCGGCCCTCGGTTCTGCACGGCGCCCCGGAGGGCTGCTGCGCCTTCGTTCAGGCGACGACGATGTCGATGTTGGCCTGGACGTCGGAGTGCAGCTTGACCGAGACCTTGTGGGTGCCCACGGTCTTGATCGGCGAGGCGATCGCGACAGCGCGCTTGTCCACGACCGGGCCGTCGGCGAGCTTGATGGCCTCGACCACGTCGGCCTGGGTCACCGAGCCGAACAGGCGGCCGGCCTCGCCGGAGCGAACGGCCAGCTTGACCTGCAGAGCCTCCAGCTTGGCCTTGACCTCGTTGGCGACCTCGAGGGTCTGGATCTCGTGGATCTTCCGGGCGCGACGGATGGCGTCGACGTCCTTCTGGCCACCCTTGGTCCAGCGGATGGCGTAGCCACGCGGGACCAGGTAGTTGCGGGCGTAGCCGTCCTTGACCTCGACGACCTCACCGGCGCTGCCGAGACCGGGGACCTCGTGAGTGAGGATGATCTTCATTCTTCGGTCACCCTCTCTTAGCGCGTGGTGGAGGTGTAGGGCAGCAGCGCCATCTCACGGCTGTTCTTCACGGCCGTGGCGACGTCACGCTGGTGCTGGGTGCAGTTGCCGGTCACCCGGCGGGCACGGATCTTGCCGCGGTCGGAGATGAACTTCCGCAGCAGGTTCGTGTCCTTGTAGTCAACGTAGTTGACCTTGTCCTTGCAGAAGACGCAAACCTTCTTCTTGGGCTTGCGAGCAGGCGGCTTCGCCATCATGTGCTCCATTTGGGTTGACGCTCCACCGGTGCCTGACACCTGCGGAACGCACGAAATCTCTCAGCCTGCCGAGACCCGTTCACCGAACGGGTCCGGCGTGCACCGCTTAGAACGGAGGCTCTTCCGAGTAGCCGCCACCGGACGGCGCACCCCAGCTGCCGCCCTGGCCGCCGCTGGAGGGGCCGCTGGACGCCCACGGGTCGTCGGACGGGCCGGACTGCCCACCGGGCTGACCGCCCCAGCCGCCCTGCTGGCCGCCGTAGCCGCCCCCGCCCTGCTGGCCGCCGAAGCCGCCCTGGCCGCCCTGGCCGCCGGGACCGCCGGAGCGGTTGGCCCGGGTGACCTTGGCGGTCGCCGAACGCAGGCTCGGGCCGACCTCGTCGACCTCGACCTCGAAAACCGTCCGCTTCTCGCCTTCCTTGGTCTCGTAAGACCGCTGGCGCAGTCGGCCCTGCACGATCACGCGCATGCCGCGCTGCAGCGACTCGGCCACGTTCTCCGCCGGCTGACGCCAGACGTTGCACGTGAGGAAGAGGCTCTCGCCGTCCTTCCACTCGTTGGTCTGGCGGTCGAAGGTGCGCGGGGTGGACGCGATACGGAACTTCGCGACCGCCGCACCCGACGGGGTGAAGCGCAGCTCGGGGTCGTCGACGAGATTGCCGACGAGGGTGATGACGGTCTCGCCTGCCATGGTGGTGATGACCTCTCGGAAAGGAGTTCTGCGGTGCTTGCCGCGGGTGTTTCACGTGAAACGGTCACGTGTGCACCAGCGGCGCGAGTCACCTGACGCCCGAAGGCGACGGGTGTGGACTCAGTGGGTGTCCGGGCGCAGGACCTTGGTCCGCAGAACCGACTCGCTCAGGCCAAGCTGGCGGTCGAGCTCCTTGACGACCTCAGGCGTGGCCTTGAGGTCGATGACCGAGTAGATGCCCTCGGACTGCTTGTTGATCTCGTAAGCCAGACGGCGACGACCCCAGGTGTCGATCTTCTCCACCTTGCCGCCACCCTGGCGGACAACGTTGAGGAAGCTCTCGATCAGGGGGGAGACAGCGCGCTCCTCGACCGAGGGGTCGAGGATGACCATCACCTCGTAGTGACGCATGAGTAACCCACCTCCTTTGGACTCAGCGGCCACGGTCTCTCCGTGGCAGGAGGGTTGTGCAGCGTCGCACCGGTGCAGCGACGATCTACCGGTGACCGTAGTCACCGGGACTGACAATCGGCCCCCCGGCCCGCGAGAGGGCATACGGGGGCACAGCTACACCAGTGCAGTCCGCACAGCCTACCCGCACCCATACGGCCGAACAAAACGCATACCGGTTGTGATCCCGGGCCTACCGGCGGGAACCTGTACAGAACGACTGTGTTCCTCCATCGGAGGTGGGTCCCATGGCACAGACCATCCGCCGTTTCCCGCAGATCACCCTCAACACCGACGGCCACCGACACCCGAGGGAGAACACCCTCGTCGGCCTCACCGCCGTGCTCGGCCTGACCGCCTTCTTCAGCTCCTTCTTCTCCGACCTGCACCTGCTCAGCTCGTGGACCGGACTCTTCGGGATCATCACGGGCCTCTGGGGCCAGTTCGTGTCGGTGACCACGGCCGAACGGTTCGTCCTCATGATCACGCTCGGCGCCGCCGCGATCGGTTTCTACCTGGGCATGGCGCACGGCGGTCTGTTCGGGGGCCTGTGGTGAGACGCACGCCCTGATCAACCGCGGCACGCCGCCGAACCCGCGTAACTTCCGGCGCCCCCACCGTGTACATACCTGTGCACAGGTCGCGGAGGGGGCGCCGTCAGTTCGTCCGCGCCACCGGGCCCGACCCGATGCCCGACCCGAACGAATCGGACCAATCGGGCGATAGGGTCACTCTGGACTGGCCGAACGAGGAGGAGCACAGAGCCATGAGCGATCGAGTCATGCGGGCCGTGCTCGGCGAAGCCACTGCCGAGCGCAGCGAGGTGGGGGCATGAGCCTGCGCCTGAGGACGATCACCCGCGAGGAACACCTGGCGTTCATCGCCTCCCGCCCGTCGGCCAGCCACATGCAGGTGCCCGCCTGGGGACAGGTGAAGTCCGAGTGGCGCCACGAGAGCCTCGGCTGGTTCGACGACACGGGCGAGCTGGTCGGCGCGGGCCTGGTGCTCTACCGCCAACTGCCCAAGGTCAAGCGCTACCTGGCGTACCTGCCCGAGGGCCCCGTGATCGACTGGTTCGACCGCGACCTGGACCGGTGGCTGCGGCCGATGCTCGCCCATCTCAAGTCACAGGGCGCCTTCTCGGTGAAGATGGGCCCGCCGGTGGTGGTCCGCCGCTGGGGTGCCACCACCATCAAGGAGGCCATCGCCGGCCAGGAGGCCCGGCGGCTGCGCGACATCGGCCCCGACTGGTACGAGCCGCGCGCCTTCGAGGTCGCCGACCGGCTGCGCAAGGCCGGCTGGCTGCAGGGCGAGGACGGCGGCGCCGGCTTCGGCGACGTCCAGCCGCGGTACGTCTTCCAGGTCCCGCTGGCGGGCCGCTCGCTCGACGACATCCAACGCGGCTTCAACCAGCTCTGGCGGCGGAACATCAAGAAGGCCGAGAAGAGCGGCGTCGAGGTGGTCCAGGGCGGCTACGAGCACCTGAAGGTCTTCCACCAGCTGTACCTGGTCAC
This sequence comes from Kitasatospora cystarginea, assembly GCF_039533515.1. Classification (NCBI taxonomy): domain Bacteria; kingdom Bacillati; phylum Actinomycetota; class Actinomycetes; order Kitasatosporales; family Streptomycetaceae; genus Kitasatospora; species Kitasatospora cystarginea. The sequence continues at coordinate 97,174 of NZ_BAAATR010000027.1, read as the reverse complement.
CGCGGAGCGCGACCGGTTCACCCCGCGCCCGCTCGGCTACTTCGAGCAGATGTGGCAGGCCCTCACCGCCGAGGACCCGGACCGGATGCGCCTCTACATCGCCTACCACGAGGGCGAGGCGCTGGCCGCGACCACCATGCTCACCGTCGGCGAGCACGTCTGGTACTCCTACGGCGCCTCAGCCGACCACAAGCGCGAGGTCAAGCCGTCGAACGCGATCCAGTGGCGGATGATGCGCGACGCCTACGCACTCGGTGCCAGCCTCTACGACCTGCGCGGCATCAGCGACACCCTGGACGAGAACGACCCCCTCTTCGGCCTGATCCAGTTCAAGGTGGGCACCGGCGGCCAGGCCGCCGAGTACCTGGGCGAGTGGGACTTCCCGCTCAACAAGCTGCTGCACAAGGCGCTCGACCTCTACATGTCGCGCCGCTGAGCCACCGTCCTCGACACCTGCCGCCGCCGTCGCGGCCGAGCGGCCGTCACCAACCACGGGGAGAAGATCCGATGACGCTGTCGCTGTACGTGGACACCGCCCGCTGGCGCGCGCACCAGCAATCGGTACTGGCGGAGTTCCCCGGCCTGGTGCCGGTGGCCAAGGGCAACGGGTACGGCTTCGGCAACGAGCGCCTGGCCAGGGAGGCCACCCGGCTCGGCACCGGCATCCTCGCGGTCGGCACCGCGCACGAGGCGGCCGGGCTGCTCGACCGGTACGACGGCGAACTGCTGGTGCTCACCCCCTACCGGGTCGGCGAGCCGGGCGGGCAGCTGCCGCACCGGGTGATTCGTACGGTCGCCCACGCGGAGGCGCTCCAGGCGCTCCCGGCAGGCAGCCGCGTGGTCGTGGAGTGCATGACCAGTATGCGCAGACACGGCATCAGCCACGCAGACCTCGCCCGGCTGCCGGTGGGCGGGATCAGCTTCGAGGGCTTCGCGCTGCACCTGCCGCTGGACCGCCCGGACGGCTCGGACCCGGTGGCCGAGGTCACCCAGTGGGTGGAGGCGATCGCCGGCGCCGGACTGCCCACCTCGACCGTCTACCTGAGCCACCTCTCCGCCGCCGACCTGTCCCGGCTGGCCGGGCGGCTGGCCGGCACCGCCTTCCGCTCGCGGATCGGCACCCGGCTGTGGCTGGGCGACGTCGGCTCGCTCCAGGCCTGCGCCACGGTGCTGGACGTCACCCCGGTGATCCGCGGCGAGCGGTACGGCTACCGCCAGCACAAGGCGCCCTCGGACGGGCATCTGTTGGTGGTCACCGGCGGCACCGCGCACGGAGTCGGCCTGGAGGCGCCCAAGTACCTGCACGGCGTCCTCCCCCGGGCCAAGGGCTTGGCCAGGGCCGGGCTCGCCACCGTCAACCGCACCCTCTCGCCGTACTCATGGAGCGGCAAACAGCTCTGGTTCGCCGAGCCGCCCCACATGCAGGTGAGCATCCTCTTCCTGCCGGCCGACGCCGCCAAAGCCCCCGTCCCGGGCGACGAGCTCGGTCTCAACGTCCGCCACACCACGACCCACTTCGACCTGGTCGCCGACCGCTGAACTCCGCCTGCGCGGCGGCGCCCGCAGCCGCGAGCCCCTCGCCGCGGTCCCGTACGGGACGGACCGCTCAGCGACGGGGACGAGCGGACCAGGGGCGCACGGCCCGGCCGACCGCCCCCCGGCCCTGTGAGCTCAGCGCCGCTCCTCCTCGGTGAGCCAGTCGCCCCGGCCCGCCGGGACGTACCCGGCGTAGCTCTCCTCCTCGCGCAGCCGCCGCGCCGGGCCCAGCACGAAGGTGTCGGGCGCGAGGTCCAGCACCCCGCCCGAGGGGTCGTCGCTGCCGTCCCAGCGCACCGCGTCCCGCTCGGGCCGCAGGATGTCGCGGATCACCATCCCGCACAGGTACAGCGTGCCGGCCAGGTGCAGCACGATGGCGAGGTGGTACCAGGCCTGCCCGATCCCGTGCTGCTTGGAGTCCCCGACGTAGGCCAGGTAGGACCAGATGCCGAGGAAGTAGAGCACCTCGCAGGCCTGCCAGATCAGGAAGTCCCGCCAGCGCGGTCGGGCCAGCGCGGCCAGCGGGGTCAGCCAGAGCACGTACTGCGGCGAGTACACCTTGTTGGTGAGCACGAAGGCGGCCACCACCAGGAACACCAGCTGGGCGTAGCGCGGCCGGCGCGGCGCGGACAGCGCCAGCCAGCCGATCCCCAGACAGCAGGCGATCAGCAGCACCGCGATCCAGGTGTTGAGGGTGTCCAGCTGCACGCCCCGGTCCTGCATCAGGATCAGCCAGAGCGAGCCGTAGTCCTCCTTGCGGACCTGGCTGAAGGTGTAGAAGGTCGCCCAGCCCTGCCAGTTGGCCAGCATGACCGGCAGGTTCACCAGCAGCCAGGAGCCCGCCGCGGCGCCCGCCGTCTGCCCGAACGCCCGCCAGCGTCCGGTCCGCCAGCAGAGCACCAGCAGCGGTCCCAGCAGCAGCACGGGGTAGAGCTTGGCGGCGGTTGCCAGGCCGATGAAGACACCCGCCAACACCGTCCGGCGGCCGGACCAGCAGGCCATCGCCACGGCGGTCAGGGCGACCGCGAGCAGGTCCCAGTTGATGGTGGAGTCCAGCGCCAGGCAGGGAGCGAGCGCGAACAGCAGCGCGTCCCAGGGGCGGCGGCGGTGGGTCCGGGAGAGCGCCACCGCGGCGACCACCGCGCAGATCATCAGCATTCCGGCGTTGACCAGCCAGAACCACTGCTCGCGGGTCTCGATGGCGCCCCCGGTGGGCGTCAGCCAGGCGGCGACCTGCATGAAGAGCCCGGTGAGCACCGGGTACTCCAGATACTGCATGTCCGGGGTGGGCGCCGGCAGCCGGTCCACGTAGGGGTGCAGACCGGTCGAGAAGCCGCGCCCGGTGAACAGGTGCGGAATGTCGCTGTAGCAGGCATGGGTGTACTGCGCGGTCGCGCCGTGGAACCAGCCGTCGTTGTAGCAGGGCACCTTCTGCGCGATGCCGAGCACCGAGACCAGGATCGTCACCAGTGCCAGGACGCGCGCCGCACTCCACCAGGAGACCCCGAGCAGCGCCCGCCGTCCGGGCGGTCCGCCGAACAGCTCGCTGCCGGCCGCCGCCACCGGATCCTCGTCCGCCGGGACGACCACGGTGTTCGGCGGCGGCCCCTGGCCGGGGGCGGGCGCGGGGCCGGAGGTCTGGTCACGCGTGCTCGACGTCATGGCGGACATGATGCCGCACCAGCCCTGAGCCCACGAGGCGCCTCGGCCTGCGGGCGGCGCCGGAAAGGCCGGTGGCGGCCGACCGGGAGTCTCCTCCTCGATCGGCCGCCACCGGCCTTTCATCGCTGCGGGTCAGTTGCCCGCCACCTGGTTCGCGGCTCCGCCGTCGGTCGGGCTGGAGCTGGGGTTCGGCGGCGAGCTGGACTTGCCCGGACGGGGCGGCTTGCTCCGCGATGGCGAGGGCGAGCTGCAGAGCGGCCCGAAGAAGCAGCTCTCCGTCGGCGCCGGCGAGTTGCTCGGCTCCGACGTGCGAGACGAGCTGGTCGACGGGCTCGGCGCGCTGCTGGCGCTGGCCGACGCACTGGCCGATGCGCTGGCCGACGGGGCAGCCGAGGGGCTCGGCGGCGGCGCCTGCTTGGAGTCGACCTCCGTACCGGTGATGTCCGAGGTCGGGAAGTCCAGCGCCTTCTGGTCGGCCAGCGCCACCTTCATGTAGCGGGTGAAGATCTCGGTCGGGAAGTCACCACCGTGGATGGTGGTCTGACCGGCCGTACCGACCAGCGAGAGCAGACCCGGCTTGCCCGGCTCCTCGCGCCACATACCGACCGAGGTGGCCAGCTGCGGGGTGTAGCCGACCCACCAGGCCGAGGTGCCGGCGTCGGTGGTACCGGTCTTGCCGGCCACCGGGCGGCCCAGGTCCTTGGTCCCCTTCTTACCGGTACCGTTCTCCGCCACGTTCTGCAGGACGTCGGTGATGTTGTCCGCGATGGGCTGCTCCAGCACCGTCTTGGTGGCGTTCTTCGGGCGGTTGAAGGCCGGCTTCTCCACACCCTGGTAGAGCACCTTGGTCACCGAGTACGGCTCGACCTGCTGCCCCCGGGCGGCGAACACCGAGTACGCGGAGGCCATCCGGATCGCACTCGGGGTCGAGGTGCCCAGCGGGTAGGTGAGCGAGGTGTTCGGCGCCAGAGAGTCCTTGCGCAGGCCCAGGTTGATGGCCATCTTCTCGACGTTGCTGCCGCCGACGTCCTGGCCGAGCTGCACGAACGGCACGTTGTAGGAGTACTGCATCGCCGTCTTCAGCGTGACGGCCCCGGGCATGTTGTCGTCGTCGTTCTTCTGGTGGTAGAGCTCGCCGTGGTCACCGATCGCGGGCGAGCCGTCCGCCTTGTAGATCTGGCTCATGTTGTTGGCGTTGTAGAGGCTGTTGATGCTGATCTTGACCGGATTGCCGTCGCTCCCGGTCTTGGTGAGCACGCCGGTCTGCATGGCGGTCGCCAGGACGAAGGGCTTGAAGGTCGAACCGACCGGGATGCCGACGGTGTCGGCGTTGTCGGTGTAGTGGCCGTTCTCCACGCCGTCGCCGCCGTAGATCGCCACGATCGCGCCGTCACCGGGGACCACCGAGGCCGCGCCGACCTGGACGTACTTGTCCTTGTCCGACGTGTCCGGGTGGAGGTTCTCCGACTTGACGTCGTCGACGGCCTTCTTCAGCTCCGCCACCTTGTCCTTCTGGAAGGTGGTGTAGATCAGGTAGCCGCCCTTGTCGATGGAGGCCTGGGTGATCGTCGGGTCCTTGGCCGCCAGGTACTTGTCGGCGAGGTCGACCAGGTAGCTGACCTCGCCGTTCATGTTGGCCGGGGCCTTCTTCTTGATCGGCTCCGGGAAGGTGGCGCCGCACTTGTCCCGGTCCGCCTGGGTGATCGCCTTGGTGACGACCATCCGGCTCAGGACGTAGTTCCAACGCTCCTGCATGTTCTTGCGGTTGGAGTCGCTGACCGTCGGGTCGTAGTACGTCGCGCCCTTGAGCAGACCCGCCAGCATCGCGCCCTGGCAGATGTTGATGTCCTTGGCGTCCACTCCGTAGTACGCCTGCGCGGCGGCCTGGATACCGGTGGCGCCGCGTCCGAACCAGCTGGTGTTCAGGTAGCCCTCGAGGATGTCCTGCTTCGACTTCTGCTGGTTGATCTTCAGCGTGATGAAGATCTCCTTGAACTTACGGCTGACCGTCTGGTCCTGGTTCAGGTAAGCGTTCTTCACGTACTGCTGGGAGATGGTCGAGCCACCCTGGGTCGAACCGCCCGTGGCCATCTTGTAGACGGCGCGGGCGATGCCCTTGGGGTCGATGCCGTGATCGTTCCAGAAGGTCTCGTTCTCGGCGGCGACCACTGCCTTCTGCGCGGGCTCACTGATGTTGTCGAGCGGGACCACCTGGCGGTTGGTAGCGCCCTTGCGGGTCATCTCACTGCCATCGGCCCAGTAGTAGATGTTGTTCTGTTCCTTCAACAGGTCATTGAGCTTGGGGATCGGCGTCATCGCGTACGCGACGCCGACCGCGGCCACCCCGCTGCCGAAGAAGATCAGGAACGTCGTCAGGATCAGCTTCCAGGACGGCAGCCAGCGACGGATCCCGGACTTGCCGTACCGGGGGTAGTCGATGAACCGCTTCTTGCCCGGTCCCTTGCCGCCGCCATTGCCACCTCCCCGGCCGCCGCCGGGCCCGGCTGGCGGTCCGCTCGGGGCTCCGCTCTTCTGGGACTGCTTGCGCATTTCGGCCCTGGTCAGCCGAGGCTGCTGGGCAGTCTCGCGCATCCCGGTGGGCCGGCTACGCGAAGGCGCACCATCTAGGGGGCCATAGCCGGACGGACGCTGACCAGCCGCCCGACCGCCCGGAGGCTGTTCACCGCCCGGGTTGGGCCTACGCCGGTGATCGCTCATCTTTCAGCAACTCCTCGGTCAGGCCGCTTCGGACCTGAGGGCAGGGTTCACTTCCGATGCCCGAAACCGCCCTACACCCCGGAGGTGGTCCTCGTGCACACGCGACAGCGTACGCACCTGTAAACAGCCACTAATCGGGCATTAAGTAACAAAAGCCGCAAAATGCCGCCAGATCATTACATGCCCGTTGCCAACGCGTCCTTCCTGAAGCTTGACCGGGGCCTTCCTGAAGGTTTTCTGAAGGCCATTCGGAATCCTGTGATCACGTTCACCCGTGCCCCCCTTGCCCGTTCCGTGACCCAGGTCTACTGTTCTCTCGATATATCGAGCCGATACATCGGACCGACACATCGATCCGGCACAACGGTCGGAGTGCAGCGCGGGAAGGGAGGCAGGACGGCATGAGCAGACGCTCCGGGGTGCTGGAGTTCGCCGTCCTGGGTCTGCTCCATGACGCCCCGATGCACGGCTACGAGCTGCGCAAGCGGCTCAACGTGCTGCTCGGGTCGTTCCGCGCCTTCTCCTACGGCACGCTCTACCCCTGCCTGAAGAGCCTGGTCGCCCAGGGTTTCCTGGTCGAGGACAACCCGGACGTCGAGTACGTCCCGGCGACCGCGCTCAACGGCAAGCGATCGAAGATCGTCTACCGGCTCTCCGCCGACGGCAAGCAGCGCTTCGAGGAGCTGCTGGCCGACTCGGGCCCGGACGCCTGGGAGGACGAGCACTTCGGTGTGCGCTTCGCGTTCTTCGGCCAGACCGACCGCGCGGTGCGCATGCGCGTACTGGAGGGGCGGCGCAGTCGGCTGGAGGAGCGGCTGGAGCGGATGCGCAGCTCGATCGCCCGTACCCGCGACCGGTTCGACGACTACACGCTGGAACTCCAGCGACACGGTCTCGAATCGGTGGAGCGGGAGGTCCGCTGGCTCAACGAGCTGATCGAGACCGAGCGGGCCACCCGGACCGGGCGCACCGGTGCGGGAGATCCACGGACTTCGGACGGCCGTGGCCAGGAGGCCGGGTCCTCGGACCCGCCGAGGCCACCGCACGACCGCCCGGGGCGCTCCGACAGGGAGCGCTGACCGCCGATGCCCGGTGTCACAGCAGACCAGGGCGGACGGCAGGTGTGGGCGCAGCGTGCGCCCGTCATCCAGTCATACAGAGATGAAATACGAGAACCGTCGGTTTTCCGGCGGAACTCATGAGATCACAGGGAGCAACCGGAATGGGTTCGGTTCGCGTAGCCATCGTGGGCGTCGGTAACTGCGCCGCGTCGCTGGTGCAGGGTGTCGAGTACTACAAGGACGCCGACCCGGCCGGCAAGGTCCCCGGGCTGATGCACGTGCAGTTCGGCGACTACCACGTCCGTGACGTGGAGTTCGTCGCCGCGTTCGACGTCGACGCCAAGAAGGTCGGCTTCGACCTGGCCGACGCCATCGGCAACAGCGAGAACAACACCATCAAGATCTGCGACGTGCCGCCGACCGGTGTCACCGTCCAGCGCGGCCACACCCTCGACGGCCTCGGCAAGTACTACCTGGAGACCATCGAGGAGTCCGACGAGGCTCCGGTCGACGTCGTCCAGGTCCTGAAGGACGCCAAGGTCGACGTCCTGGTCTGCTACCTGCCGGTGGGCTCCGAGGCGGCCGCCAAGTTCTACGCCCAGTGCGCCATCGACGCCAAGGTCGCCTTCGTGAACGCCCTCCCGGTGTTCATCGCCGGCACCAAGGAGTGGGCGGACAAGTTCACCGAGGCCGGCGTCCCGATCGTCGGTGACGACATCAAGTCGCAGGTCGGCGCCACCATCACGCACCGTGTGATGGCGAAGCTCTTCGAGGACCGCGGTGTCATCCTCGAGCGCACCATGCAGCTGAACGTCGGCGGCAACATGGACTTCAAGAACATGCTCGAGCGCGAGCGCCTGGAGTCCAAGAAGATCTCCAAGACCCAGGCCGTCACCTCCCAGATCAAGGACCGTGACCTGGGCGCCAAGAACGTCCACATCGGCCCGTCCGACTACGTCGCCTGGCTGGACGACCGCAAGTGGGCCTACGTCCGCCTCGAGGGCCGCGCCTTCGGTGACGTCCCGCTGAACCTGGAGTACAAGCTGGAGGTCTGGGACTCCCCGAACTCCGCCGGTGTCATCATCGACGCGGTGCGTGCGGCGAAGATCGCCAAGGACCGCGGCATCGGCGGCCCGATCCTGTCGGCCTCCTCCTACTTCATGAAGTCCCCGCCGGTTCAGTACTTCGACGACGAGGCCCGCGAGAACGTCGAGAAGTTCATCCGCGGCGAGGTCGAGCGCTGAAACCCTGACCTCCTTTGAAGGGCCCCGGCTTTCCGGCCGGGGCCCTTCGGCCGTCTCCGGAGGCAGGTTTCACGTGAAACCGCGCCGAGGTTTCACGTGAAACCGGAGTGTCCGACGTGGCACTCTGGGCTGGTGGCTCTCACGGAGAACGGAAGCACCTCACTCGACCGCGCCCGTCTCTCGTCCCGAACCTCCCTGGGCGGGCTGCTCCGCGGCCGCGACTTCCGCCGCCTGCTGACCGCCCGGGTGCTCTCGCAGCTCTCCGACGGCGTGTTCCAGGTCTCCCTGGCTTCGTACGTGATCTTCTCCCCGGAGCGGCAGTCCAGCCCGGCCGACATCGCCTCGGTACTCGCGGTGCTACTGCTCCCGTTCTCGGTGATCGGCCCCTTCGCCGGGGTGATGCTGGACCGCTGGCGCCGGCGGCAGGTGCTCTACCTGGGCAACCTGGCCCGCTGCGGACTCGGGCTGATCACCGGCGCACTGCTGCTGGCCAGGGCGCCCGAGTGGCTGTTCCTCGCCGCCGCGCTGCTGGTGACCGCGCTCAACCGGTTCATCCTGGCCGGACTCTCGGCCGCCCTCCCCCGGGTGGTCGCCCCCGGGCAACTGGTCACCGCCAACTCGCTCTCGCCCACCGCGGGCACGATCGCCGCTGCCTGCGGCGGCGGCATCGGTTTCGCGGTTCACCAGATACTGCCGCCGGGCCCGCGGGCCGACGCCACCCTGGTGACCCTGGCCGCGCTGCTCTATCTGAGCGCCGCGCTGGCCGCCCGGCGGATCCCCCGCGGACTGCTCGGCCCCGACCCGCAACCGGACCGCCCGGCGCTGCACCGGGCCCTCGGCCTGGCGGCCAGCGAACTGGCCGACGGCGTGCGGCACCTGGTCCACGACTGCCGTCCGGCCGTGGGCGCGCTGGCCGTCGTCACGGTTTCCCGGTTCTGCTACGGGATCCTGGTGGTGACCGTGCTGATGCTCTCCCGGTACTCCTTCAACGATCCCGGCGACAGCGCCGCCGGGATGGCCACCCTCGGCACGGCGGTGGCCGCCTCGGCACTGGGCTTCTTCCTGGCCGCCCTGATCAGTCCCTGGTGCACCCGCCGGCTCGGGCTGGCCGGTTGGCTGACGACCTGCGCGGCCTCGGCGGCAGTCTTCGTGCCCGCGCTGGGACTGTGGTTCGCCGTCGGTCCGAGCATGGCGGCCGCCCTGCTGCTGGGCGTCATCACCCAGAGCATCAAGATCTGCGCCGACACGCTGGTGCAGGAGTCCGTCGAGGACGAGTTCCGCGGCCGGGTGTTCGCGCTCTACGACGTCCTCTTCAACGCGGCCTTCGTCGCCGCCGCCGGGGTGACCGCGCTGGTCCTGCCGCTGGACGGCCGCTCGGTGGCCGTCGTGGCCGGCACCGCCCTGGTCTACGCGCTCACCGCCGCGGGGTACGCCCGGGCCGCCAGGCGCGCACCCGTTCCGCCGCTGCCCCCGGCTCGTACCGGACCGGACGCCTCGACCGCCCCGGGCCCGGCGGCCGCCCGGCGGCCGGGATCTTCCGAACACCCCGGCCGCCGGACCACCTGACGATCTACTGGCGACACGTCAGCCCTGTGCGGCCCACCACTCCTTGAGCGCCGCGACCGCGCTGTCGTGGTCCATCGGGCCGTGCTCCAGGCGCAGCTCCAACATGTGCTTGTAGGCCTTGCCGACCTGCGGGCCCGGCTTCATCCCCAGGATCTCCATGATCTGGTTGCCGTCCAGGGCCGGGCGGATGGCGTCCAGCTCCTCCTTGGCCTTGAGCTGCACGATCCGCTCCTCCAGGGAGTCGTAGGTGCGTGACAGCGCGGCGGCCTTCTTCTTGTTGCGGGTGGTGCAGTCGGAGCGGGTCAGCTTGTGCAGGCGCTCGAGCAGCGGGCCGCCGTCGGTGACGTACCGGCGGACCGCGGAGTCCGTCCACTCCCCGCTGCCGTAGCCGTGGAAGCGCAGGTGCAGCTCGACCAGCCGGGCGACGTCCTCGGTCAGCTCCTTGGAGTACTTGAGCTCGCGCATCCGCCTGCGGGTCATCTTGGCGCCGACCAACTCGTGGTGGTGGAAGGACACCCGGCCGTCCGACTCGAAGCGGCGGGTACGCGGCTTGCCGATGTCATGCAGCAGCGCGGCGAGCCGCAGCGTCAGGTCGGGGCCGTCGGTCTCCAGCGCGATGGCCTGCTCCAGGACGGTCAGCGAGTGCTCGTAGACGTCCTTGTGCCGGTGGTGCTCGTCGCGCTCCAGGCGCAGCGCGGGCAGCTCGGGCAGCACCTGGTCGGCCAGCCCGGTGTCGACCAGTAGCCGCAGGCCCTTGACCGGGTGATCGGACAGCAGCAGCTTGTTGAGCTCGCCCTGCACCCGCTCGGCGGAGACGATCGCGATCCGCTCGGCCATCGCGGTCATCGCCGCGACCACCTCGGGGGCCGGGGTGAAGTCCAGCTGGGCGGCGAAGCGGGCGGCCCGCATCATCCGCAGCGGGTCGTCGGAGAAGGACTCCTCGGGGGTCGCCGGGGTGCGCAGCACCCGGGCTTCCAGGTCCTCCAGGCCGTGGTGCGGGTCGACGAAGCCGCGCCCGGGAAGGTCCACGGCCATCGCGTTGACGGTGAAGTCCCGCCGGACCAGGTCCTCCTCGATGGTGTCGCCGTAGCTGACCTCGGGCTTGCGCGAGGAACGGTCGTAGGACTCCGAGCGGTACGTGGTGATCTCGATCTGGAAGGAGCCCGCCAGGGTGTCCTTGCGGGCGCCGACGGTGCCGAAGGCGATACCGACGTCCCAGACGGCGTCCGCCCAGCCGCGCACCAGCTTGAGCACCTGCTCGGGCCTGGCGTCCGTGGTGAAGTCCAGGTCGTTGCCGAGCCGGCCGAGCAGGGCGTCGCGCACCGAACCGCCGACCAGGGCCAGCCGGTGGCCGGCCGCCTGGAAGCGACGGGCGATCTCGTCGGCCACCGGGGAGACCCGCAGCAGCTCCTGAAGGCCGAGGGTCTGGGCCTCGGTCAGTCCTGGGAGCGAGCCGGAGGCGGCGGTGCTGGAATGATTGGTGCTGGGCTCATTGGCAGTGGACACGGCTCACAAGGGTACGTGTCCGGCCCGGCCCGCCGCCTGTTGCTTTCCCGGCGGCCCCGCACACGGCCGGCTTTTCCCCCGCGCAGCCACCGGCCCGCAGCACTGGGCACGCGGCGGCGTCGTTACCATGCGGGGGGAACGGTACGGGCCACGGGCCCGCCCGGCGTGACGCGGGCGAGACCACGAGCCTGCCAGGGACCGGAGAGACCGGGTCCGAAACGGTCCGCGGCGGGAACCGTACGGCCATTTCTGCGGTACCTATTCATGCAGTGACAGCAGTGACTTTCCAGAACCACTGATCGCGACCGATCGAGAACGGCGAGGGCGAAGCGCGTGAGTGAGCCGGCACGGCACTCAGGGCTGAGGGCTTACGGAAGCGGCGGACGGACGGCCAAGCGCCTCGCCGCGCTGCTGGCGAGCGGGGCGGCCCTGCTGAGCACCGCACCGGCCGCGATCGCCGTCGCCGGGCGCCCCGCCCTCACCCCGACCGCGTCCTCCCCGGACTACCCGGCGAACGTGGCGATCGACACGGTCACCCCCACCGTGGTCGGGCAGAACGACGCCATCCTGGTCACCGGGCGGGTCACCAACTCCGGCGACTCCGCGCTGAAGAAGATCCATGCCGGTATCCGGGCCTCGCAGACCGGCCGGCCGCTGGGCACCAGGAGCGACATCGCGCGGGTCGCCGACCGCACCGAGCCCACCGGTCAGGACGGGGTCGACCTGGGCTCCCCGACCGCGGACATGGGCGACGTGCCCCCCGGCCAGACCCGCTCCTTCACGCTCCAGGTGAACCCCTCCGACCTGAAGATCTCCAAGGGCGGGGTGTACGAGCTCGCGGTGGACGTCTGGGGCGGCACCGCCGACCAGAGCCGGTCGCACGCACTGGGCATCGCCCGCACCTTCCTGCCGTACAACGCGGACCAGAGCGGCAAGCCCACCCAGATCGCCACCCTGTGGCCGCTGACCCACGCCCCCGAGCTGGTCGCGCAGACCATGCCCGACAGCGACCAGACGCCGGTGCTGCGCGACGACAACCTGGCCACCGAGCTGGCCGCCGGTGGACGGCTGTACAAGCTGGTCGACATCGGTGAGAAGCTGCCCGGTCTGACCTGGGTCGTCGACCCCGACCTGCTGGACACCGTGTACGCGATGACCAAGCCGTACCGGGTGCAGAAGCCGGGTACCGCGGGCGAGACGGCCAAGGAGGACAACACCGTCCCCGGCACCGGCCGGGCTGCCGCCACCGCCTGGCTGGCCAAGCTCCGTCAGGCCGTGACCACCGGCGGCGACGAGGTCGTCGCCCTCCCCTACGCCGACCCCGACATCGCCTCGATCGCCCACAACGGCGCACAGCTCGGCGGCATGGACACCACCCTGCGCAAGGCGGGCGCGGCCGGGCAGGTCACCGCGGAGGGGCGCCTGGCGACGGACATCCGGACCGATGTCGCCTGGCCCTACCAGGGCCGGCTGGACCGCCAGATCGTCGACGTCACCAAGACCGCCGGGGACAACCTCCTCCTGGTCGACGGCGACGACCTGTCCGACTCGCTCAACTACACCCCGAACGCTGCCCGCCAGATCGGCGACGGCCAGACCGCCGTGGTCGCCGACCACACCCTCTCGCAGCTGTTCGACACCGACCTGGCCACCGCCCAGGCCAGGACCTCGGCCACCCAGCGGTTCCTGGCCGAGACCATGACGATCACCCAGCAGCAGCCGGAGACCCAGCGCAACCTGCTGGTGATGCCGCCGCGCAACCTCACGGTGGGCACCGCCACCGCCCTCTCGGACGCGATCACCGCGGCCCAGAAGGGCAACTGGATCAGCCAGGTCAAGCTCAGCACGGTGGCCACCGCCACCCCCGACCCCGGTGCCAACACCAGCGTCCAGTCCCCCGGTGACTACCCGGGCAAGCTCCACGACTCCGAGCTGCCCGGCAGCGCGCTCGAGAAGACCATGGGCATGGAGGGCGGCCTCGACCAGCTGCTGACGATCTGCACCCAGCCGCAGCGGGTGCGCGGCCCGTTCAACGCCGCCATGGTCCGCTCGATGTCCACCGGGTGGCGTGACCGGCCCGACGACGGCCAGGCGTACCGCAACGGCGCCCAGGACTACCTCAACAACCTGGTCTCGGCGGTCAAGGTCCTGCCGAAGCGGGTCGTCACCCTGGCAGGCAACAACGGAACGCTGCTGGTCAGCGTCAAGAACGACCTCAACCAGGCCGTCGGCAACCTCCAGCTGCGACTGATCTCCGGCCAGGTGAACCGCCTCAACGTCGGCCCGCCGGAGAACGTGGTCCTGGAAGCCACCACCAGCCGGACCCTCCGCTTCCCGGCCGTGGCACAGGCCAACCGCACGGTGCAGATGACCGCGCAGCTGTGGACCACCGGGGCCGACCCGCAGCCGTACGGCCCGCCGATGACCTTCGAGGTCGATGTCAAGAACGTGACCTCGGGCGTGCTGTACGCGATCAGCGGCGGTGTGGTGCTGATCCTGCTCGGCGGGATCCGCTTCTACCTGCAGCGCAAGAAGCGGGCCGCCGAGGGCGGCACCGAGGGCTCGGCCGAACCCGCTGACCCCGCTGACCCCACCGAGCCTGCCGAGTCCACCCACTCCGCTGACCCCACCGAGCCTGCCGACTCCGCCGAGGACGGTGCGGCGGCCACCGGCCGGGACGAGGAGACGGACGCGGACGCTCGGTCGGCCGGGGACACGGGTGCGGACGTCCAGCCGGCAGAAGACGTCCAGCCGGCAGAAGCGGAGAAGGCCGCACAGCCGGCCGGAACGGCGGAGGCGGCCAAGGATGCCGACGCAAAGCCGGAGTCGACCGAAGATGCCCGGAATCGGGCCTCGGGTGATGAGAAGGTTGGTCCCTGACGGACGCCCACCCGGGCGACCACCCCGACCAGCGATGAGGTGGCATGAGCGAGCGGAGCGAGGCGCGAGCACAAGGCCAGGGCCGTAGCCAGGCGCACGACCGCGCCACCACTGCGCCGTCGGCGGGCTCTCCGGAGCCCGCCGACCGCGGTGATCGCCCGGACGCCGGTCAGAACACCTCGGACTGGTACCTGGCGGACACCTACGCCCAGGACCCGTACGCGGCCGACCCGTACCGCACCCCGGCCGACCCGGACCCGTACGGCGTCCGGCGTGCGACCGAGGAGACCCGGAAGGGCGAGGAGTCCGAGGCGACCGCCCCGCAGCTGCCGCCGCAGCCCACTCAGCGGCCCGAACCGAGCCTGACCGCGCCCGCCCCGCGCTGGGCCTCGGCCGCCCTCGACGAACTCCCGGACAGCACCGAGCCGGGCGCGCCGGAACCCGCCCGCCAGGGCTCCCCCTGGGACACCGAGACCACCGAGTACGTCGGCGTGGACGCGCTGCTGAGCGAGACGGGCGGCGGGAACGGCGGAAGGTCCGCCGAGGATCGGCCGTTCGTCCCGCCGATCGAGTTCGACCCGCCGCTCTCCGAGGCCGAGGCCGCGCTCCGGTCCGCCGCCGAGACACCGGCCGAGGACCCGGTCGAAGCCGGAACCGGAGCCGCCGCGGTCGCGGTCGAGGTGGCGGTGGCGAAGAAGCCCGGGCCGAAGACCGTCGAGGCGCCGCCCACCGCACCCGGAGGGGAACCGGCACCCGACCCCGCACCGGACGGCGATGGCGAGAGCGACGACGCGGGCGCGGGGGGCGGCGGGCGGACCGGCGGTCTGCTGAGCTCCAGCGCGGTCATGGCGGCCGGCACCCTGGTCTCCCGGGTCACCGGTTTCCTGCGCACCATGGTGATCGCCGCCGCGATCGGTGTCGGCACCATGGGCGACTCCTACAACGCCGCCAACACCCTGCCCACCCTGCTGTACATCCTGATCGGCGGCGGCGCGCTGAACGCCGTCTTCGTGCCGCAGCTGGTCCGCAGCATGAAGCAGGACGAGGACGGCGGCACCGCCTACGCCAACCGGCTGCTCACCCTGGTGATGACCGGGCTGGCCGGGGTCGCCTTCACGGCCGTGCTGGGCGCCCCGCTGCTGGTCCAGCTGATCTCCCATTCGCTGATGCGCGACCAGGCCAGCGCCGACACCACGGTCGCCCTCGCCCGCTACTGCCTGCCCACCGTCTTCTTCATGGGCGTCCATGTGGTGATGGGTCAGATCCTCAACGCCCGCGGGCGGTTCGGCGCGATGATGTGGACCCCGGTCCTCAACAACATCGTGGTGATCTTCACCTTCGGGGCGTACATCTGGGTCTTCGGCACCTTCCAGCACAGCGAGGTCACCCCGTCGAGCATCACCCCGGAGGGCGTCCGGCTGCTCGGCCTGGGCACCCTGCTCGGCCTCGCGGTCCAGGCGCTCTCGATGATCCCGTACCTGCGAGCCTCCGGCTTCCGCTTCAGGCCCCGCTTCGACTGGCGCGGCCACGGCCTCGGCAAGGCCGCGCGGCTGGCCAAGTGGACCTTCCTGTTCGTCCTCGCCAACCAGGCCGGCTACCTGGTGGTCACCCAGCTCGCCACCGCGGCCGGGCGCGCCGCCGAGGCCAGGGGCTACCTGGGCGCGGGCCTCGCCGCGTACTCCAACGCCCTGCTGATCTGGCAGCTGCCGATGGCGGTGATCACCGTCTCGGTGATGAGCGCCGTCCTCCCCCGGCTCTCCCGATCGGCCGCCGACCAGGACCCCGGCGCCGTTCGCGACGACCTCTCGTACGGGCTGCGCACCTCAGCGGTGGCCATCGTCCCCGCCGCCTTCCTCTTCCTCTCCCTCGGCCCGGTGATCGGCGGTGCCGTCTACGGTGTCGGCAACGGCGGCTCGGCCGCCGACGGCAGCACCGCGGTCGGCTACATGCTCTCCGCCTTCGCGCTCGGCCTGATCCCGTACTCCGTCCAGTACGTCCTGCTGCGCGGCTTCTACGCCTACGAGGACACCCGCACCCCGTTCTCCAACACCGTCTGGGTGGCCGCCTGCCAGGCCGGCACGGCGGTGCTCTGCTACCTTGTGCTGCCGGCCCAGCTGGCGGTCACCGGGATGGCATTCGGCTACGGCGCCTCCTACGCCGTCGGCGTGGCGGTGGCACTGCCCAGGCTCAGGTCCCGGACCGGCGGCCTGGACACCCCCCGGATCGCCAAGACCTACGTCCGGCTCGCCATCGCCAGCGTCCCCGCCTCCGTCGTCGGGTTCGCGATCAGCCTGCTGCTCCGCGGCGTGCTGGACGGCTGGCCGGGCAGCGTACTCACCCTCGTGGTGGCCGCCGCGGCACAGCTGACGGTGTTCACGGCGATGGCCAGGCGGATGCGGATCGAGGAGCTCAACGCGATGATCGGTATGGTGCGGAGCCGGATCGGACGCTGACCTGACGTCAACCGGTACGCCCGCCATCCGGCCCGAAGGGCCATCCGTTCACCGGCGGGCAACCACCGGGTCCCCTCAGCGGTCGTACCAGGGGAGGATGAGTGGGCACAATTGTCCTGGCACCACTCAGCCCCCGACGGGCCGGGCCGGCGGCCGGATTTCCGGGACGTTAACCGGGCGATACAAGGGGAGGCAGGACCACGGTGGCTGATGGCACCAAGGCGGTCGTCGACACGTCCGTCGCGGACGAGGCGGCGCTGGCCATGGCACTCGGCGACATTCCGAGCGACACATCGGGCGAGCAGCCGGGAGGCGACCTGGACGGCACCGCCAAGGGCACCGGGGACACCAAGGGGTCCGAGGCCGGCCGGCCCGCGAAGAACGGCCAGGCCGCCAGGAGCGACGGCCCCGCCGGGGCCGGCACCGGATCCGGCCGGACGGAGCCCGCCAAGAGCACCGGGGTCGGCGAGTCCGCCGCGCCGCTGTCCTCCGCCGAGATCGCCGCCGAGCTCGCAGCCGGTGCCGCCGCGCTCGCCGCCGCCGCGAAGGAGACGGCCGACGAGATCAACGAGGCCGCCGCATCGGCGGCGAAGGGGTCCGCCAAGCCCGCCGCCGCATCGGCGGCGAAGGGGTCCGCCAAGCCCGCCGCCGCGTCCACCCCGAAGCCCGGCGGCACGCCCTCCCCCGCCGCCAGCGCCCAATCCACCGCCACCCCGGCCGCAGGCGGCACCGGTCAGCTCCCCGCCGCCCTCCCCGCCCCGCTCCGGCACAGCGGCGACAAGATCGCCGGCCGCTACCGGCTGGAGGAGTGCATCGGCCAGTCCGAGAGCTTCAGCAGCTGGCGCGCGGTCGACGAGAAGCTCCGCCGCGCGGTCGGCGTCCACCTGCTCGCCGCCGGGCACCAGCGGGCCAAGGCCGTGCTCGCCGCCGCCAAGTCCGCCGCCCTGCTCGGCGACCCGCGCTTCGTCCAGGTCCTGGACGCGGTGCAGGAGGGCGAGCTGGTCTACGTCATCCGCGAGTGGCTGCCCGACGCCACCGATCTGGCCAAGCTGCTCGCCGCCGGACCGATGGAGCCGTACGACGCGTACCAGATGGTCCGCCAGGTCACCGACGCCATCACCGCCGCCCACCGGCGCGGCCAGGCCCACCTGCGGCTCACCCCGCGCTGCGTGCTGCGCACCGAGAGCGGCCAGTACCGGATCAACGGCATCGCCGTGGACGCCGCCCTGCGCGGCCTGACCAGCGAGGACGCCGAGCGCACCGACACCCGCGCCATCGGCGTCCTGCTGTACGCCGCGCTGACCCACCGCTGGCCCTTCCCGGAGGACCGGTACGACCTCCAGGGGCTGCCCAAGAGCCTCGGCTGCGTACCGCCGGACCAGGTCAAGGCCGGCGTCCACAAGGGCCTGGCCGAGCTGGCCACCCGAGCGCTGTGCGAGCCGCTGCCGCACAACCTGGAGCCGATCACCAGCCCGGAGGAGCTGGCCAAGGCGATCGCGCTGATGCCCAGGATCCGTCAGCCCGAGCCGCCCGCCCCACCGGCCTTCACCCCGCGCTACGGCAACCCGCGCCCGGCGCAGCCGCAGAACCGCCCCAGCCGGCCGGACGGCGGGCAGCCGAACAACGCCCGGCCGCTGGACACCGAACGGATCCCGCCGCGTCCGGCCCGCCAGCACCGCGGGCTGCGCACCTTCGCCAAGTGGACCGCCTCCCTGGTCGCGCTGGCCGCCATCGGCACCGGCTCCTGGCAGCTGGTGAGCACCCTGCACCACCAGACGGACCGCGGCACCGTCGCGGCCGGCACCTCGCCCAGCAGCGCTCCGAGCAACTCCGCAGGCGGCTCCACGGCGTCCGCCGGCGCCGACGACGGCGGCAAGCCGATCCGGATCACGGGCGTCACGTCGTTCAACCCGTACGGCGACCCGGAGCACACGCCGGAGCTTCCCAAGGCCATCGACGGCGACCCGTCCACTTCCTGGCCGACATCCGGCTACTTCGACAACGTCGGCGGCGCCTACAAGCCGGGCACCGGCCTGATGGTCGACCTCGGCTCCGCGCAGCGGGTCACCTCGGTCCACGTCCAGTTCGTGGGCAGCACCAAGGTCGAGCTGCGAGCCGCGCCCAAGGACACCTCCACCGCGCCGACCGTCGCCAAGGACACGCTCAACTCCGTCTTCGGCCAGCCCGTGGACTCGGGCCAGGGCGTGTCGGTCGACCTGAAGCCGCAGAAGCCACTGACCACGCGGTACCTCTTGATCTGGCTGACCAGCCTCCCCCAGGATACGGATGGCCGGTATCAGGGCCGGATCGCCGAGGTCCAGGTCAGCGGCTGAGCTGCCACGGGAGCCCGTCCCGATGAAGCCGCCGGACCAGAGGGGGGGAGACATGAGCGAGGAGCCCTCCGACGCCGACCTGCTGGCGCGGCACGGTGCCGGCGACCCGGACGCCTTCGGGGTCCTCGTCCGCCGTCACCGGGACCGGCTCTGGGCCGTCGCGCTGCGCACCCTCGGCGACCGCGAGGAGGCCGCCGACGCGCTCCAGGACGCCCTGGTCTCCGCCTTCCGCTCCGCGCACACCTTCCAGGGCCGGTCCGCCGTCACCACCTGGCTGCACCGGATCGTGGTCAACGCCTGCCTGGACCGTGCCCGCCGCGCCACCGCGCGGCGGGCCGGGTCCCTGGACGAGGAACCCCAGCGGCTGGACACCCTGCTCGGCAGCACCGAACCCGCCGAGACCTCGGTGGTCCGTGCGGAGCTCCAGCGCGAGGTGACCGCCTCGCTGGCCACCCTCCCGGTCGACCAGCGCGCGGCACTGGTCCTGGTGGACATGCAGGGCTACCCGGTCGCCGAGGCCGCCGAACTCCTCGGGGTGCCGGTGGGCACGGTCAAGAGCCGCTGCGCCCGCGGCCGCGCCAGACTGCTGCCGCTGGTCCGCCACCTGAGAGCCGCCCCGGCCGAGGACGACCCGGGCCCCGCCGCCTCCCCGGCGGCTGTTTCACGTGGAACACCGTCCGGCCCGGGCGGGAACCCGACCCGCCCCGGCCCCGTCAGAACAGCGGGCCGCCAGCTGCCCGAACAGGTCCTGGAAGGAGATGTGACCTCGCGATGACGTCTGGTACCCCCTCCTGGACCGCTGCCGACGGCGCCGACCCGCACCCCGGCACCGAGCTGCTCGCCGACCTCGCCGAGGACCTGGCCGACCCGGACCTGGTCCCGGGCCTCCGCCGGCACCTCGCCGAGTGCCCGGACTGCGCGGACAGCTTCGTGGCCTTCGCCGAGGTCCGGGACCTGCTGGGCGCGGTGGAGGCGCCACCGCTGCCCGCCGACATCGCCGAGCGCATCGACGCGGCCCTGGCCGCCGAGGCCGCGCGCCTCCCGGTGGCAGAGCCGCGCCCGGCGGCCGCGCAACCGGCCGAACCCGGCCCGGCCGAAGCACAACTGACCGGAACACAACTGACCGGAGCACAACTGGCCGAACCGCCGATGGCGGAGCCCGACGGCCCCTTCGGCCCCGCCTCGTCCGGCGAGCGCACCGCCCGGCCCGTCAGGGGGGCGTCGGCCCCACCCGGCCGTCCGGCGGACCGGACCCGGCCCGGTTCGTCCACTGCCGCCTCCCCGGGGCCCGGCGGTCCCGGGCGTCCCGCTCCGGCCGGGCGCCGCCGCCGCGGACGGCTCGTGCTGGGGGCCGCCGCCCTGATCGCCGTCCTCGGGATCGGCGGCGCTCTGATCGTGCGACAGGACGGGGCACACGTCCGGGCGAACGACACCTCGGCGACGGCCGCCTCCACCGCGGTCGCCCGTCCCACCGGCGGACCGGCCACCCAGGGCGCCGACGCCCAGCATCCGGCGGCCGCCGCCGGGGAGGGCGGCCCGGTCTTCCAGGACGACCAACTCGCGGCACAGATCAACCAGTTGGTCGCCGCGAAGACCACGCCCAAGATGCCCTCGGCGGCCGGTGCGCAGCCGGAGGCGGCCCAGACGCCCGCGCTCGGCAGCCGGCTGTCCTCCGCCGTCCCCAGCTGCCTGGACGGCGTCGCGGGCGGCATCTCCGGCACCCCGCTCGCCGTCGGCCGCGGCCGCTACGGCGGCGCCGAGGTGACCGCCCTGGTCTACCCGCTTCCGGACCGGCCCGACAGCCTCGACGTATACCTCGTCACACCGTCCTGTCCGGGCGCCACCGTGGTGCTGCACCGCGTCCTGCCCGCTGGCTGAGCCGTCCTCCCACCGCCCCGCCGGAACGGAGCCCGCCGGCCGGTGACCGCATCCCGCCCACGGCTCGGGCGCCTGCTGCACGGAGCCCCGGGAATGAGCGACACTGGTGAGTCGTTGTCCGGGTCGGCGGAGAAGCCGCCCTCCCCGCAATAGCGCCCAATCACACGGCCCGAGCCGTGCGATGCGAACCAGGAGATGCAGTGAGCGACGACGTCCGCAACGTGATCATCATCGGCTCCGGCCCCGCCGGGTACACGGCCGCGCTCTACACCGCCCGAGCCTCCCTCAAGCCGCTGGTCTTCGAGGGCGCCGTCACCGCCGGCGGTGCGCTCATGAACACCACCGAGGTCGAGAACTTCCCCGGCTTCCGCGACGGCATCATGGGCCCCGAGCTGATGGACAACATGCGGGCGCAGGCCGAGAAGTTCGGCGCCGAGCTGATCCCGGACGACATCGTCGCGGTGGACCTCACCGGCGACGTCAAGACCGTCACCGACTCCGAGGGCAACGTCCACCGGGCCCGCACCGTGATCGTCACCACCGGCTCCCAGCACCGCAAGCTCGGGCTGCCCCGCGAGGACGCGCTGTCCGGCCGCGGCGTCTCCTGGTGCGCCACCTGCGACGGCTTCTTCTTCAAGGGCCAGGACATCGCGGTGGTCGGCGGCGGCGACACCGCGCTGGAGGAGGCGACCTTCCTCTCCCGCTTCGCCAACAGCGTCACGGTGATCCACCGCCGCGACACCCTGCGCGCCTCCAAGGCCATGCAGGAGCGCGCCTTCGCCGACGAGAAGATCACCTTCGCCTGGGACAGCGCGGTCCAGGAGATCCACGGCGACCCGAAGCTGAGCGGGGTGACGCTTCGCGACACCACCACCGGTGAGACCCGCGAGCTGGCCGTCACCGGCCTGTTCATCGCGATCGGCCACGACCCGCGCACCGAGCTCTTCAAGGGCCAGCTCGACCTCGACGCCGAGGGCTACCTGAAGGTCGAGTCCCCCTCCACCCGCACCAACATCCCCGGCGTCTTCGCCGCCGGCGACGTGGTCGACCACACCTACCGCCAGGCCATCACCGCCGCCGGCACCGGCTGCGCCGCAGCCCTGGACGCCGAGCGCTACCTGGCCTCGCTGGCCGACCTGGAGGCCCAGGCCGCCACCGTCGCGGCCTGACCCGAACCCCACCCGGCGGAGGTCCCGCTCACAGCCTGGCCGCGCCGCTGTTTCACGTGAAACACTCCCCGACGACGTGGAACGCGGACAGCCTGCGAGGGACCTCCGCCGAAACAGAACAGCCGTGCAGGTTGTTATCAACCACAGGCTGTTATCCACCCCAAGGGTGCCTACCGGATTCTTCCGGGCCGAAGCACCATCTCGTCCGCGACCCTGAGGAGTTCCCGTGGCCGGCGCCACCATCACCGTGACCGACGCGACCTTCGACGCCGAGGTCCTCAAGAGCGACAAGCCCGTCCTCGTCGACTTCTGGGCCACCTGGTGCGGCCCGTGCCGCCAGGTCGCCCCGATCCTGGAGGAGATCGCGAAGGAGCACGGTGACAAGCTCACCGTCGCCAAGCTGGACGTCGACAACAACCAGGAGACCGCGACCACGTACAACGTGATCTCCATCCCCACGCTCAACGTCTACCAGAACGGCGAGCTGGTGAAGACCATCACCGGCGCCCGCCCGAAGGCCGCGCTGCTGCGCGAGCTGGCCGACTTCATCTGATCGGCGGCGCAGCCACCGAGCACGCCCGAGGGCGGGCCACCGGGAATTCCGGTGGCCCGCCCTCGCCGTCTGCTCCGCCGCATCCGGCAGCCCCGCTCAGAACGGCCGCAGGGCCGGCTCCTTCCGGGCACCGCCCAGCAGCCGTTCCAGCGCGACCTCCACGTCCCCCTTCCAGGAGAGCGTGGTGCGCGCCTCCAGCCTCAGCCGGGGGTAGCGGTGGTGCGGGCGTACCGTCTTGAAGCCCACCGCCAGCAGGTGCTCGGCCGGCAGTACACAGCTCGGAATCTCCCGGCCCACCGCACCGAACGCCTCGATCGCCTTGAAGCCCCGGCCGACCAGGTCCTTGGCCACCGTCTGCACCAACACCCGGCCGATCCCCTGCCGCTGGTAGCCGGGCAGCACTCGACTGATCATCAGCTGTACGGCGTCCGGCGAGATCGGACTGGTCGGGAAGGCCAGCGAACGCGGTACATACGCGGGCGGCGCGTACAGCACGTACCCGACGGGGATCTCGTCCACGTAGACGATCCGACCGCAGGAACCCCACTCCAGCAGTACGGCGGAGATCCAGCCCTCCTTCTCCAGCTCGGGCTTGCCGGACTCCACCGCCGCCTTGGCGCTCACCGGGTCGAGCTCCCAGAACACGCAGGACCGACACGTCGTCGGGAGATCCGCAAGGTTGTCCAGCGTCAGCGGAACGATCCTCCGTCCCACGCCCCACACCTCCTCATCCACCCCGGGCGGACATCACATCGATGAGCTTCCTCCGGAAACGGAACGGGTGCACGTTTCACGTGAAACATGCACCCGAACCCAAGCTCCGGAACCCTCAGCCCTGCGACAGCCGCAGGCCGTCCTCACCGGGAGCCAGACTGTCCAGAATCCGGTTGAGGTCCTCGACGGAGCCGAACTCCAGGACCACCTTGCCCTTGCCCAGCTTCCCGTTCCGCTGCGACACCTCGACCTTCACCCTGGTCTCGAACCGGTCCGAGAGCCGCTCGGAGAGATCTTCGAAAGCGGGGGTGAAGAGCTTCCCCGCCTTGGGGGAGGGGCGCTTCGGCTTCTGCTCCCGGTCCATCACCGCGACGATCTCCTCGGTGGTACGCACCGAAAGACCCTCCGCCACGATCCGCCGGGCCAACTGGTCCTGCCGCTCGCCGTCCGGGACGCCCAGCAGTGCCCGGGCGTGGCCCGCCGTCAGCACGCCCGCTGCCACCCGGGCCTGCACGGCCGGGGAGAGCTTCAGCAGTCGCAGGGTGTTGGAGACGTGCGAACGCGAGCGGCCGATCCGGTCGGCCAGCTCGTCGTGGGTGCAGGAGAAGTCCTGCAGCAGCTGATCGTAGGCCGCGGCCTCCTCCAGCGGGTTGAGCTCCGCCCGGTGCAGGTTCTCCAGCAGCGCGTCGAGCAGCAGCTTGTCGTCCTCGGTGGCCCGGACGATCGCCGGGATCAGCTCCAGGCCGGCCTGCTTGGAGGCCCGCAGCCGACGCTCGCCCATGATCAGCTCATACTGCCCGCCGTCGACCTGACGGACCACCACCGGCTGGAGCAGGCCCACCTCCTTGATGGAGGCGACCAGCTCGGCCAGCTTGTCCTCGTCGAAGACCTCGCGTGGCTGACGCGGGTTCGGCCGGATCGCGCCCAACGGCAGCTCGGCGAACCTGGCGCCCGCGACCGGGTGGAGCACCGCCTCGCTCAGCACCGCCTCCAGCACGCTGTGCTGCGACTGCCCGGCCTGCTCCCGTGCGCTCCCGGCCGCAGCCTTCGCCGCCGCCGTACCCCGTCCGGACGGAAGCACCGGAACCGCAGTCGGGGAGAGCACGCCGGAGGGCACCGCCGGAGCAGGCTCCCCCGTCCGCGCGGCCCCCGCCGCCGGCGCGCCCGCGAGCGACTCCTCGGCCGGGCCGGCGGCCGGCCCCACGGCCGGTGTCGCCGCCGGGATCAGTGCCCCGAGCCCTCGTCCCAGCCCCCTGCGCCCACCACTCACCGGTTGTCCTCCATCGTGCCGTGCTGTGCCATCGGAACAGCCGGCGCGTCACTCGCGCTCCGCTGCTGTCCCACCGAGCCGTGCTCCACCGCGCCCTGTCCCGCACTACCGGGCTGCCCCAGGCCGACCGCCCTCAGGGCCAGCTCACGGGCTGCCTCCAGGTAGGACAGCGCACCGGTGGAACCCGGGTCGTAGGTGAGCACGGTCTGCCCGTAACTCGGAGCCTCGGAGACCCGGACCGACCGCGGGATCGCCGTCTGCAGCACCTCCTGCTGGAAGTGGGTCCGAACCTCCTCCGCCACCTGGGCCGCCAGCCGGGTTCGGGCGTCGTACATGGTGAGCAGGATGGTGGAGACGTGCAGCGTCGGGTTCAGGTGCGCGCGGACCAGTTCGACGTTCCGCAGCAGCTGGCCGAGCCCCTCCAGCGCGTAGTACTCGCACTGGATCGGGATCAGCACCTCCTGGCCCGCCACCAGCGCATTGACCGTCAGCAGCCCGAGCGAGGGCGGGCAGTCGATCAGGATGTAGTCCAGCGGCTGTTCATAGGCCGCGATGGCGCGCTGGAGCCGGCTCTCCCGGGCCACCAGCGAGACCAGCTCGATCTCGGCACCGGCCAGGTCGATGGTCGCCGGGACGCAGAACAACCCCTCCACGTCCACCACCGGCTGCACCACGTCGGCCAGCGGCTTGCCCTCCACCAGCACGTCGTAGATCGACGGCACCTCCGCGTGGTGGTCGATCCCGAGCGCCGTGGAGGCGTTCCCCTGCGGGTCGAGATCGACGACCAGGACGCGCAGGCCGTGCAGTGCCAGCGCTGCGGCCAGATTGACGGTGGTGGTGGTCTTCCCCACTCCACCCTTCTGGTTGGCCACCACGATCACCCTGGTCGCCGTCGGCCTGGGCAGCCCTTCACCGGCACGCCCGGCAGCTCGTACTGCGGCCCGGGCAGCGCGCGCGATGGGCGTGTCATCGATCTGATCGATGGTCTCCGAGTCCTGCATGTGGGTCAGTGTTTCACGTGAAACCGGAGCGGCAACAGTCGCCGCCCGGCTGCGGGTGAGGATTCCAGAGAGCAGGGAGCGACGTTTCACGTGAAACACCATGCCCGCAATGCCGGAAATCTGACGGTGCGACACTCCGACGAGTGACGGCGGCGCCACCGAGGGCACCCGAAAGCACCAAGCGGGCGGCTCGCGCCACCCGCCTGTTCACCCCCGGGCGATCCGATCCGCTGCCGCCGTTCACCCCTTCCCCCCTCCATAGGGCGCAGCCTCAGGACGTCAGGCCGAGGGGATCCACCGCTCGCGCCGCGCCCGCCCCCGAGGTGGAGTGGTCTATCGCCGGATTCGGCATCGGCGCGCCCGTTCCCCGGACACGCCACCGCCTCCAACGGGCCGGCTCCTCAGCCGGCCTTCCGCTTCACGACGGGGCCGTCGGCCTGCCGGGGCCCGCAGCCCCGGCAGGAGTACGGGCCCGGAAGAGTCGCGGCCCCGGCAGGGGGTGTGGCCCTGGCCCTGGTGGAGCCGGGGGCCACCCGCCCCGCACCGTGCCCGTGAACGGGGCCTCAGCGCCGCCGGCGCCCAGCCCCGCGGGGGCCGTCACCGGCCTTGCCGGACCTCCCGGCCCGGGCTGCCTTCGCCCTGCGGGTCGCCGCCTTCACCCCGCCCGGGCTCTCCCCGGCCTCCACCCGGACCACCCGGGTCGAGGTCTCCAGGGTGCCCTCACCGACCGAGATCACGGACCAGTTGACCGCACCGAGCTTGGTCAGCGCCGCCCGCGAGTCCGCCAGCTCCTGCTCCGCCGTGTCGCCCTTGAGCGCCAGCATCTGCCCGTACGGACGCAGCAGCGGCATCCCCCACCCGGCCAGCCGGTCCAGCGGTGCCACCGCCCTCGCGGTGACGATGTCCACCGAGAGCTTGCCGACCATCTCCTCGGCCCGGCCGCGCAGCACCGTCACATTGTCCAGGCCGAGCTCGCGGACCACTTCCTCCAGGAAGGTGGTCCGCCGCAGCAGCGGCTCCAGCAGCGTCACCGAGACATCGGGACGCGCCATCGCCACCGGGATGCCGGGCAGCCCGGCACCCGAACCGACATCGCACAGCGAGGTACCGGTCGGCAGCAGCTCGGCCAGCACCGCGCAGTTGAGCACATGGCGGTCCCAGAGCCGGGGCACCTCACGCGGACCGATCAGCCCGCGCCGCACCCCGGCCGTCGCCAGCAGCTCGGTGTACCGCAGAGCGACCGGGAACCGCTCGCCGAAGATCTCCTGCGCCACGGCCGGCGCCTGCGGCAGTTCCTGCCGACCGTCCTCGCCGCCGTCCGCCGGGGTACCCGCGGCCGCCACGCCGTCCGTCTCCATCTCAGCCTCTCCGCTCACCGTCTCCACCGACCCGCACTCACCGGGTGGGCCATCCGGTCCATGTTCCATATGGGCTCTGTTTCACGTGAAACACAACGCGTGAAACCACAACGCGTGAAACGCGACCGCCGCCGACCGTGGCACACCTGCCCTCGTGTGCCCGGGCGGCCCCGAAGGGACGACGACCCCGCCCGCACGAAGCGGACGGGGTCGGTCGACAGGCCGCCTGCGACCTCAGCCCGGCAGGACGACGACGCAGCGCTGGGGCTCCTCGCCCTCCGACTCGCTGCGCAGACCCGCCGCGGCCACCGCGTCGTGGACCACCTTGCGCTCGAACGGGGTCATCGGGCGGAGCTTCACCTGCTCGCCCGTGCTCTTGACCTGCTCGACCGCCTTGCTGCCCAGCGCCGCCAGCTCGGACCGCTTGCGCGCCCGGAACCCGGCAATGTCCAGCATGAGGCGGCTGCGCTCGCCGGTCTCCCGGTGCACCGCCAGCCGGGTCAGCTCCTGCAGGGCCTCCAGCACCTCGCCGTCGTGGCCGACCAGACGCTGCAGGGAGCGGTCGTTGCCGTCGCTGACGATGGACACCAGAGCGCGGTCGCCCTCGACATCCATGTCGATGTCACCGTCGAGGTCCGCGATGTCGAGCAGACCCTCCAGGTAGTCGGCCGCGATGTCACCCTCCTGCTCCAGGCGGGCGATCAGACCGTCGGCAGCGCCCGCACCGGTCGCGGCCTCGGCCTCGGCAGCAGAGGTGGTGCCTTCCGTCACTGATGGACTCCTTCAGGAATGGGCCCTCGGGTGGGCCGAGAAACGAAGATCTGGCTGAAGTCCGTCAGGACTTCTTCCTCGGCCGCTGGCCGCCCTGCCCGCCCCGCTTCGGCTGCTGACGCGGGCCCGGCTTGCCCGCACCCGGCTTGGCCGCGCCCGGCTTGCCCGTCGTCGCCTTGGCCGGAGCCGACCCGGCCGGAGCGGGCTCGTCGGCAGCCGGCGAGGCCGACTCCGCGGCCGCGGTCTCCGACTCCTTGGCCAGGGGGGTCTGCGCGCCGGCGCCGCCGGGCTGCGTCCCGCCCTGCTGGCGCTGCGCCTTGGTCTGCTTGCGCGGCTGCTGCCGCCGCACCTGCACCGCGTCCTCGACCACGGCCTCGGCCGAGGCCGCACCCTTGCCGGAACCACCGGAGAACAGCGCGAGCGGCCCGCTCTTCTTCACCGAGCCGTCCGGGTTCAGCCGGCCGGCCTTCTTCAGCCGGGCCTGGCGCTCGGCATACGCCTTGCTGCCCGGCGTCGGGTTGTTGCGGATGACGATCAGCTGCTGACCCATCGACCAGATATTGGTGGTCAGCCAGTAGACCAGCACACCGACCGGGAAGTTGATGCCCATCACGGCGAACATGATCGGGAAGACGTACATCAGCATCTTCTGCTGCTGCATGAACGGCGTCTTGACCGTGAGGTCCACGTTCTTGGTCATCAGCTGGCGCTGGGTGACGAACTGCGACAGCGACATCAGCACGATCATGATCGCGGTCACGATCTGCACGTTCAGCTGGTCGGAGCCGACGAACTTGGCCGACAGCGGGGCACCGAAGATGTGCGCCTGCTTGGCGCTGGCCAGCAGGCTGGGAGTGATGACGCCGATCGTCTTGCCGCTCGCGACCGAGCTGAGCACGCCGTAGAGGGCGGTGAAGAACGGCGCCTGCACGAGAATCGGAAGGCAGCTGGAGAACGGGTTGGTACCCGCCTCCTTGTACAGCTTCATCATCTCTTCGGACTGGCGCTGCCGGTCGTTCTTGTAGCGCTCCTGGATGGCCTTCATCTTGGGCTGGATCGCCTGCATGGCCCGAGTCGCGTTGATCTGCTTCACGAAGAGCGGGATCAGGCAGATTCGAATGACGACCACCATCGAGGCGATCGC
Organism: Kitasatospora cystarginea; assembly: GCF_039533515.1. Classification (NCBI taxonomy): domain Bacteria; kingdom Bacillati; phylum Actinomycetota; class Actinomycetes; order Kitasatosporales; family Streptomycetaceae; genus Kitasatospora; species Kitasatospora cystarginea. The sequence continues at coordinate 68,357 of NZ_BAAATR010000027.1, read as the reverse complement.
CAGACCCCACGCCCACCCGCCGTTCGGGTCGAAGACGTGGCTGTACAGCGTGTGGAACTGGACGATGATCCAGGACACTGCGGTGTACAGAGGACTGAGGAAGGACCAGGTCACCGGTCAGACTCCTTGGACATCGGGCTTGGCCACCGGCTCAGGCCCGGCGGTCCCGCTCTTCGGGCTCAGCAGATCGCGCAACCGACGGTGCCAGACCGGGTGCTTGCGCGGCGGTACATGGTCGACCCCACCGGGCGACCATGGGTTGCAGCGCAGGATGCGCCACGCGGTCAGGGCACCACCCTTGACCGCGCCGTGCACCCGCACCGCTTCGTACCCATAGTGCGAACACGAGGGGTAGTACCGGCAAACCGGGCCGAGCAGCGGACTGATCGTCCACTGGTAGAGCCTGATCAGCCCCATCAGCAGGTACTTCATCGCCCTGCTCCTGTCGGCACGGCATCGGCCGGCTCCGCCCGGAGCAGCCGCCGCAACGCCGCGTCCAGGTCGTGCTCCAGATCCAGGTACGAAGCCGTCCCGGCCGGGGGCAGCGCACGTACCACTATCAGGCTACCTGCGGGGAACCGGGACAGGCGCTCGCGGACCAGGTGACGCAGTCGCCGCTTCACCAGATTGCGGACGACCGCGGGACCGACAGCCTTGCTCACGACGAAACCCGCACGCGCCGAAGGGAGCCCCTCGGCGACGTGCGGGTGGGAGTCGCTGTTCCGGTCGGTCCGTGCCACAGCCGCCCCGTCTCTGTTGAGATGGACGACCAGCAGGGGCCGACCGGCCCGACGACCGCGTTTCACTGCGGTCGCGAAGTCCTGGCGCCGCCGCAGCCGATTCTCGGAGGGCAGCACTGCAGACCTCGGATTCGGATCAGGCGGACAGGCTGGCGCGGCCCTTGCCACGGCGGGCAGCCAGGATGGCGCGGCCGGCGCGGGTACGCATCCGCAGCCGGAAGCCGTGGGTCTTCGCGCGACGACGGTTGTTCGGCTGGAAGGTGCGCTTGCTCACTCGGGGGCTCCTGAGATGAATCGTAGGACGACGGGACGTCGCTTGGCCGTCACCGTGCGTCCGCGCGATCTCTCCTGGTTGAGAAATCTGGCCGCAACGTCCCAGGTCGGCTGGGGTTGCGGCAAACCACGGCGCCCGTGCTGCGCGCCTTGATGGAAGCGGGAAGACCCGCGGACATGCGGCAGCGGCCATCGACAACTCGACCTGGTTACGGTACGCGGCACGGGGGCGGAGGGTCAAACCGGCCACCCGGCCCCACCGGCACCCAGTTCCGCAAAGGCCGCCGATCATGATGAGCCGGACCGGCGCCGGTCCGTTCCACACACCCGCGTGGCCCTCGTCCGCAGCCCGGGCCGCAACTGCGCGCGCCCGCCCACGCACCGGGAGTACGTTCACCCACAGCCTGTGGACAACAACTTGAATCAGCCCCATCGGCTGACTACCGTTGCAGGACTTGTCGGGATTGTTCATCGGATCGGACCGGCACCCGGAGTCCCTTGACACCCCCGATTCGGGGAACGAGAAAGCGTGCACCAGTGGCTGATGTCAACAGCGATCTCGTCGTTGTCTGGGCGAGAGTCGTCGAGCGGCTGGTCAACGACTCGGGCGTCGGCGACAGCGACAAGATGTGGCTGCGCCGTACCCAGCCGATGTGGATGATGCACGACACGGCCCTGCTGGCCGCGCCCAACGAGCGCGCCAAGCAGGTGCTGGAGGGCCGGCTGCTGCCGCCGCTCACCGAGGAGCTCAGCCGCGAGTTCGGCCGCCCCGTACGGATCGCCGTGATGGTGGACGCCAACGCCGTCCCGCCGGCTGCCGGCCCCGCGCCGTCCGAGCCCCAGCCCGCCGACTCCCGCCCCCAGCAGCCGCAGCACCCCCAGGGCGGCCAGGCCCGGGAGTGGCAGCAGCCCTACCGCGAGCAGGAGGCCGAGGCGGGCCGCTGGCCCGTCGCCGAGAGCTTCCCCGCTTCCGACTACTCCGGCAGGTACGACTCCCCGGCCGCCGAGGCCCCCCAGGGCTACGAGCGCACCGGCCGGTACGACACCGCCGGCTACGACCAGCGACCCGCCCCCTACGGCGGTGAGCAGCCCGACTGGGCGGAGACCTCCGAGCGGCCGGGCGGCTGGGACGGCGGCTACGGCACCCGGCCCGCCGAGCGGCGCGGCGAGTCCCCGTCCCGGGACTCCGGCACCGCCGCCCAGGGCGACCTCTTCGGCGGCGCGTACGGCGCCGGCCCGGACGACCGTCCGCGCAGCGCCGGCGGCGTCCGGCGCACCCCGCCGGTTCCGCAGCGCCAGCCGGGCGTCCAGCCCGATCCCGGGGTGCAGCTCCCCGACACCCGCCCGCCGGCCGGGGGCTCGCCGGGCGGTGCGCTGCCCGAGCGCACCCCGAGCCCCGGCGTGCCCGCGCCGCCCGGCGCTCCCCCGGCCGGCGGCTCGCGCAAGGACGAGCCCGCGGCCCGGCTGAACCCCAAGTACCTCTTCGACACCTTCGTGATCGGCGCCAGCAACCGCTTCGCGCACGCCGCGGCGGTGGCGGTCGCCGAGGCCCCGGCCAAGGCGTACAACCCGCTCTTCATCTACGGCGAGTCCGGCCTGGGCAAGACCCACCTGCTGCACGCCATCGGCCACTACTCGCGCAGCCTCTTCCCGGGCACCCGGGTGCGCTACGTGAGTTCGGAGGAGTTCACCAACGAGTTCATCAACTCGATCCGGGACGGCAAGGCGGACGCGTTCCGCAAGCGGTACCGGGACATGGACATCCTGCTGGTGGACGACGTCCAGTTCCTGGCGAGCAAGGAGTCCACGCAGGAGGAGTTCTTCCACACCTTCAACACCCTGCACAACGCCAACAAGCAGATCGTGCTCTCCTCGGACCGGCCGCCCAAGCAGCTGATCACCCTGGAGGACCGGCTGCGGAACCGCTTCGAGTGGGGACTGATCACCGACGTCACCCCGCCCGAGCTGGAGACCCGGATCGCGATCCTGCGCAAGAAGGCGATCCAGGAGCAACTCAATGCTCCCGCCGACGTGTTGGAGTTCATCGCATCCCGGATCACCCGCAACATCCGGGAGTTGGAGGGCGCGCTGATCCGGGTCACCGCCTTCGCCAACCTCAACCGGGCGCCGGTGGACCTGGAGTTGGCGGGCATCGTCCTCAAGGACCTGATCCCGGGCGGCGACGAGGACGCGGGTCCCGAGATCACCGCGCAGGTCATCATGCAGCAGACCGCCGCCTACTTCGGGCTGGGTGTGGACGACCTCTGCGGCTCCTCGCGCAGCCGCGTGCTGGTGACGGCGCGCCAGATCGCCATGTACCTGTGCCGGGAGCTCACCGACCTGTCGCTGCCGAAGATCGGTGCCCAGTTCGGCGGCCGGGACCACACCACGGTGATGCACGCCGACCGGAAGATCCGCTCGCTGATGGCCGAGCGGCGCTCCATCTACAACCAGGTCACCGAGCTGACCAACCGCATCAAGAGCTAGTACGGGACGCCTCGGCCCGTTTGAAGGGGAGTCAGGACCACCTGGCTCCCCTTTCGCATGCCTGCGGGAGCACGGGCCGCAGGTGGCCGCGCGGCGCTCTCGCAGCCGCCCGGAACGGGCTCCGGCGGGACGGTCGTGGAAGAAAGCAGGTGTGACGGCCGCGATCACGGGGCAGGATTCGTACAGTCGACGCTTCGCCAGGTGGACTGCCGCAACGAACATCTGACCGTCGATTCGAACGGGACGGAGTCGGTGGACGGCAATCCACAGGACCGGGTGGTTTTCCCCCGTCCACAGGCTGGGGAGCCCCGAGTTATCCAGAATTCGTCCACAGGACGCTCGCCGCTACGCTCTTCGACGCAGGTCAGACCCCTGTGGACTTGTGCACAACAGTTATCCACAGGCTGTGGACAGTTGGCGACCCCTCAGTGCGCCGGATGGGTTATCCACCGACTGTCCCCAGGAGAGGGCCGGTTATCCCCAGGTTCTCCACAGGGGCATCCACAGTTCGACAACATGCAGCAACAATTCACCTGCTGGTGTGAAAGCCGTCACGAGAAGTTGACAGCGCCCCGTGGATAAACCGGCCATGATCTGGGGATGGGGCTGGGGATAACCTGTGGATACCCTGAGTGCCCTGTGGGTAACGCTCCGCTGTCCACAGCGGACGTTGCTTGTCCACAGCTCCGATCCACACCCACTGTGGACAAAAAATGGGCCCTGACCTGGGGAAACGTGGTTATCCACGGTATCCACAAGCCCTACTACTACCACTACACCTATAGACCCCTTGCCTCGATCAACAGCGGGGTGGGCCAAAATCTGTGGACAGTCCGAACCCGACATCTGTTCGGACTTGCATCCGCCCGATTGCCCAGTCTGTCGGTGGAGTACGTCAGACTGTTCCTCGGCAACTGGAAACCGGAGGGCTCAGGCTCGGCGGCCAGGTGTCGGTAGACGATCAAGAGCGCAAGCGACAGCGGAGTCCAGGAGGCGGTTACCGGTGAAGTTCCGGGTGGAGCGTGACGTCCTCGCGGAGGCGGTGGCCTGGGCTGCCCGCAGCCTCCCGGCGCGGCCGCCGGTGCCGGTGCTGGCCGGCCTGCTGCTGACGGCCCAGGAGGGCACCCTGGCGCTGTCCGGGTTCGACTACGAGGTCTCGGCCCGGGTCGAGCTGGAGGCGGACGTGGAGGAGGCCGGCACCGTCCTGGTCTCCGGCCGCCTGCTGAACGACATCTCGCGCAACCTGCCCAACCGCCCGGTGGAGATCTCCACCGACGGCATGCGGGTCAGCGTGGTCTGCGGCAGCTCGCGCTTCACCCTCCCCAGCATGTCCGTCGAGGACTACCCGGCCCTGCCGCAGATGCCGACCGCGACCGGCAGCGTCCCTGGCGACGTCTTCGCCTCCGCCGTCAGCCAGGTCGCCGTGGCGGCCGGGCGGGACGACACCCTGCCGGTGCTCACCGGTGTCCGGGTCGAGATCGAGGGCGACCGGATCACCCTGGCCGCCACCGACCGCTACCGCTTCGCGGTCCGCGAGCTGCTGTGGAAGCCAGAGCAGGCGGACATCTCCGCCGTCGCCCTGGTCCCGGCCAAGACCCTGCAGGACATCGCCAAGTCCCTGGGCAGCGGCGACAGCGTCTCCATCGCGCTCTCCTCCGGCGGCGCCGGCGAGGGCCTGATCGGCTTCGAGGGCGCCGGACGCCGGACGACCACCCGCCTGCTGGAGGGTGAGTTCCCGAAGTACCGCACGCTGTTCCCGACCGAGTTCAGCGCGATCGCCGCGATCCAGACCCAGCCGTTCCTGGAGGCGCTCAAGCGCGTGTCGCTGGTCGCCGAGCGCAACACCCCGGTCCGGCTCAGCTTCGAGCAGGGCGTGCTCACCCTGGAGGCCGGCTCCGGCGACGACGCCCAGGCCACCGAGCGGGTCGACGCCGACCTCGAGGGCGATGACATCTCGATCGCCTTCAACCCGGGCTACCTGGAGGAGGGCCTCAAGGCCATCGACGCTCCGTACGCCCAGCTGAGCTTCACCACCTCGACCAAGCCGGCCCTGCTCAGCGGCAAGGCCGCGGTGGACGCCGAGGCGGACGTCGCGTACCAGTACCTGATCATGCCGGTGCGGCTCTCCGGCTGACGGCCGGCCGCCCCTCGGCCGGGGCCCGTCCTCCACAGGGTGGGCATGCCCCGGCCGGGGCGTCACCCGCAGCCTGTGGAGAACGTCCGGGCACTGCGACCCGTCCACGGGTCGGTCCACAGCCTGTGGACATCCCGCCGCACCACGAGACACAGCCTCCCTCGGTCCACCCCGACCGGGGGAGGCGCTGTGCGTCCCGGCGTAGGCTCAGGCTGTGCGGCAACGGCGCCGCTGCCAAGCACGACACCACAGTGAAGGACAGTTGTCATGGAGCTCGGCCTCATCGGTCTCGGCAAGATGGGCGGCAACATGCGCGAGCGCATCCGCCGCGCCGGCCACACCGTCATCGGCTACGACCGCAACCCGGAACTCGCGGATGTCGACAGCCTCGAGCAGCTGGTCAGCAAGCTGCAGGGCCCGCGCGTGGTGTGGGTGATGGTTCCGGCGGGCGGCCCGACCCAGGACACCGTTGACCTGCTGGCCGAGCTGCTCTCGCCCGGTGACGTGGTGGTCGACGGCGGCAACTCGCGCTGGACCGACGACATCAAGCACGCCGAGACGCTGGCTGCCAAGGGCATCGGCTTCGTGGACTGCGGCGTCTCCGGCGGCGTCTGGGGCCTGGAGAACGGCTACGCGCTGATGTACGGCGGCGACGCCGAGCACGTCGCCAAGGTGCAGCCGATCTTCGACGCGCTGAAGCCCGAGGGCGAGTTCGGCTCGGTGCACGCGGGCAAGGTCGGCGCCGGCCACTTCGCCAAGATGGTCCACAACGGCATCGAGTACGCGATGATGCAGGCCTTCGCCGAGGGCTGGGAGCTGCTTGAGGCGGCCCCCGAGGTCACCGACGTGCGCGAGGTCTTCCGCAGCTGGCAGGAGGGCACGGTGATCCGCTCCTGGCTGCTCGACCTGGCCGTCCGCGCGCTGGACGACGACGAGCACCTGGCCAAGCTCAAGGGCTGGGCCGCGGACTCCGGCGAGGGCCGCTGGACGGTCGAGGCCGCGATCGACCACGCGGTGCCGCTGCCGGCGATCACCGCCTCGCTCTTCGCCCGCTTCTCCTCCCGCCAGGAGGACTCGCCGCAGATGAAGATGATCGCTGCGCTGCGCAACCAGTTCGGCGGCCACGCGGTCGAGTCGAAGTAACCGCGGTACGCGGCAGCCGGTAGTACCAGCAGTACGACAGTCCCAGAAGGCGAGCGCAGTCCACACCCATGCATGTCGTGCATCTGTCGCTCGCCGACTTCCGGTCCTACGCCCGGGTCGAGGTGCCCCTCGATCCGGGCGTGACCGCCTTCGTGGGGCCGAACGGGCAGGGCAAGACCAACCTGGTCGAGGCGATCGGCTACGTCGCCACCCTGGGCAGCCACCGGGTGGCCACCGACGCCCCGCTGATCAGGCTCGGCGCCGAACGGGCCGTGGTCCGGACGTCCGTCGTACAGGCCGGCCGCACCACCCTGGTGGAGCTGGAGATCAACCCGGGCCGGGCCAACCGGGCCCGGCTCAACCGCTCCGACAACGTCCGCCCGCGTGACGTCCTCGGCGTGCTGCGCACGGTGCTGTTCGCCCCGGAGGATCTCGCCCTGGTCAAGGGCGACCCGGGTGAGCGCCGCCGCTTCCTGGACGAGTTGCTGACTGCCCGGGCCCCCCGGCTGGCCGGTGTCCGGCAGGACTACGAGCGGGTGCTCAAGCAGCGCAACGCCCTGCTCAAGACCGCCGCGACGGCCCGCCGATCCGGTGGTGGCCGGGGCGCCGACCTCTCCACCCTCGAGGTCTGGGACGGCCACCTGGCGCGGGCCGGAGCCGAGCTGACCGCCTTCCGGATCCAGCTGGTGACCGCGCTCCAGCCGCTGGTGGCGCGGGCGTACGAGCAGCTGGCCCCGGGCGGCGGGGCGACCACGCTGGAGTACCGGAGCTCCTTCGAGAGCGACGCCCTGCCGACCAGCCGCGAGGAGGCCGAACAGCAGCTGCTGGCGGCCCTGACGGAGGTCCGCTCGCAGGAGGTGGCCCGCGGGCTGACCCTGGTCGGGCCGCACCGCGACGAGCTCGTCCTGAAGCTCGGGCCGCTGCCCGCCAAGGGGTACGCCAGCCACGGGGAGTCCTGGTCGTACGCGCTGGCGCTGCGGCTGGCCTCGTACGAGCTGCTCAAGGCCGACGGCGGTGAGCCGGTACTGATCCTGGACGACGTCTTCGCCGAACTGGACGCGCGCCGCCGGGAGCGGCTGGCCGAACTGGTCGCGGACGCCGAGCAGGTCCTGGTCACCGCGGCCGTCCCCGAGGACGTGCCGAAGGCGCTGTCCGGCGCCCGCTACGCCGTCTCCGACGGCACCGTCACCCGCCTCGACTGAGCGCCCTTGCGGTGGCGGGCGTACCCCGTGCGGGCCCGTTCCCGGGAGAGCCGGTCGCACCGTCCCATCGGGGCTTCGAGGTGCGGGTCGCCCGTGGCACGCCGTTCTGCCCCTTTGACGCAGTCCCTCCCGCATCCTGCCTCGGGGGATGCCCCTGCCCCGGAACGCCCGGGTGGCGTGGATCACTGCCGCACCGCCGTAAGCTGGAGGACTTCGTTGTCCACAGCCTGGGGAAAGGGGATCGCCGCGGTGAGCGACCAGGATCCGAGGTCTCCGGAGCCGTCGGGTGTGGATCTGGCCCGGGTGGCGCTGCGGGCGGCCAAGGAGCAGGCCCGCAAGCGCGGCGAGCAGGTCCGGGAGAAGCGCGAGGCGAAGCGGCACGGCCTGCGAAGCGGCGCCCGGGCGGACGGCCGCGACCCGGTGCCGCTGGGTGCGGCGCTGAACCGGCTGATCACCGAGCGGGGCTGGGAGGCCCCGGCGGCGGTGGGCGGGGTGATGGGCCGCTGGCCGCAGATCGTGGGCCCGGACATCGCGGCGCACTGTGTGCCCAAGCAGTACGCGGAGGCCGAGGCGGTGCTCACCGTGCAGTGCGACTCCACCGCGTGGGCCACCCAGCTGAGACTGCTGGCGCGCCAGTTGGTGGCCCGGTTGAACCACGAGCTGGGCCATGGCACGGTCCGGGTCATCAAGGTGCTCGGCCCGGACGCCCCCAAGCGCGGCTACGGCCGGCTGCGGGCACCCGGCAGCCGGGGACCGGGCGACACCTGGGGCTAGCCGTCGCGCCTTCGCCCCCCTTGCTCGCGGTTGTGCCGGCCGGTTGCCGGTGTCCGCTCCCGGGGCCCTTCCGGGCCGGCCGCCTCCCCGGCGCAGCCACCGGCCGACGGTCGCGGCGGTGAGGCGGCCCTTGGCTCCGGGCAGTAATCGGAGCAGCCACCTCCGGAATCGCTGGCGGCCCGCGTAAGGGCTCTGAGCCCCCCTGGCGAGTATCGGGACATGTGCGGAGGGGATTCAGGGCGGCACATCTGCCCTCAGGGGCTGCCAAACGGCCATCTCTGTCAGTCGTACCGGTAGACTAAGAGCCAAACACTGTTGCTCGCAGCAACCGAGTCAAGACGCCGTGGTCGCAGGCCTGCCTGGAAGTGGGCGGGGATGCGGCCCGCGCTGTGCCAGAGAGGGCGCTTCGTGGCCGATTCCGGCAACTCCAGCCAGACCCCAGAACCCACCGACCAGGCCGCCGAGGGCTCGTACACCGCCAGCAACATCCAGGTGCTCGAGGGCCTCGACGCGGTCCGCAAGCGCCCCGGTATGTACATCGGTTCCACGGGCGAGCGCGGCCTGCACCACCTGGTCCAGGAGGTAGTGGACAACTCCGTCGACGAGGCCATGGCCGGGCACGCCGACACCATCGACGTCACGATCCTGGCCGACGGCGGGGTGCGGGTGGTCGACAACGGCCGCGGCATCCCGGTCGGCATCGTCCCGGGCCAGGAGAAGCCGGCCGTCGAGGTCGTGCTGACGGTGCTGCACGCGGGCGGCAAGTTCGGCGGCGGCGGGTACGCGGTCTCCGGCGGTCTGCACGGTGTCGGTGTCTCGGTGGTCAACGCGCTCTCCACCAAGCTGGCGATCGAGATCCACACCGACGGCCACCGCTGGACCCAGGACTACAAGCTGGGCGCCCCGACCGCGCCGCTGGCCCAGCACGAGGCGACCGACCGGACCGGCACCAGCGTCACCTTCTGGGCCGACGGCGACATCTTCGAGACCACCGTCTACTCCTTCGAGACGCTCTCCCGCCGCTTCCAGGAGATGGCCTTCCTCAACAAGGGTCTGACCATCTCGCTGACCGACGAGCGTCCCGAGCACCTGGACGAGGAGGGCAAGCCGCTCTCCGTCACGTACAAGTACGACGGCGGCATCGCCGACTTCGTCGCCCACCTCAACTCCCGCAAGGGCGAGGTCATCCACCCCTCGGTGATCGACTTCGAGGCGGAGGACAAGGACAAGACGATCTCGGTCGAGATCGCGATGCAGTGGAACTCCTCGTACACCGAGGGTGTCTACTCCTTCGCCAACACCATCCACACCCACGGCGGCGGTACCCACGAGGAGGGCTTCCGCGCGGCGCTGACGGGCCTGGTCAACCGCTACGCGCGCGACAAGAAGCTGCTCCGCGAGAAGGACGAGAACCTCTCCGGCGAGGACATCCGCGAGGGTCTGACCGCGATCATCTCGGTCAAGTTGGCCGAGCCGCAGTTCGAGGGCCAGACCAAGGACAAGCTGGGCAACACCGAGGCCAAGACCTTCGTCCAGCGCGTGGTGCACGAGCAGTTCGGCGACTGGCTGGACCGCAACCCCAACGAGGCCGCGGACATCATCCGCAAGTCGATCCAGGCCGCCACCGCCCGCGTGGCCGCCCGCAAGGCCCGCGACCTGACCCGCCGCAAGGGCCTGCTGGAGAGCGCCTCGCTGCCCGGCAAGCTGAGCGACTGCCAGTCCAAGGACCCGGGCGAGTGCGAGATCTTCATCGTCGAGGGTGACTCCGCCGGCGGCTCCGCCAAGCAGGGCCGCGACCCGCGCATCCAGGCGATCCTCCCGATCCGCGGCAAGATCCTGAACGTCGAGAAGGCCCGGATCGACAAGGTGCTGCAGAACACCGAGGTCCAGGCGCTGATCTCGGCCTTCGGCTGCGGCATCCAGGAGGACTACGACGAGTCCAAGCTGCGCTATCACAAGATCGTCCTGATGGCGGACGCCGACGTCGACGGACAGCACATCCGCACCCTGCTGCTGACCCTGCTGTTCCGCTTCATGCGGCCGCTGGTCGAGGCCGGGTACGTCTACCTGGCGATGCCCCCGCTGTACAAGATCAAGTGGGGCAAGGACGACTTCGAGTACGTCTACTCCGACAAGGAGAAGGAGGCGGTCATCGCGGCCGGCGTGGAGGCCGGACGCCGGCTGCCCAAGGACGACGCGATCCAGCGCTTCAAGGGTCTGGGCGAGATGAACGCCGAAGAGCTGCGGGTCACCACCATGGACCCGGCGCACCGCCTGCTGCTCCAGGTCACCCTGGAGGACGCCGCCCGCGCCGACGACCTGTTCTCCGTCCTGATGGGCGAGGACGTGGAGGCCCGCCGGTCCTTCATCCAGCGCAACGCCAAGGACGTCCGCTTCCTGGACGTGTGATCCCGAGCGGATCCCACGAACCAGTCACGCGTGAAAGGAAACTGACCACCAGTGGTCGACGACAACCGTCCCGACGGCGACGAGCAGCCGGAGAGCACCGAAGCACAGGGCGCCCTGCGGATCGAGCCGATCGAGCTCGAAACCGAGATGCAGCGCTCGTACCTCGACTACGCGATGAGCGTGATCGTCAGCCGTGCACTGCCCGAGGTCCGCGACGGCCTCAAGCCGGTGCACCGACGCGTGCTCTACGCGATGTACGACGGCGGCTACCGGCCCGAGAAGGGCTACTACAAGTGCGCCCGCGTCGTCGGCGACGTGATGGGTAACTACCACCCGCACGGCGACACCTCGATCTACGACACCGTGGTCCGCCTGGCCCAGCCGTGGTCGCTGCGGATGCCGCTGGTGGACGGCAACGGCAACTTCGGCTCCCCGGGCAACGACCCGGCCGCGGCCATGCGCTACACCGAGTGCAAGATGATGCCGCTGGCCATGGAGATGATGCGCGACATCGACGAGGAGACCGTCGACTTCGCGCCCAACTACGACGGCCGCTCGCAGGAACCGACCGTCCTGCCCTCGCGCATCCCCAACCTGCTGATCAACGGTGCCACCGGCATCGCGGTCGGCATGGCCACCAACATCCCGCCGCACAACCTGCGCGAGGTGGCCTCCGGCGCGCTCTGGGCGCTGGAGCACCCGGACGCCTCCAACGAGGAGCTGCTGGAGGCCCTGATCGAGCGGATCAAGGGCCCCGACTTCCCGACCGGCGCGCTGATCGTCGGCCGCCGCGGCATCGAGGACGCGTACCGCACCGGGCGCGGCTCGATCACCATGCGCGCGGTGGTCGAGGTCGAGGAGATCCAGGGCCGCCAGTGCCTGGTGATCACCGAGCTGCCGTACCAGGTGAACCCGGACAACCTCGCGCTGAAGATCGCCGACCTGGTCAAGGACGGCAAGATCGCCGGTATCGCCGACGTCCGCGACGAGTCCTCGTCCCGCACCGGCCAGCGCCTGGTGATCGTGCTCAAGCGCGACGCCGTCGCCAAGGTCGTGCTGAACAACCTTTACAAGCACACCGACCTGCAGACCAACTTCGGCGCCAACATGCTGGCCCTGGTCGACGGCGTGCCGCGCACGCTCTCGCTGGACGCCTTCATCCGGCACTGGGTCAACCACCAGGTCGAGGTCATCATCCGCCGGACCACCTTCCGGCTGCGCAAGGCCGAGGAGCGGGCGCACATCCTGCGTGCGCTGCTGCGCGCCCTGGACGTGATCGACGAGGTCATCGCGCTGATCCGGGCCTCGGAGAGCGCGGACGCGGCCCGTACCGGCCTGATGGGACTGCTCTCCATCGACGAGCTGCAGGCCAACGCGATCCTGGAGATGCAGCTGCGCCGGCTGGCCGCCCTGGAGCGCCAGCGGATCACCGACGAGCACGACGAGCTGCAGCGCCGGATCGACGAGTACAACGTCATCCTGGGCTCGCCCGCCCGCCAGCGCGAGATCATCTCCGAGGAGCTCACCGCGATCGTCGAGAAGTACGGCGACGAGCGGCGCTCCACCCTGATCCCCTCCGACGGTGACTTCTCGATCGAGGACCTCATCGCCGAGGAGGACATCGTCGTCACGATCACCCGTGGCGGCTACGTCAAGCGCACCCGCAGCGACCTGTACCGCTCGCAGAAGCGCGGCGGCAAGGGCGTGCGCGGAGCGCAGCTGAAGCAGGACGACATCGTCGACCACTTCTTCGTGACGACGACGCACAACTGGATCCTGTTCTTCACCAACAAGGGCCGGGTCTACCGGGCCAAGGGCTACGAGCTGCCCGACGCGGGCCGGGACGCCCGCGGCCAGCACGTGGCGAACCTGCTGGCCTTCCAGCCGGAGGAGCACATCACCCAGGTGATGTCGGTCCGCACCTACGAGGACAAGCCGTACCTGGTCCTCGCCACCCGGGCCGGCCTGGTGAAGAAGTCCCCGCTGAAGGACTACGACTCGCCGCGCTCCGGCGGCCTGATCGCGATCAACCTCCGGCAGGACGAGGAGGGCCGGGACGACGAGCTGATCGGCGCCGAGCTGGTGTCCGCCGAGGACGACCTGCTGCTGGTCTCGAGGAAGGCGCAGTCGATCCGGTTCACCGCCACCGACGAGGCGCTGCGTCCGATGAGCCGGGCGACCTCGGGCGTGAAGGGCATGTCGTTCCGTGAGGACGACGAGCTGCTCTCGATGAACGTCATCCGTCCGGGGACTTACGTCTTCACCGCGACCGACGGCGGCTACGCGAAGCGCTCTTCGGTGGACGAGTACCGTGTCCAGGGACGCGGTGGCTTCGGTATCAAGGCGGCGAAGATCGTCGAGGGCCGCGGCTCGCTGGTCGGGGCGCTGGTGGTCGAGGAGACCGACGAGATCATGGCCATCACCCTGTCGGGTGGTGTGATCAGGACCAGGGTTTCGGAGGTCCGTGAAACCGGACGTGACACCATGGGCGTCCAACTGATCAACCTCGGGAAGCGCGACGCGGTGGTGGGCATGGCCCGCAACGCGGAGGCCGAGGACGAGGAGAGCTCGGAGGACGAGGACTCTGCGGAGACCTCGCCCCGGACTGAGGGAACCACGGCGGGTGGCCCGGCCGAGCAGGCCTGATCGCACGCCCGGCTGACCGGCGTCCGCCCACCCGGGGCGGACGCCGGTCGAGCGGTTCCCGGCCGAGGTGGCCGGGGCCGGACACGGAGTGACCAGGGCGGACCGCCGGCCTGGCGGTTGACTGCGGGAGGACCAGGGTGAGTGGAGCCACAGGTGCTGCGGGAGGGGCCCCGGGCGGCCTGCCGGGCGCCACACAGAGCGGGGCGCCGATCGGTGGCGTGCCGCAGCCGCCGGCGACTCCCCCGGCCGCGTCCACCTCGGTGATGCCGCCGGTCGGCGGGGCGCCGGGAGCGGCTCCGGACTCCCCCGGTGGTTTCTCGACGCCGACCACGTACGCCAAGGGCCAGCCGACCCCGGCCCGGGGCACCAAGACCGGCACCCCCTCCCCGCGCCGGCCCGGCACTTCTCCGGTTGCCACCGCCTCGTCGGGTGCGGCCGGTGCCCGGGTGCGCAAGGCCCGGCTGCGGCTCACCACGGTCGACCCGTGGTCGGTCATGAAGGTGGCCTTCCTGCTCTCCCTCGCCGTCGGCGTGATCATCATCGTGGCGACCGCGGTGCTCTGGATGACCCTGGACGGGCTGGGCGTCTTCGACTCCCTGGGGAGCACGCTGAAGGAGGCCACCGGCGCGGACACCTCGGGTGGCTTCAACCTGATGGACTACGTGGGCTTCGGCCGCGTGATGTTCTTCACCTTCCTGATCGCGGTGGTGGACGTGGTCCTGATGACCGCGCTGGCCACCCTCGCGGCGTTCGTCTACAACACGGCCGCGGGCTTCACCGGCGGCGTCGAACTGACGCTGGCGGAAGAGGACTGACACACCGTCGAACACACTCCGTCGGGTTGCCCCCGACCGGAATCGATGGGCCCTGGAGTCCGTTGGAATCTCCAGGGCCCACTGGCGTTCGAGTGACACCCCCGGCGACCCCGGCGTGCCGTCCGAGCCCGTGACGGCCGCCCTGGGTTAGCTGGCGGCCTGTCCTGGAGCGGGCCCCGCAGGCGACAGGGTGGGCTGTTACGGCTGGTCGGAGGCGTTCGATGGCTGAGGTGGCAACGCAACTCGTAGGCGCGGTGGAGGGGCTGCTGGGGGTGGGGCTCCCGCTCCGGGTGCGGGCCTGGGACGGCAGTGTGGCGGGCCCCGCAGGGGCTCCCGTGGTGGTGCTGCGCAACCGGCGCGCGGTGCGCCGGCTGATCTGGCAGCCGGGTGAGCTGGGCCTGGCCCGCGCCTATGTCTCGGGAGACCTCGACCTCGCCCCGGAGAGCGACATCTACGAGGCGCTGGCCGCGGTCGCCCACTTCGCCGAGCTGCCGCGGATCAACGGGCTCCGGCTGGGCGCGCGCGAGCTGTTCGGCCCCGCGGGGCGCCGTCTGTTGGGTGTCGCCGCCCGGACGGGGGTGATCGGCCTGCAGCCCGCCCCTCCGCCGGAGGAGGCCCACCAGCAGGGCCGGCTGCACAGCCGCAGCCGCGACCGTGCCGCCATCAGCCACCACTACGACGTCGGCAACGACTTCTACCGGCTGGTGCTGGGCCCCTCGCTGGTCTACTCCTGCGCCTACTGGACCCCGGAGGGCAAGAGCCTGGAGGACGCCCAGGAGGCCAAGCTCGACCTGATCTGCCGCAAGCTCGGCCTGCGGCCCGGGATGCGCCTGCTGGACGTCGGCTGCGGCTGGGGCTCGCTGCTGCTGCACGCGGCGAAGAACTACGGAGTCAGCGCGGTCGGCGTCTCCATCTCCAGGGAACAGGTCGACCGGGCCCGGGCACGGGCCGCGGAGGCCGGCCTGGCCGACCGGGTCGAGGTGCGCCTACAGGACTACCGGGAGATCCCCGACGGCCCGTTCGACGCCATCTCCAGCGTCGGCATGGCCGAACACGTGGGCTCCGCCCAGTACCTGCGCTACGCGCGCGGCCTGTACGAGCTGCTCGCCCCCGGCGGCCGGCTGCTCAACCACCAGATCGCCCGCCGCCCGGGCCGCCCCGGCGCGCCGTACGTGCCGAGCCCCTTCATCTCCTCCTACGTCTTCCCGGACGGCGAGCTCGCCCCGGTCGGCAGCACCGTCTCGCTGCTGGAGGAGGCCGGCTTCGAGGTGCGGGACGTCGAGTCGCTGCGCGAGCACTACGCACTCACCCTGCGCGACTGGGTGGCCAACCTGGAGACGCACTGGTCCGAGGCGGTCGGGCTGGTCGGCCGCGGCCGGGCCCGGGTCTGGCGCCTGTACATGGCTGCCTCGGCCCTCGCCTTCGAGGAGAACCGCATCGGGGTCAACCAGGTGCTCGCCGTCCGCACCACGCCCGGAGGGCTCAGTCACCTGCCCGCGACCCGCGAGGAGTGGCTCACCAGGATGCCTGCCACTACTGATTTGGGAGATCGGCCGTCGGTCCGCTAATCTTTCAGTGCGGCAAGGGCCTATAGCTCAGACGGTTAGAGCGCTTCCCTGATAAGGAAGAGGCCACAGGTTCAAGTCCTGTTAGGCCCACCGGCGCAGAAGGCCCGGAGTGGACATCCACTCCGGGCCTTCTGGCGTTCTCTCAACGGGCTCGTCCAACGGCATCGCGAGGAGCTCGAGAGCAACCCGGCCGAGTTGCGCAGCGGCCTGGCGCGACTCGGCGCCCGCCCGCCCCGGCGGCGGTGAGCGGCGCCCGGCTCCGTCAGGAATCGCCGCGTGCGCCTTGTGGGAGCGGGGCGGAGCGGTACGCCCAGGTGGGGCCGTGGACGGGTGTGTCGCCAGTCGGCCGGCCGGGGCGGGGCGGGGCGTCAATCAGGCCCGGAGATCGGGCGGTTGGACCTGGCGGGGGCCGCTCGGTCAGCCGTTACCGGTGTGTATCATCAGCCGCAAGGCGGTCTGCGACCCCGGCCGCTGGTTCGTGCTCGTACACCAGAGGACTCGCGAGCGATCTCTCCCGGGGGAGAGCCCTGCTGAGTCCACAAGCAAGCAAGAAGGACGAGGTCCCGCGGTGAAGAAGCTTCTCCTGGTCGCCCTGGTCGCCCTCGGCGGCTTCTTTGTCTACCGTCAGGTCCAGGCGGACCGCGCCGAGCAGGACCTGTGGACCGAGGCCACCGACCCGGTCCCGGCCGGCGCCCGCTGAGACACTGGACGATCTTCCAAACGGATGATCTTCCGGAGACCGGACGTGGTCTCCGGTGGGTGGGCCCCGGCCTCGACGGCCGGGGCCCACCCGCACTGTGTGGCTGCGGTACGGATCCCTGCTGAAGATTTCCGGCGGGACCGGGTAGGCTATGCGCAGCACACCGTACGGGGCTTTAGCTCAGTTGGTAGAGCGCTGCCTTTGCAAGGCAGATGTCAGGAGTTCGAATCTCCTAAGCTCCACCTGGAATCGGCCGCTGACCTGGGATCAGGTCAGCGGCCGTTTGGTGTTTTCGGTGGGGTCGGCGGTGATCCGCACGGGTTCCGCGTCCGGGTGGTGCGGGGTCAGTGCGGTTTGCGCGGGTCGTGCGGCTTGGGCCGGTCGTCGGGGGCGGGCTTGCCGGGCGTCGGGCCGGGCGTCGGGTCGGTGGGTTGGCCGTCGGGCTGGTCGGTGGCCTGTTCCCGCGGGCCCGAGCCGTTGAGCTGGGGTTCGGCGGTCGGTGCGCCGGCGGTGCTGCCGGGGGGTTCGACCAGCCATTCCGGGTTGCTCTGGCGGTGCCACCACTGCCAGGCGACCACGCCGGCGCCGATCGCCAGGCTGCCCGCGACGGCGAGGCCGGTGGTCCAGCCGCGTCGGCAGCGGGCGCTGCGCTTGGCGTTCCTGGCGGCGATCTCGGCGATCTCGGCGGAGCTGACGTTGCCGTGCAGGGCGGCCAGGGCGGCAGCGCCGCGGTTCTGTGCCTCCTGGGCGGCCGGGACGATGGTGGCGCGCGCGCCGCCGATGGCGTCGGAGACCCGGGGGGCGACGTTCGTCCTGGCGGCGTCGGCGGCCTTGCCGGCGGAATGGCGGGCGGCCAGGGCGGCCTCCTGGGCCCGGTGGACGGCCTTCAGGGCGTTCTGCTGGGCCTGCGGTGGCAGCGCGGAGAACGCCTGTTCCAGCTGCGGGGCGACGTGCTTGGTGTAGTGGGTGCGGGCGGCCTTGGTGGCGTGTGCGGCCTGGGCCCTGGCCTGGGTACCGGCCGAGCTGACCTTGGGGCCCAGCGCCTCCAGAGCGGGCCCGAGCCGGTGCTTGGCCTCGTCGGCGTAGTGCAGCGCGGTCACCTTGGCGGTGGTGGCATAGGGCGCCAGTGTGTCCCTGGTCCGGCCGGCCGTCTCACGAGTTGAGTGGGTCACGAGCTTCTCCTCCTGGGTGGCGTCCTTTATGCACATTTCCACCTGCTTGGAGATCATGCATTGGGTTTTGTCCCTCTGGCACGCCGGATTGGGCCGTACGCGGGTCATGGCCGGTCGCGGGCGGGGCGCCGGCATCGAGCCGGTGGAGTTCCCCCGCCGCCGGGGCCGGCCGGTTACGGTGCCCGCCGGTGTCCGACCGGCCGAAACGCTGGGAGGCGGGGTGCGTCGGCAGTAGCCTTGACGGTCCCGGCGGTACCCCGTTCTCGGCGGTGTCGCCGGGATCGCTCTTGAGGAGGGAAACCCCGGATGCTCCCGGACGAGTCGGCCCGACCACAGCCCGAGGCGGCCTCGGGCCTGTCCCGCTGCTATCGGCACCCCGAGCGGGAGACCGGCATCGCCTGCGCCCGCTGCGGGCGCGCGATCTGCCCGGAGTGCATGGTGAGTGCCTCGGTGGGCTTCCACTGCCCGGACTGTGTGCGGGGCACCCGCCAGGAGGCCGTGCGGACGCAGGCCCGCACCCGCTTCGGCGGTGTGCACGCCCAGGACGGCGTGCTGATCACCAAGATCCTCATCGGGATCAACGCCGCGGTCTTCCTGTTGACCGAGTACCTGCGCCCGGAGCTGAAGGAGACGCTCTCCCTGCACAGCCTGGTCCCGCCCTACTGGTTCCAGCCGTACGGCGTCGCGGCCGGGCCGGACCAGTGGTACCGGCTGGTGACCGCCGCCTTCGTGCACACCGGGCCGCTGCACCTGGTGATGAACATGGTCTCGCTCTGGGTGATCGGCCCCAACCTGGAGCGGATGCTGGGCCGGCTGCGCTTCACCGGCCTGTACGCCGTCTCGGGACTGGCGGGCAACGCCTTCGCGTACCTGGTCTCCGGGGGCAGCCTCTACTCGATGGGGGCCTCCGGGGCGATCTTCGGGCTGCTGGGAGCCACCGCGGTGCTGTTCCGGGCCACCAGGACGCCGCTGGCGCCGCTGATGGCGCTGCTGGTCTTCAACCTGGTGATCACCTTCTCGGTGCCGTACATCGACTGGCGCGCCCATGTCGGCGGCCTGGTGGCCGGGGCCGTCACCGGAGTGGGCCTGATGTACGCCCCTCGGGCGCACCGCGGCCTGGTACAGGGGTTGACGGTGGCCGGGATGCTCGGGCTCTGCGTGCTGCTCGTGGTGGTGGAGACGGCCCGGCTCGGGGTGTGAGCGGCGAGCCGCGCGGCGGTGGTGCGCCCGGTTGTCCACAGCGTGCACGGGGCTGTGCACAGCCCGTGTGGAGGACTGGCTGGGGATATCGCTTCTACGCGCGTCCAGCTGTGTCTTTATCGAGTCGCACGGACGCTTTCCACCGGGTGTGGGGCAGAAGTTATCCACAGGCTGGGGCGACTTTTCCCCAGTGTGGATAACTGTGTGGATAAACGTACGGTGCGATGGCCCGGGCCGAGTTGAGCGCAGGAAGCAGCACCGCTCCGGGTCGGAGCCCGAAGCGGTGCTGGAAACAGGTCAAATAGGACTTACTTCCACTGGGTGGAGACGCCGAAGCCGGCGGCGATGAATCCGAAACCGGCCAGAATGTTCCAGTTGCCCCAGCTCTGGACGGGCCAGGTGCCGCTGGTCACGTAGTAGGTGACGATCCACACCAGGCCGATCAGGAACAGCGCCAGCATCAGCGGTGCGACCCAGCTGCGTCCGGAGCTGATCTTCACCGTGGCCGTCGTCGGCGGGGTGTAGTCGGACTTCTTGCGGAGTCGAGACTTCGGCACGAGGGGTTCTCCTGTCGATGCGCTGTGACCGCGCAGGGTGCAGCGGGGCGGGCGGCGGTGGCGACCGGTCTGTGCGGGGGGAACGATCGGTCCGGACCTCCGCCAGACGAACCTGGGGACGTTCCGGACAGGGCGCTCCGCACATGCCACCTGCGTCCGTTAGCGTAGTGGCTCGCCGGGTCTGAGGGAGATAAGGGTACGGTGCCGAATTTCACGATTCCCCGGGGTTCCGGCGCTGCTCGCCGCCCCGGCACCCGAATTGTCGGACGCGCCCTGACCTGCACCGTTTTCGCCCTGGCCGGTCTGCTCTTCTACATCAGCGCGGAGACCGCCCACGGCACCGATCTGCGCACCGACAACTCGCTGCTGCGCATGAGCGACGTGATACGCCAGCGCAGCACCCAGAACCAGCAGCTCCAGGCGCAGCTGACCGATCTCCAGCACCGTGCCGACGTCCTCGCCAAGCAGCAGGCGGGCCCGTCCGACACGGGCCGTCTCGATCCGCTGCGCGGGGCCGCCGGGCTGGAGCCGCTGAAGGGCCCGGGCCTGGTCGTCACGCTCAACGACGCCCCACCGGACGCCACCGCGCGCATCCCGGGCGTCCCCGAGCCGGGGGTCAACGATCTGGTGATCCACCAGCAGGACATCCAGGCCGTGGTGAACGCGCTGTGGCGCGGGGGTGCGGAGGGCGTCCAGGTGATGGACCAGCGGCTCATCGCCACCAGTGCGGTCCGCTGCGTCGGCAACACCCTGCTGCTGCAGGGCCGGGTCTACTCGCCGCCGTACGTGATCAGGGCGGTCGGTCGCACCGACGCGCTGCGGGCGGCGGTCAACGCCGATCCGGCGATCGGCAACTACCTCAAGTACGTCGCCGCGTACGGGCTCGGCTGGAAGGTGCAGGAGAGCACCGGGCTGACCCTGCCGGGGTACGCGGGCAGTGTCGATCTGCACTCGGCGGACGGTTAGCGGGCGAATGGCCCGGGCGGTCGGCGGACGCCGGGGCGCGGAAGTGGACAAGTCCGGCGATGTGGCCTGTCCGGCGGGTGGTGCGGTCTAGTCTTGACACCGACCTGAACCCGAAGGAGCGGCATGTACGGCTGGATCTGGCGGCATCTGCCGGGAAACACCCTGGTCCGGTTGGTCCTCGCGGTGCTGCTCGTGCTCGGGGTGGTCTACGTCCTGTTCCAGTACGTCTTCCCGTGGGCCGAGCCGCTGCTGCCCTTCGGGAACGTCACGGTGGACCAAGGCGGAGCCGGCTGACCGGCCCCGCTCTCCCGCTCTTCCCCCCTGCCGGCCGGCAGGACCGCACTTCAGGAGTAGCGCGCGTATGACCTCCGCCGGAAGTTCGCCACGGATCCTCGTGGTGGACAACTACGACAGCTTCGTCTTCAACCTCGTCCAGTACCTGTACCAGCTGGGCGCCACCTGCGAGGTGGTGCGCAACGACGAGGTGACGGTCGAGCACGCGGTGCGCCGTGACGGCGAGTTGGGATTCGACGGGGTGCTGCTCTCCCCCGGGCCCGGGGCGCCGGAGGAGGCCGGGGTGTGCATCGAGATGGTGCGCCACTGCGCGTCGATCGGGCTGCCGGTCTTCGGGGTGTGCCTGGGCCTGCAGTCGATCGCGGTGGCGTACGGGGCGGTGGTCGGCCGGGCGCCGGAGCTGCTGCACGGCAAGGTCTCGCCGGTGACGCACGAGGACGGCGGGGTGTTCGCGGGGCTGCCCTCGCCGATGACCGCGACCAGGTACCACTCGCTCGCGGTGGAGCCGGCCACCGTCCCGGACCACCTGGTGGTCACCGCGCAGACCGACAGCGGCGTGATCATGGGGCTGCGGCACCGCGATCTCCTGGTCGAGGGCGTGCAGTTCCACCCGGAGTCGGTGCTCACCGAGGGCGGGCACCGGATGCTCGCCAACTGGCTGGCGGAGTGCGGCTTCCCGGAGGCGGTGCCCCGCTCGGCCGGGCTCGCCCCGGTGATCGGCCGGAGCTGACGGGGTGACGACGCTGCGCCCGGAGGGGGGCGCGCAGACCGGGGCGGGACCGGGGCGGGACGCGGACGCGGGCGAGTGGGGCGTCTACGAGCCGGCCCGCGAGTCCGCCTGGCCCCCTGCTGAACAGACACTGAAGCTTCGGCCGGTGCCCGGGGAGGACCCGGCCGGCCCGGACAGCGCCGCGCCCGGTTCCCGGGCAGAGCGGCGCCGCGCCGCGGGCCGCGCCGCGGCGCGCTCGGGCAGCGGACGGCGGCGGGCCGCTGGCCGGCCGAGCGGGCCGAAGCCCAGGCCCAAGGAGTCCAAGCAGGTGGTGCTCGGCCGGTTGGTCGGCGAACTGTTCATCACCCTCGGCGTGGTGATGCTGCTCTTCGTCGCCTACCAGCTGTGGTGGACCAACGTGCAGGCGGACGCCTCCGCCGACGGCACCCGCAGCAAGCTGGAACAGCAGTGGAGCAAGCCGCAGCCCACATCGACCCCGGGCGGTACGGACAAGCCCGCCGGGGCGTTCGAACCGGGCCAGGGCTTCGCGATCATCCACATCCCCAAGCTCGGCCTCACGTACCCGATCGCCGAGGGCACCGGGAAGCAGCAGGTGCTGGACAAGGGCCTGGTCGGGCACTACGTCGGCACCGCGATGCCCTCCGACAAGACCGGCAACTTCGCGGTCGCGGCGCACCGGACCACGCACGGTCAGCCGTTCCGGAAGATCGGGCAGCTGGTGCCGGGGGACAAGATCGTGGTGGAGACCGCGACCTCGTTCTACACGTACGAGGTGGCGGGCGGCATCCCGGAGACGCCGCCGTCCAACGTCACGGTGCTCCAGCCGGTGCCGAAGGGGTCGCCGTTCACCCAACCGGGTCGTTACCTCACGATGACGACGTGCACACCCGAGTTCAGTGCCCGGGGAAGGCTGATCGTGTTTGGCAAGATGGTCGAGGAACGGCCGCGGAGCCAGGGGCAGCCTCCTGCGCTGACCGGCGGTTAGGCACCCGTACCCGAGGGGCGAGGCGGCGTGGACATCGTGCTGGACGGACCCTCAGGACCCTCGGAGCCGTCGGGGCCCTGTGGACCTTCACGGGCCACCCGGCGGCGCGGGCGGCGCCGCCGGGTGGGCGCGGTGGCGGGCGTGGCCGGGGAACTGCTGATCACCGTCGGTCTGGTGCTTGCGCTGTTCGTCGGGTACTCGCTGTGGTGGACGGACCTGGTCGCCGACCGGCGGGCCGGGGTGCAGGCGGAGCGGCTGCGCGGCAGCTGGTCCGCCCCGCTGCTGCCCAGCACCTCGGCGCAGGCTCCTCCCCCGGTGTACCGGGCCGGGGACGGGGTGGGCTTCCTGCACCTGCCCGCACTCGGCCGGGACTACCAGGTGCTGATTCGGATGGGCACCGGCAGCGAGGTGCTCGACGAGGGCGTGGCCGGGGTCTACGAGGAGCCGTACCGGGCCGCGATGCCCTGGGAGGAGCAGGGGAACTTCGCCCTCGCCGCCCACCGGGACGGCCACGGCGCCAAGTTCCACGACCTCGACCGGCTCGCCGAGGGTGACCCGATCGTGGTCGAGACCAAGGACCGCTGGTACGTCTACCGGGTCGACGGCACGCTGCCGCGGACCTCGAAGTACGACACGGGCGTCATCGCCCCCGTCCCGGCCGGCTCCGGCCACACCGCTCCAGGCCGGTACATCACGCTGACCACCTGCACCCCGGTGTACACCTCCACGTATCGGATGGCGGTCTGGGGAAGCCTGGTGAGGGTGGATCAGGTGGACGCGAGGCGGACCCCGCCGGCGGAGCTGCGCTGAGGCGTGTGGCAGGAGGTGCGCGCGGGGTGCGCGCCTCGGTGCGCTCATCCGCAGAGGTGACGCGGCGTCAACCTGGGTCGTTGGAGGTTCGGCAGAACAGTGCCTGACGACGGGTTGAGGCGAGCGCCGATGAACCACGAAGCCGTACTTCTCGAATCCCGCACGATGCGCGGCAGCCTGGTGGAGCGCACCGAGGTGCTGGACAAGGTCCGGGCGCTGCGGTTGCTTCCGGACGGGGTGCATGTGACGCGGTCCATGGTGGCCACCTACTTCGAGGTGGACGAGGAGGCCGTCCGGACCCTGGTCCGCCGCCACCGCGAGGAGCTGACGGACAGCGGCATGGCACTGCTGAAGGGCGCTGACCTGCAGGATTTTCTAGGGGTCAATATGACCCCTAGAAAATCCCCGGGCCGCGGCCTGTTGGTCTTCCCCCGTCGGGCGGTGCTGAACGTGGCGATGCTGCTGCGGGACAGCGAGGTGGCGCGGCAGGTCCGCCGCCAGCTGCTCGACCTGGCCGAGGCCCCGGCCACCTGGCCGGAGGCGATGGTCGCGGAGATCGCCGAGCGGGCGGCGGCGGGGACGCGGGCGGAGCTGGCCGAGCTGCGCGAGGCTTACACACGCCTGGTCCGCCGGCTGGAGACGGAGCGGGCGCTGGTGGCCGCGATGAGCGTCCGGCTCGCGGACACGGTGGGCGAGGTGCGCACCCTGGGCGGCCGGATGGACATGCTGTGCGCCCTGAGCGGCGCCCCGGGGCCCGGCAGGCGGCGGCACCCGGGGTCGGGCAGGCGGTAGCGGGGCAACGCGAAGGGGGCCGCGGTGGCGGCCCCCTTCGGCGTGTGTGCGGTGATCAGTGGGTCTGACCCGGCGCGGTGGGGCTGTTGTTGCCCCGGGGGTCACCCGGCCTGGTCCAGAGCTGGATGGTGGTGCCCGGGTCGACCTGTCCGGTCGCCGGGTTGGCGTTCATCACGATGGCGTTCTCGTCCACCGGGCCCATGACCACCTGCGGGACCAGACCCGCTGCCTTCAGGGCGTCGAAGGCCGCCTTGTAGGTCTTGTTCACCAGGATTGGGACGGGCACCTTGTCGGGTTGCTTGTAGACGGTCAAGGTGACCCTGGCACCCTGGGCCGCCTTGCTGTTCCCCGGAGGGTCCTGGTCCGAGACGATGTTGACCTTGCTGGGGTCGGGGGCCGCCGTGTACTTGACGGCGACCGTGAAGCTGGCGCTCTCCAGGGCCTGGCGGGCCGCGTCGACCTGCTGGCCGATCACGCTGGGGACGTTGGTCTGCTGCTTGCCCGAGGAGACGACCAGGTCCACCGAGGTGCCCGGAGCGGCGTTGCCGGTGACCGACTGGGAGATGACCTTGTCCTGCGGGGTGCTGTCGTCGTTCTTGTAGGTCACGTTGCCGGCCGTGAAGCCCGCCTTCTGCAGGGCGGTCTTGGCGTCGTCCTGGGACTTGCCGGTGACGTCCGGGACGGGGACGGCGGCCGGGCCGCTGGAGAGGTGCACCTTGATCGGGGTGTTCACGTCGACCTGGGTGCCGGCGGCCGGGTCCTGCGTGCAGACCGCGTCCTTCTGGATGTTGTTGTCCGGGCAGGCCACGGCGTCGGCCGCGGTCACCTGGAGCTTGGGGCTCGCCGCGGCCGCGGCGGCCTGGGCGTCCTTCAGCGACTTGCCGACCAGGTTGGGCGCGGTGACCTTGGAGCCCGAGGTGTTGTTCGACTGGGTCATGGCGTCGACCACGAAGTACGCGCCGACCAGCACCAGCACGGCCGCGATCCCCAGGATGATCCAGGAGGTGCTGCCCTTCTTCGACTGGTCCTGGCGCCGGCCGCCCGACTCGTAGCCGTCGTCGCCGCCGTCCTGGTAGCCGTAGCCGGACTGCTGTCCGCCGACCGGGGCCATCATGGTGGTCGGCCCGGAACCGCCCTGCTGCGGGAGCAGGTTGGTCTGGCCGTACGGGTCGTGCTGGGCCTGGAAGCCCTGCTGGTCGTAGCCGTAGCCGGGGGCGCCCATGCCGAAGGCGGCGGCCTGCTGGGCGGCTGCGACCGGGAGGCCGTCGAGGAAGCGCTCGATGTCGTCGCGCATCTCGTCGGCGCTCTGGTAGCGGTAGTCGCGCTCCTTGGCGAGGGCCTTGAGCACGATCGCGTCGATCTCGGGGCGGACCTCGGGGTCGTACGAGGAGGGCGGCATGGCCTCCTCACGGACGTGCTGGTAGGCCACGGCGACCGGCGAGTCGCCGATGAACGGCGGGCGCACGGTGAGCAGTTCGTAGAGCAGGCAGCCGGTGGAGTAGAGGTCGGACCGGGCGTCGACGGTCTCGCCCTTGGCCTGCTCGGGGGAGAGGTACTGGGCGGTGCCGATGACGGCGGAGGTCTGGGTCATCGTCATGCCGGCGTCACCCATGGCACGGGCGATGCCGAAGTCCATGACCTTGACGTTGCCCTGGCGGGTGAGCATGACGTTGGCGGGCTTGATGTCGCGGTGGACGATGCCGGCCCGGTGGGAGTACTCCAGGGCCTGGAGGATGCCGATGGTCATCTCCAGGGCGCGCTCGGGCAGCAGGCGGCGGCCGGAGTGCAGCAGTTCGCGCAGGGTGGACCCCTCGACGTACTCCATCACGATGTACGGAATGGAGATGCCGTCGATGTAGTCCTCGCCGGTGTCGTAGACGGCGACGATGGCGGGGTGGTTCAGGGACGCCGCGGACTGGGCTTCGCGGCGGAAGCGGGCCTGGAACGACGGATCCCTGGCCATGTCGGCCCGGAGCGTCTTCACTGCGACGGAGCGGCCGAGTCGGGTGTCATGGGCGAGGTACACCTCGGCCATGCCGCCGCGTCCGAGGACGCCGCCGAGCTCGTACCTGCCGCCGAGGCGACGAGGCTCTTCCATAGTTCCGACCCTCTCCCTCACCTAGCTGGTGAGGATGTGACGTAGGTGTCCGCGCACGCTCTGTTGGACGCTGTCCGCCGTCGTGATGGTTCTGCGACGACGTGGGCGAGCGGCGGGCACACCCGCTGCTGCGGATACGCTACCGGTCCTGCCGGGACCTGCCGGGACAGGCGGCCGGCTGAGACCAGACCGGTATCGACCGGCCGCGTCCCATTGTGACAAGACCGCCACCCGTACAGCGGCCACTCTTCGGGTCCTACTTGTTGAGAACGGCCTCCATCACCGACTTGGCGATGGGCGCGGCGATGCTGCCGCCGCTGATCTCGTTGCTGGAGGCGGCGCCGTCCTCGACCACCACGGCGACCGCGACCTGCTGGCCGTCGGAGGCCTTGGCGTAGGAGACGAACCAGGCGAACGGCAGGCCGGAGTTGTCCTGGCCGTGCTGGGCGGTGCCGGTCTTGCCGCCGACCGTGACGCCGTCGATCTGGGCCTTCTGGCCGGTGCCGTTCTTGACCACGCTCTCCATCAGCTGCTGCAGCTTCTGCGCCGTCTCGGGCTTCATCGGCTGGCTGAACTGGTGCTCGGAGTGCGTGGAGACGGGGGTGAGGTTGGCCGAGCGCTCCTCGCTGACCAGGTACGGCTGCATCAGGGTGCCGTTGTTGGCGACGGCGGAGGCGACCATGGCCATCTGCAGCGGGGTGGCGCGGGTGTCGTGCTGGCCGATGGCGTCCATCGCGGTGCCGTCGGGGGTGGAGTTCTTGGGGAAGTAGCTGGCGGTGGCCCGGATCGGGATGTCGATCTTGTCGTTGTTGAAGCCGAACTTCTCGGCCTCGGCCCGCAGCTTGTCCCGGCCCAGGTCGGCGCCGATCTTGCCGTAGACGGTGTTGCAGGAGACCGCCATGGCGTCCCTGAGGGTGGCGCCCTCGCAGGGCTCGCCGTCGCTGTCGTTCTTCAGCTCGGTCTTGGTGCCGGGCAGGATGTACGGCTTCGGGGTGTCGGTCTTGTCGTCGGGCCCCTGGAACATGCCGTTCTCGAACGCGGCGGTGGCCGTCACCAGCTTGAAGGTCGAGCCGGGCGGATAGGTCTCCTTCAGCGCCCGGTTGAGCATCGGCTTGTTCGGGTCGCTCTGGAGCGCGGTCCAGGCCTTGCCGTCCGTGGCGGGGTCGCCGCCGGCGAAGGTGGACGGGTCGTACGAGGGGGTGGAGACCAGGGCGAGGATCGCGCCGGTCTTCGGGTCCAGGGCGACGGCGGCGCCCTTCTTGTTGCCCAGGCCGTCGAAGGCGGCCTTCTGCGCCTTGGGGTTGATCGTGGTGACCACGTCGCCGCCCTGCTTCTGCTTGCCCGTGAGCATGTCGAGGGTGTTGCGGAAGAACAGGCGGGAGTCGGTGCCGGAGAGGATGCCGTCCTCCAGCTTCTCCAACTGGGTGCTGTCGTAGGCCTGGGAGGAGTAGCCGGTGACCGGGGCGTACAGCGGACCGTCGATCCAGGCGCGCTTGTACTTGTAGCGCAGACCGTTGACGAAGTCGGACTTGGTGACCGGCTGCCCGGCCACGATGATGTTGCCGCGCGGGTAGGCGTAGCGGTCGTACTTGTTGCGGTCGTTGTGGCTGTTGCTCGCCCAGGCGTCGGCCTGGACGCCCTGGACCCAGTTGGTCCGGACCATCAGGGCGAGGATCAGGACCAAACAGAAGATCGAGACCCGTCGGATGGGCTTGTTCACTGGGCTCCTCGCCTCCTTCGTGCGGTCACTGGGGTTGATTCAACCGCATCTTTCTTTACGTCCGCTGTGGGGGTATTCACGACTGGGCGGCCTGGGTCGGTTCCGCCGAGGGGCGCCGGGCGCTGTCGCTTATCTTCAGCAGCAGGGCGAGCAGGGCCCAGTTGGCGACCACCGAGGACCCGCCCTGGGCGAGGAACGGCATGGTCATACCGGTGAGCGGGATCAGTCCGGTGACGCCGCCGGCGACCACGAAGACCTGGAGCGCGAAGGCCGAGGAGAGGCCGACGGCGAGCAGCTTGCCGAACGGGTCGCGGGCGGCGACGGCGGTGCGCAGGCCGCGCTGGACGACCAGGGCGTAGAGCAGGAAGAGCGCCATCATGCCGGTGAGGCCGAGTTCCTCGCCGAAGGAGCCGAGGATGAAGTCGCTCTTGGCGGCGAACTGGATCAGCCAGGAGCGGCCCTGGCCGAGGCCGGTGCCGGTGACACCGCCGGAGCCGAAGGCCATCAGGGTCTGGCCGATCTGCTCGGTGGAACCGGGCGGGGGGTGCGGCGAGAAGGCCGCCATCGGGTCGAGCCAGGCGTCGATGCGGGTCTTGACGTGCGATTCGGAGGTGGCGACCAGGGCGGCGCCGCCGAAGGAGAGCAGCAGGCCGACCACGATCCAGCTGGTGCGTTCGGTGGCGACGTAGAGCATCACCACGAAGAGGCCGAAGAACAGGAAGGAGGTGCCGAGGTCGGTCTCGAAGACCAGGATCAGGATGGAGAGCAGCCAGACCACGATGATCGGGCCGAGGTCGCGTCCGCGCGGCAGGTACAGGCCCATGAAGCGGCGGCTGGCCAGGGCGAGGGCGTCGCGCTTGACCATCAGGTAGCCGGCGAAGAACACGGTCAGGATGATCTTGGCGAACTCGCCGGGCTGGATCGAGAAGCTGCCGAAGCGGATCCAGATCTTGGCGCCGAAGTCCTCGGCACGGGAGGGGAAGAAGGCGGGCGCGGCGAGCAGCACCAGGGCGACGGCCATCGAGATGTAGGTGTAGCGCTGCAGGATCCGGTGGTCCTTGAGCACCACGATCACGCCGATGAACAGGGCGATGCCGAGTGCGGACCACATCAGCTGGTTGGCCGCGGCGGGGAAGTTGCCGCGCAGCAGCTTGCCGGCCTTGTCGAGGCGCCAGATCATCACCAGGCCGAGTCCGTTGAGCAGGGTGCCCAGCGGCAGCAGCAGGGGGTCGGCGTACGGCGCGAAGCGGCGCATCGCCAGGTGTGCGACCAGCGCGAGCGCCCCCATCCCGGCGCCGTACGCCAGCATGCCGGCGGGGAGCCGGTTGTCCATGGCGAGGCCGACGTTGGCGTAGGCGAGGATCGGCACGAGGACCGCGAAGGCCAGCAGGACCAGTTCGGTGTTGCGCCGGTTGGGCGTGCCCTGGGGCGTGATGGTGGTGTTGGCACGGCGCCCAGGGCGCATGCCGGAGCGGACGCTGGGACGGTCGGCTCCGCGCCGACCGCCGCCATGGCTGCTGCTCAGGTCAAAGGTGCTCACGTGGTAACCGCCCCCTGACGGCTGAGTGGGCCCGTGCGGGGACCGGGGTTACTGGGTCGCGCAGGAGTTGGCCAGCTGCTGTTCCTGCTCGCTGAGGGTCGGCGCGGCGCCGGGGCTGCCGGCCGGGTGGGCGGCGTCCTGCGCGGGGGCCGGGTTGCTCTGGGTCCCGATGGCGCTGCCGGCGGCCGCGGGGCTGGGGCTCGCGCTCGGGGTGGCGGCCGGTGGCTGGGCGGAGGGCTTCGCCCCCTCGGAGATCTTCTTGCAGATCTCCGCCTGGGCGGCGAGGCGCTTCACCTGGTCGTGGGCGTCGTCCAGGCTCTTGGCCTGGATGGTGTTGCTCACCTGGGTGCGCTGGTAGGCGGGCAGGAACTTGAGTTCGACGTCATCATGGCGTTCGTACACCGACGACATGTTGATTCCGGCCAGGTTCTGGTTGAGGCCGCGGTAGACCGCGACGTGGTCGCCGTCGGTACCGACGTAGTACTGGTCCTGGGTCCACTGCCAGCCGAACCAGCCGGCCCCGCCGATCAGCCCGAGTGCCAGGGCCACGGCGAGCGAGATCTTCAGTCCGCGGCCCTTGCGGCGCGGGGCGTCCTCGTCGTCCTCGTAGTCGTCGTCCTGGTACGGCTGCTGCGGCTCCGGGGTGCCGTACGTGTCGTACGCCTCGCCGTAGCCGGCCCCCTGGGGCTCGCCCTCGGGGTAGCCGTAACCGTCGCCGTAGCCCTCGGCCGGGCCGAAGCCCGGCTGCTCGTAGCCGCTGGCCGGGCCGAAGGCGCCCTGCGGGCCCTGCGGCGGGCGGCCGAGACCGGCGGCGCGGCCGGCCGGGGTGTTCAGGATGGCCTGGTCGTGCGCGCTGGACGGCGGGGCGTCGGCGACCGCGCCGACCACCACCGGGATGTCGGCGAGCTGGCCGCTGAGGGTGTCGGTGGCGCCGACGTCGATCACGTCCGCGACGATGCAGGTGATGTTGTCGGGGCCGCCTCCGCGCAGCGCCAGCTGGATCAGCTCCTGGACGGTCTGCTGCGGGGCGTAGAAGCTCCCGAGCGTCTCCTCCAGGGTCTGGTGGCTGACCGGCCCGGAGAGGCCGTCCGAGCAGATCAGGTAGCGGTCGCCGGCCCGTACGTCGCGGATCGACAGGTCGGGCTCGACCTGGCCGCGGCCGTCCAGCGCGCGCATCAGCAGGGAGCGCTGCGGGTGGGTCTCGGCCTCCTCCGGGGTGATCCGGCCCTCGTCCACCAGCCGCTGCACCCAGGTGTGGTCCTGGGTGATCTGGCTCAGGGCGCCGTCGCGCAGCAGGTAGGCGCGGGAGTCGCCGATGTGGACCAGGCCCATCCGCTGGCCGGTCCAGAGCATCGCGGTGAGGGTGCAGCCCATGCCCTCGAGCTGCGGGTCCTCCTCGACCATCTGGCGCAGCCGGTCGTTGGCGCCCTGGACCGCGTCCTTGAGCAGGGTGAGCAGGTCGGCGCCCGGGATGTCCTCGTCCAGGCGGACGATCGAACCGAGCACCTCGGAGGAGGCGACCTCGCCGGCCGCCGCGCCGCCCATGCCGTCGGCGACGGCCAGCAGCCGCGGCCCGGCGTAGCCGGAGTCCTCGTTGCCCTCCCGGATCAGACCCTTGTGGGACCCGGCCGCGAAACGCAGCACCAAGCTCATGCCCCCGCCTCGCTTCGCTCGGCGGTGTTCCCACCGGACCCGGACACGATGTGCTCGCTCATGCGGAACGGGACCCCCTTCAGGGCGTCGGCGCGCACCAGGGCGGCAGCGTGGCAGCCGCGTGCCCGGCCGGGCGTGAACGGGATGCTGTCCCTCATGCGCTACTACTTCCGCAGTTCGATGACGGTCCTGCCGATACGGATCGGCATACCCGGCTGGAGCGGGGTGGGCGTCGTGAGCCGCTGCCGGTCCAGATAGGTGCCGTTGGTGGAGCCTAGATCCTCGACCGTCCACTGCCCAGTCTGATCCGGGTAGATCCTGGCATGCCTGGAGGACGCGTAGTCGTCGTCCAGCACGATCGTGGAGTCGTGCGCCCGGCCGAGCGTGATCGTCTGGCCCTGCAGGGCCACGGTGGTGCCGGCCAGCGAGCCCTGCACCACGACCAGCTGGGTCGGCGCGCCGCGGCGCGGCCTGGACTGGGTCGGGGCGGTCTGCGGCGAGCCGGCGGGCCGGGCCGCGCCGGAGGCGCTCTGGGCCGGCGCCCCGGTGGCACGCCGCGAGGACCGCGGGTTCACCTTGGTGCCGAACAGGTCGCTGCGGATCACCTGCACCGCGACGATGACGAACAGCCACAGCACGGCGAGGAATCCAAGCCGCATGACCGTCAAGGTCAGATCTGACATAGGTGGCCCGTTCTACCCTTCGACCTGTCGGTAGACGATGGTCGTGCTCCCCAGGACGATCCTGGAGCCGTCGCGGAGCGTAGCGCGCTGGGTGTGCTGTCCGTCCACCACGATGCCGTTGGTGGACCCCAGGTCGAGCACCATGGCGGGCGTGCCAGGACGGATCTCCGCGTGCTTGCGGGAGACGCCGGGGTCGTCGATCCGGACGTCCGCCTCGGTGGAACGGCCGAGCACCACGCCGTTGCCGGTCACCTGGTGCCGGGCGCCGTTGACCTCGATCCAGCGGCGGGTGGTGGGCGCGCCACCGCCCGAGCCGGGGAACGGGCGGACGTTGCCGCCCGCGGCGGGCGGCACGGTCGGGGGCGCCGGCGGCATCGGGGGCATCGCCGGGGGCGAGGCGGGCGGCGGCGGCGCGCCGTACGCGCCCGCGCCCTCCTGCTGCCACGGCGCGCCGGGCGCGGGCGGGGTGGGCTGGCGTCCGTAGCCGGCCTGGGCCGGCGGCGGGACGGCCTGCGGAGGCTCCTCGGAGGCGAGGGTGCGGCTGCGCACCCGGTAGAGGCCGGTGTCGAGGTCGTCCGCCTTCTCCAGGGTGACCTGGAGCGGGCCCATGAAGCTGTAGCGCTGCGCGTCGGCGTACTCGCGCACCATGCCGGCCAGCTCGGTGCCGAGCTGGCTCGAGTACGGGCTGAGCCGCTCGTGGTCGTGCGGGCTGAGCTCGACGATGAAGTCGTTCGGGACCACGGTGCGGTCCCGGTTCCAGATGGTGGCGTTGTTGTCGCACTCGCGCTGCAGCGCCCCGGCGATCTCCACCGGCTGGACCTCGGATTTGAACACCTTGGCGAAGGTGCCGTTCACAAGACCCTCGAGCCGCTGCTCGAACTTCTTCAGGACTCCCATGGGGCACCCCCTTCCAAGGGCTTCGGTCGGGCCCGCTGCTCGGCCTACTTGCGGTACTTCCGTACTGATCGTATCCACGCCCGGCCCGTCCGTACGGTTCCCCGGGGATGTGGTGGCCGCCACGGACCCCTGCGCGGGGCGGTGACGACCGCTTCGGCGGGGCGCTCGGGACGGTGTTCGGGAGTGGCAAGCCAGGGCTACCCGGACACGGGCCCGCTCACCCCTGGCGGATCGGGCCGGGACTCCGTCCGGGGGTACCGGGGCCGCCTCCGGTTGCGGGGCAGGGGGAACGGATTCGTAGGCGGCCCGCAGGTCGTGCTAATGTTTTCCACGTCGGAAGGGGCGCCCGCAAGGGAGCCGAACGGAAGACCAGCCGAGATAAGGTAAACTTACCGGCGGGTCGGAAGAGCGGAAACACTCCAACGACAACACCCATGCGCGGGTGGCGGAATAGGCAGACGCGCTGGATTCAGGTTCCAGTGCCCGAAAGGGCGTGGGGGTTCAACTCCCCCCTCGCGCACAGCGAAGCCCCGCAGATCTTCGGATCTGCGGGGCTTTTTTGTTGACTCACGGGCCCGGTGGTGATTTCGGAGCACCGGGGTTCTCCCGGGAATGCCCGGTGCTCCGGTGCCGGGCCGGCTACTCGCCCACGACGGGGAGTTCCGCCTGGACGGCGAAGCCGCCGTCGGGGGTGGCGGCGGCGCTGAAGGAGCCGCCGAGCAACTGGGCGCGCTCGCGCAGGCCGACCAGGCCGTGGCCGCCGCCGGGGAGCGGACCGGGACCGGTGCCCCGCCGCAGCGGCGGGCGCTCGTTGCGGACCTCCACCAGCAGCCGGGTGCCCCTGGAGGCGAGGCGGACCGCGACCGGGGCGCCGGGGGCGTGCTTGGTGATGTTGGTGAGCGCCTCCTGGACGGTGCGGTAGGCGGCCCGCTCGACCGCCTCGGGCCAGGGCCGGTCGCCGGGGCTGAGCTCACTGCTGACGGACAGCCCACTGTCCTCGATCAGCCGGGGCAGGTCCGCGAGCCTGGGCTGCGGGACGAGCGGCTCGTCCTGCCGCACGCCGGCGGCGCGCAGCACACCCACCATCTGGCGCAGCTCCACCAGGGTGCGTACGGACAGCTCCCTGATGGTGAGCGCGGCGGTCCTGGCCGCGGGGTCCGCGGTGCTCACCTGGAGGGCGCCGGCCTGGATGCTGATCAGGCTGACCTGGTGGGAGACCACGTCGTGCATCTCGCGGGCCAGCCGGGCCCGCTCGGTGGCCAGTACCCGCTCGGCCAGCAGCCGACTCTCGCGCTGCTGGCCTTTGGTCAGCTCGTCCAGCCGGAGGGCCAGCTCGCGCCGGGTGCGGGCGAGCAGGCCGAGCGCGGTGGGCGCGGCGCCGAGCATCGCGCACTGGATGGCGTAGAGCGCATTGTCCCGGTTGAACGCGAACGGGTGGTCGGTGAGTGGCCAGTGGAAGAACTCGGACAGGGCGAAGGCGCAGGCGCAGACTGCGGCGACCCACGGCCGGGGCCGCCGGGAGGCCACCGAGTAGACGGCGGTGATCTGGGCGATCCAGATGAAGGTGACGAAGCTCGCGGGCAGGGTGAGCAGCAGCACCAGCACCGGGTAGCGGCGTCGCAGCAGCAGCGCCAGGGTGGCCAGCGCGGTCAGGGCGCGCTGCCACCACGGGGTGTCCAGGGCGACGAGGACGGAGTCCACGGTGGAAGCGAGGACGGGCAGCAGCAGCATCAGCCAGGGCGCGGTGAGCCAGCCCGGCCAGGTGCGGCGGGAGGTCGCGGACGGCGGATGGTCTTCGGCCGGGGCGGTGTCGGGGGTCATTCGCTGTTCTGCTCGGGGTTGCGGACCAGGCCGGCCCGGTTGGCGACGACGGCGGCCTGGACCCGGTTGGCGGCGCCCAGCTTGCCGAGGATGGCGCTGATGTGGTCCTTGACGGTGCCGGTGCCGAGGAAGAGCCGGTCGGCGATCTCGGCGTTGGACAGCCCCTCGCCGAGCAGGGCCAGCACGTCCAGCTCGCGGCCGGTCAGGCCGCGGGTGAGCGCGGCTGCCTCGGCGTCCGGGCCGCCGCCCCCGACGTAGCCGCTGATCACGGTCCGGGTGACGGCCGGGGAGAGCACGCTGCCGCCGGCCGCGAGCACCCGGACGGCGTGCACCAACTGCTCGGGGGCGGTGTCCTTGAGCAGGAAGCCGGCCGCGCCGCCGCGCAGTGCGGTGCCGATGTACTCGTCGGTGTCGAAGGTGGTGAGCATGGCCACGGCCGGGGGGTTGGGCAGTGCGCGCAGCCGGCGCAGCACCGAGATGCCGTCCAGGTCGGGCATCCGGATGTCCAGCAGGACGACGTGCGGGCGCAGCGCGGTGACCCGGTCCTCGGCCTGGCTTCCGGAGCAGTCGCCGACGACCTCCAGGTCCGGGGCGGATCCGACGATCAGGCCGAGGCCGGAGCGGACCAGGATCTCGTCGTCCACGATGAGTACGCGGATCGGCGTCATGGTCTTCTTCTCCTCGGGTGGGGCGGGTCGCCGGGCACGGCGAAGGCGGTCTGCCGGGTCCGAGCCTAGGGGCAGGTGGGAGCGGGTGACGCCCGGATCGGCGGGAAACCACCCCCGCCGATCGGCGGGGGCCTGAATCGGCTACCTGGTTCACGTCATTCTCATCTTTGGTGAGCAACCATGGATTGCGGCGCCCCCCTCCCGGAACGGGCCGATCAGAACGCGGCCGCAATGGCCCGGCTCGTGCCGTGGGCGCGGTGCGGATGCGCCCCCACAACTGATCGTTTGGAATTGAGCCGTGTCCTCCACTGTGAAGCCGGAGTCGTCCGCCGTTCCCGGTTCGCGCTCCGGCGCTCTGGCGAGCCTGCTGGCGCGCTGGCGGCCGAGGGCCGCCATGGCGACCGTCTGGTATCTGAGGTTGATCGCCCTGGTGAACCTGGTGGCGGTGCTGGCGGTACCGTTCCGCAACCAGGTGGAGTCGCACAACGAGGGTGGGTATTTCACCCCGTACCTGGCGACCGCCGGTCTGACCTCGGCGGTGCTGTCGCTGTTCCTGGCCGTGGCGATGCGGCGGCGCAAGCGGGCCGCCTGGATCTTCAACACCGTCGTCGGCGGGCTGACCTTCCTGGTCTTCGTGCTGCTGATGACCGTGTCCGGAGAGGGCGAGGACTTCGTCCGGCATCCGTTCAACTGGTTCTCCATGGTCATCACCGGGCTGTTCCTGTTGGCCCTGGTGGTCAGCCGCAAGGAGTTCACCTCCAAGGGGGACCGCTCCAACCCGAAGACCGGGCTGGCGGCGGCGGTCGTCGGCCTGGCGCTTGGCGGCGCGGTCGGTGCGCTGCTGGTCCAGACGACCAACACCGTGACGGGTGCCGGCTTCTGGGACCGCTTCGGCTACTCGATCGCCCGGATGGTCACCGTCGAGCCGTCCGCCCACGTGATCGACGTGATCAACGTGCCGACCTGGGTGAACGCCTTCATCAACGCGATGAGCGCGGTGCTCTTCCTGCTGGTGGTCTACCTGGCCTTCCGCAGCCCGCGCGGGCAGGAGCTGCTGACCGGGGAGGACGAGCAGCGGCTGCGCGCTCTGCTGGACAAGCAGGGCGAGCGGGACTCGCTGGGGTACTTCGCGCTGCGCCGCGACAAGGCGGTGATCTTCTCGCCGAGCGGCAAGGCCGCGGTGGCGTACCGGGTGGTCGGCGGTGTGTCGCTGGCCTCCGGCGATCCGATCGGCGACCCGGAGGCCTGGCCGGGGGCGATCGACGCCTGGCTGGCCGAGGCCAGGGAGCACGCCTGGGCGCCGGCCGTGATGGGTGCCTCGGAGGAGGCCGGGGTGATCTACGCCCGGCACGGTCTGGACGCGCTGGAACTGGGCGACGAGGCGATCGTCGAGCTGGACGAGTTCTCGCTGGACGGCCGGGCCATGCGGGTGGTCAGGCAGGCGTACAACCGGGTGAAGCGGGCCGGGTACACGGTGCGGATCCGCCGGCACGAGGAGATTCCCGAGGCCGAGATGGCCGAGCTGGTCGGGAAGGCGGACCACTGGCGGGACGGTGCCACCGAGCGCGGCTTCTCGATGGCGCTCGGCCGCCTCGGCGACCCGGGGGACGGCCGTTGCGTGATGCTGGAGTGCCACAACGCGGAAGGCCAGCTGAGCGCGCTGCTGAGCTTCGTGCCGTGGGGTGAGCGGGGCCTCTCGCTGGACCTGATGCGCCGGGACCGGGAGAGCGAGAACGGCCTGGTGGAATTCATGGTGATCGAACTCCTGCAGCGGGCGAAGGAGGTCGAGATCGACCGGGTCTCGCTGAACTTCGCGATGTTCCGGTCCGTTTTCGAGCGGGGTTCGAAGCTGGGTGCCGGGCCGGTGCTGCGGCTGTGGCGTTCGGTGCTCGGTTTCTTCTCCCGGTGGTGGCAGATCGAATCCCTCTACCGGGCGAACGCGAAGTACCGGCCGATCTGGGAGCCGCGTTATCTGCTCTTCGAGAAGAGCAGCGAGATTCCCCGGATCGGTATCGCCAGCGCCCGCGCGGAGGGTTTCATCACCGTGCCGAGCCTCCCCGCCCTGTTCCGTCGCCGGCATGCGAAGGCCGCCGTCTCGGCGGACAACTCCTAGCTGCCGGTGGCGGAGCCGAGCGGGAATGGGTGGGGTGACCCTCCGCCGGGGGGCGGAGGGAGCCCGTCCGGAGCGGCTCCGGTCGTACGGGAACGACTCGCTCGAATGCCCGGCTGAACAGAACCGAATACCGTGACCCGAGTAGGGGGCACCGCCGATCGGCGGTGCCCCCTCTTCTTCTCCGCCTCCAGGATGACCCGTGATCTCCCTTTCGAGCTGAGATGCAGCGTTCATCCGTTGCCTGTGGTTGCTGCAGTGCCGCACGGAATCACCGTGCCGCCGGGGTGCTCAGCGGCGCGGAAGGGCGAGTTCGAACCAGACGACCTTGCCGACGGCCTTGCGGGCGGTGCCCCAGCGTTCGGACAGCTTGCTGACCAGGTGGAGGCCGCGGCCGCTCTCGTCCATGGACTCGGCGGGCTCCAGCGAGGGCAGGTTGTGGTTGTCGTCGCTGACCTCGACCAGGAGCTTGTCGACCCGGATCAGCTGGAGCTGGACGTGGTCCCTGGCCACCCGCACCGCATTGGTGACCAGTTCGCTGACCAGGAGTTCGGCAGTGTCGGCGAGCGCCGTCAGCTGCCAGGCGGCGAGCTGCTCGCGGACCAGGGCGCGGGAGCGGCGCACCTCGGCGTCGCCGACCGACAGCTCCCAGGTGGCCACCTCGGTCGGGGCGACCCCGTCGAAGCGGGCCACCAGCAGGGCGATGTCGTCCTGCCGGTCCTCCGAGTGCAGCCGGTCCAGGACGACGTCGCAGGCCTCCTCGGGGGTCTGCTTGGGGTCGATCAGGTTGCCGCAGAGGGCGGCGAGCCCCGCTCCTATGTCCCCGCCCCGGACCTCGACCAGGCCGTCGGTGCACAGCACCAGCATCGAGCCGTCGCTGACGTCGATCTTCTTGGCCACGAACGGCACCCCGCCCACGCCGATCGGCGCGCCCTCGGGGATCTCCAGCAGCTCGCCCCGGCCGTCCGGGTGCACCAGC
This sequence comes from Kitasatospora cystarginea, assembly GCF_039533515.1. Taxonomy (NCBI): domain Bacteria; kingdom Bacillati; phylum Actinomycetota; class Actinomycetes; order Kitasatosporales; family Streptomycetaceae; genus Kitasatospora; species Kitasatospora cystarginea. Next base: position 29,791 of record NZ_BAAATR010000027.1, on the reverse strand, counting down.
ACCGGGGGGACGTGGCCGGCGCTGGCCAGCTCGCAGGTGCGGTTGATCGGGTCGTAGACCGCGTACAGGCAGGTGGCCAGATGGTCGTCGCCGAGCTTCTGGGCCAGGTTGTCCAGATGGCGCAGCAGCTGTCCGGGCGGCAGGTCGAGGGCGGCCAGGGTCTGCATCGCGGTGCGGAAGCGGCCCATCGCGGCGGCCGAGTGCAGGCCGTGGCCCATCACGTCGCCGACCACCAGGGCGACCCGGCTGCCGGGCAGCTGGATCGCGTCGAACCAGTCGCCGCCGACCTCGGCCCGCCGGTCGCCGGGCATGTAGCGGTGGGCGATCTGGACGCCGGGGATCTTCGGCGGGCGGGTGGGGATCATCGAGCGCTGGAGCGTGGTGGCGACCTTGGCCTCGGCCCGGTGCAGCCGGGCGTTGTCCAGCGAGAGGGCGGCCCGGGCCGCCAGTTCGCGAAGGGTCGCCGCGTCGCTCTTGTCGAAGGCGGCCCGGTCCGGCAGCCGTAGCAGCTTGAGGATGCCGAGCACGGTGCCCCGGGCGGAGAGCGGCAGAACCAGCATCGAGCGGCCGACCACCACCGGGACCAGGTCGGGCCCGCCGAGCGAGGCGGCGTAGTCCACCGCGACGTCCGGGTTGATCACCGGGACCAGGACCGGTTGGTTCTCCTGCAGGGCGAGGCCCGGCGGGGTGGAGCGGGGCATGGCCAGCAGCGCGCCCTCGTCCAGGACGTGTTCCCAGTGGCCGGAGGAGGCGTTGAAGGCGCGGGCCACCCGGCGCAGCATGGTCTGGTCGTCCGGCCGGTTGGCGGGCAGCTCGGAGTCGGAGATCAGCCCGTCCATCAGGTCCACACAGGCGAAGTCGGCGACTCGGGGCACCAGGACCTGGCACAGCTCGCGGGCGGTGGTGTCCAGGTCGAGGGTGGTGCCGACGCTGCTGCCGACATCGCTCAGCAGGGCCAGCTGCTCGCCGGCCTGGCTGCTGGTCAGCACCTCGACGGAGGAGGGGGCGGCCGGCCCCGTGGGGAGGTCGGCGTCGCGCACGGGGGTGCGGCCGTTGGCGGCGGACTCGATGGCGGAGCCTCCCGGGATCGGGCCGGACGGGCCGAGGGACGTGCCGTGCGGACGGTTGACCCGGTGACCGTCCGTATCGGCGGGTGCGGCGGTGCTCTGGTCGCCGTCCGCGGCCATGGCCGCGGCGGCGGCCTCGCGCGGCCCGGGGACGGCGGTGTTGAGACTACGCGAGCCGTCGGCGCCTTCGGCGGGCAGCAGTTGCAGGCCTGCTGCGACCGGCCCGCCGCCGGGGCGGCCCGCCTCCGGTGGGCGCCGGGTGGCTCTGGGCTGGACGGCCCGCTGCTGCGCGGTCGGGTAGCGGCGGCCCAGCCCGGCGGCGATCCGGGCCACCCCGGAGCCGGCCGGCTCGTAGGGGAGGACGGGGAGTCTGGTGGTGGCGTCCACCCAGAGCGCGGGCAGGCCGGCGGCGGCCAGCTGGGCGAGCAGCCGGGCGCGGCGTTCGGGTGAACCGCCGGGCAGCAGGGCGGCCAGCGCGTCGGCGCCGCGCTCCCCGGCCGGGGCCAGGGCGGCGAACACCCGGTGGGCGCCGCCCGGTGCGCCCTGGGCGGCGGCGTAGGAGAGCAGCCGGGTGCCGAGCGCGATCCGGGGGCCGGAGGCGCGCAGCTGGCGGGCGTCGGTGGCCAGGGCGAGCAGGCTGCGCCCGCCCGGTTCGGTCAGCGGGTAGGCCCACCAGAGGACGTCGCGGGGGCGGTCCTCGCGGTCCGTCACCGTCATCGACCCGGTCCAGGCGCCCTGCTCGAACTGGGTGAGGTCGTCCAGGGTGTCGAAGGCGTCGCAGCGCCGGGCGGTGCCGGGCGGGCGGGCGGCCGCGGTCTCGGCGCGCGGGTCGACGGCGGGGAGCAGGCCGGAGGCCGTGCGGCCGCAGGCCACCTCCGCGCGGTGCCCGAAGAGCTCCTCGGCGGCCCGGTTCCACTGGGCGATCCGGCGGTCCGGGCCGATCAGCACGGAGGCGAGGCGCAGTAAGGCGACCACCCCGGGGTGCTGGTCACCCGGGGGGCCGTCCGGGCGCGGTGTGGAGTTGGGCTCGTCCACCATGGATTCGATCTGCTCCCGCCTGGCCGTCGCGCGGAGGGCGGCCGTTGTGAGCTCCTGTGTACGTGTGCTGTCGTGGCGGTGCTCGGATGCTGGGTGCCGGTGCTGTTCGTGTCGCTGCGTGTCCCCGCCGCCCGGCTGCCGGTGCGGCTGGTCGTGCGCCTTCCAGCGAAGCACGGAGAGCGCCGCCACTGATAGCGAATCGGGGAGATTCGTCAGTATCAGTTGCGTGTCTTGTGGTGCGCGCCGGGCTTGTACCTCCGGTTCATCCGATCGGAGGAGCACTTGCGGCCGTCGGGGCCCGGGTAGGGTGGCAGCCCGTACGGCCGCGGTGGACGGCCGTGGCGGATGGCCGTGACGGATGAAGGCGAGCAGGTGAGCGCGGAGAGCCCCGTCCAGTGGACCGACCCGGAACGGCAGCAGCTGGAGGAGCTGGTGGCCGCCACCGAACTCGCCTGGCTGACGCTGGAGGTCGACGTCGAGACCCTGCGGGTCGAGATCGACAACTTCGCACTCGTCCACCATCAGCTGCTCGGGCCGCTGTACGCCCGGCTGGACGAGCTGGACGCGCTGATCGCGGAGACCGTCGCGGTCCGCAGCGGCAGTCCGGAGGACATCCGGCGGGCCGCCGAGGCCCGCGGCCGGGTCGAGGCGCTGCCCGACCTGGAGGCACTGCTGGCCGATCTGCCGCCGGAGGTGGCCGAGCCCGAGCCGCCGCGCCGGGTCCGCCCCGGCAAGGACGCGCAGCGGATCTACCGCGACCTGGCCCGGCGCGCCCATCCCGATCTGAGCACCGACCAGGCCGAGCAGCAGCGCCGCTCCGCCTTCATCGCCCGGGTCAACGAGGCGTACGCGCACGGTGACACCGGGGCGCTGGAGCAGCTGGCCGAGGAGTGGTCCACCGCGCCGGAGACCGCGCCGGAGCCCGACGCCCCGGACCGGCTGGAGTGGCTGCGCCAGCGGCTGGAGTGGCTGAAGGCGAAGATCGGGCAGGTGGCGGCCGAGCAGGTCCGCCTGGAGCGCAGTGCGATGGGCGAGCTGCTGCGGCTGGCGCCGCAGGACCCGGACGGGCTGCTGACCGAGCTCGCCGAGCAGCTGCTGGCCAAGGCCGCCGAGCGGCAGGCCGAGCTCGACCGGCTGCTCGCCCCCGTACCGGACGGCGCCTCCCGTGGTCGTGCAGTACCGGACAATGGTGGAGACCACCGAGACCCTCAGGAGAACCCGACGATGTTCACCCAGCTACCCAGTACGGACGCCGCCTCGGTGCCCGCCGACGCAGCTCTGCTCGACGTGCGTGAGCAGGACGAGTGGGACGCCGGCCACGTGGACGGTGCGCTGCACATCCCGATCGGCGAGGTGATCGCCCGGATCGACGAGTTGCCCGAGCCGGACCGGCGGCTGTACGTGCTCTGCCGGGTCGGCGGCCGTTCGGCGCAGGTGGTGCAGTACCTGGTGGCGCAGGGCCGGGACGCGGTGAACGTGGACGGCGGGATGTTCGCCTGGGAGGCGGCCGGGCGGCCGATGGTGAGCGCGAACGGGCGGGACCCGTTCGTGCTCTGATCCCCGTCGGGTCCCGGCGGGGCGCGGCGCGGCACCCCCGTCGCGCGGTTCGGCCGGGCCCTGAGATAGTGCAACCTGCTCGTGGTGGGATCGGGATCCGCGGTGGTGGGCCGGGCGCGTGGTACCTCGCGCCGCTGGGGGGCGTGCATGGCTGAGTCGGGGCGTGGCTGGTCGCTGCCGGCACTGGCGGTGCTCTGCTGCGCGGCGGCGTTCCTGATCGGCGGCAGCGCGGTCTTCCTGGGGGCGCTGTTCCTGCAGTCGGCGCCGCCCAACGCGCTGTCGCAGCGCTACCGGGCGCAGCTGGGCGGCATCGTGTACCCGGAGTTCGAGCAGAACTGGAAGCTGTTCGCGCCGAACCCGCTGCAGCAGAACATCACCGTGGACGCCCGGGTGCAGACCATCTCCGACACCGGCCGGATACGCACCCGGGACTGGGTCGGCCTGACCGCGCAGGACATCGCGGCGATACGGCACAACCCGGCTCCCAGCCATGCGGACCAGAACCTGCTGCGCCGGGCCTGGGACCTCTACGACTCCACGCACTCCGCCGGGGACGGCACGGCGGTCGGCGAGCGCGGCAAGGCGGCCGAGGAGTACCTCAAGCGGGTCGCGCTGCAGCGCTTCGGGCGGACGGCCGGGGGCGAGCGGATCCTGCAGATCCAGTTCCGGGTGGGGACGGCGACCATCGCGCCGCCCGCCTGGAGCGGGGAGGAGGTCCCCACCGGGACCTCCTACCGGGAGCTGGCCTGGTGGCCGGTGGACGAGGACGACTACCGGGGGCTGCTGTGACGGGTGCCCAGCAGGAGTGCCCGCCGCTGCCGCCCGGTGTCCCCCGGCGGCCCGGGACCTCGCCCGCCGCTCCCCCGCCGGGCCGGTTCGCGCGGGCCTTCGAGCTGTTCACCACCAAGGCCGCCTTCCCGTACCAGGCGGCGGTGGTGCGGATCGGGTTCGGCCTGACCTGGACGGGCTTCCTGCTGCGCGAGTGGCCCAACCGGCGGGTGCTGTACGGGGACCGCTCGCCCTGGTCGGACGAACTGGCGGCCCGGCTCCTCGCCGAGAACCACGCCTTCACGGTGCTCTCCTGGTACCACGGGCGGCTCTGGTTCGAGCTGGTCTACCACCTGGCGATCGTCGCGGCGGTGCTGTTCACGCTGGGCTGGCGGACCCGGGCGAGCGGTGTGCTCTTCCTGGTCACCGTGCTCTCGCTGCAGAACCGGGCCGTCTTCGCCGGTGACGGCGGCGACAACGTGATCCATCTGATGGCCGTGTACCTGGTGTTCACCCGCTGCGCCCGGGTGTGGTCGCTGGACGCCCGCCGGGCGAGGGACGGGGGCGCGGTCTGGCTCTGGGCGCTGCTGGGGCTGGTGCTGCTGCTGGGGCCGACGGGACTGACCTCCTCGGCGGGACCGGCCGGACCGGTGGGTCTGCTGTGGGTGCCGTGGGCGGTCGCCGGGCTCTGGTGGGCCGTCAACCGCTCGCTGCCCGGCAGCGAGTGGCGTGACGTACCGGACGCGCTGGCGAACATGCTGCACAACTGCGCGATGGCGGTGATCGCCGGACAGGTGGTGCTGATCTACTCCACCGCCGGCTGGTACAAGGTGCAGGGCTCGCGCTGGCAGGACGGCACCGCGCTGCACTACCCGCTGCACCTGGACTACTTCACGCCCTGGCCCGGGCTGTCGGGGGTGCTCGGCGCCGGCCTGCTGCCGGTCTTCCTGCTCAGCTACGGCACGGTGATCACGCAGGTCGCCTTCCCCTTCACGCTGGCCAACCGGCGGGTGAAGAACGTGCTGCTGGCGGTGATGATGGCGGAGCACGCGGGGATCGCGGTCACCCTCGGGCTGCCGTTCTTCTCGCTGGCGATGATCGCGGCGGACGCGGTCTTCCTGCCGACCTCCGCGCTCCTGCGGGTGGGCCGCGGGGCCCGGGCGCTCGGGCACCGGTGGCGGCGCGAACCCTAGACTTCCGGTATGTCCTGGTCTACGGCGCTCCGCGCCACCGCGCGCGCCGGGCTGACCCTGGACCGCTCGCTCTCCAACCCCAGGCGCGCGGTGCGCGGTGCGCTCGGTGCCGCCCTGGTGATCTTCCCGGCGCTGGCGGCCGGCGGGCCGGCGCTCGCCACCTCCGCGGCGATGGGTGCCTTCACCGCCGGCACCGCCACCTTCCAGCGCAGCTTCCGCCCGCGGGTCTCGCTGGCCGTTGCCGCCGGGACCGGACTGGGCGTCAGCACCTTCCTCGGCTACCTGGCCGTCGGCGTACCCGGCGCCTTCCCGGTGCTGCTCGCCGTCTGGGCGTTCGCCGCCGGGATGGCCTGGGCGGTCGGACCGAGCGGCGGTGTGGTCGCCTCCACCACGGTCTCGGTGATGCTGGTGGTGGTCCAACTGCCGGTCAGCGTGCCCGCCGCGCTGTGGCACGGGCTGCTCTGCGCGCTCGGCGGCGCCGCCCAGGCGCTGGTGGTCACCCTCTGGCCGATCGAGAGTTGGCGCGCCCAGCGCGACGCGCTCGCCGACACCTACGCCTCGCTCGCCGACTACGCCCGCCGGCTGCGCCAGGACCCGGTCGCCCTGTTCGACCCGGACCCGTTCATCCTCGCCCGCCAGGCCGCCGCCCTGACCCCCTGGCAGGCCCGGCACCGCCCGCCCGAACTGCACGGCCTGCGCGGTATCGCCGAGCGGATCCGTCCCACCCTGGCCGCGCTCGCCGACCCCGGGGTCGGAGCTCCCGCCGAGGGCCCGGCGCGGGACCGGGCCCGCGAGGTGCTCGCCGCCGCGGCCGAGTCCATGGACGCGCTCGCCCGGGCGGTCCGCACCGGCGAGCCGCTGCGCTCACCCAGGACCACCCCGACCCTCACCCTGGCCGGCTCCGACCCCGAGGGGCCCAGGCTCACTGGTGCCGCCCGGCGCTCCGCCCGCCGGCTCGCCGCGCTGTTGCGCGCCGCCGCCGACACCCTCGACAAGCACGATCAGGACACCGTCAGCTCCCCCGCGATCGGCACCGGTCTGTACCGGCCGTCGATCTTCCGGCTGCTGCCGGTCGCCCTCCAGGCCGTCCGGCGCCAGCTCCAGCCGCACTCGGCGGTCTTCCACCACGCGGTACGGCTCTCGGGCGTGGTGACCTTCTCCTACCTGGCGGCGCGGCTGCTCGGCCTGGAGCACGGCTACTGGGCGCCGCTCACCGCGGCGATGGTGATGCGGCCGGACTTCGCCCAGACCTTCAGCCGGGGTGTCGCCCGGCTGGCCGGCACGGTGGCCGGGGTCGCGGTCTCCACCGCCGTGGTCCAGCTGCTGCACCCGGGGCCCTGGTTGTCCGCCGCGCTCGCGGTCGCCTTCATGGGCGGCGCGTACCTCACCCTGCGCACCGGGTACGCGGTGATGACCGCCTGCGTTTCCAGCTACGTCGTCTTCCTGCTCGGGCTGCAGCCCGGCGATCCCGTGCACACCGCGCTGGACCGGGTCGCCCTGACCCTGCTCGGCGGCCTGGTCGCGCTGGTCGCCTACGCGCTCTTCCCCACCTGGCAGACCGCCAGGCTCACCGAGCGCCTCGCCGAGTGGCTGGCCGCCGCCGGGCGGTACTCGGCGGCGGTGCTGACCGTGTACGGGGATCCGGCGCAGGGCGGCCACCGGGTCCGGACGACGCTGCTGGACTACCGGGAGGCCCGCTCCGAGCTGCTGCTGGCGATGGAGCGGGCGGACGCCGAGCCGGTCTCGCCCGCCGCCAGGCAGCCGGACCTCTCGCGCAAGCAGCTCGACAAGGCGTGGGCCGCGGTCGGGCTGCTCGGCCGCTCGACCCTCCTGATGGAGGCCCATCTGCCCGGCCCGGACACCGGGCCGGTGCCCGGCGCGGCCGCGTTCGCCGAGGAACTGCGCTACGCCACCGCCGTCGCGGCGGCCGCGCTGCTGGTCGGGGACCGGGTGGACTTCGGCGGGCTGCGTTCGGCGCACGAGCGCTGGGACAGCCGGCTGGCCGAGCTGCCGAAGGAGGACCGCACCGAGGTGGCCAGGGCCGGCGCCCGGCTGGTGATGGCGGCGGTCACCGACCTCGACCGGGCGGTCAGGACCCGGCGCACCGTACCCTCGGGGGCGTGAGCAGCATCGGTGTGCCCCACGAGGGCGAGCAGTACGACGACGCCTTCGTTCCCGAGGACCGGGAGGTCGGTCTGGGACCGCATCCCGAACCGTGGCCGGCCGGGCCGCAGTACGACCCCGAGCTGCTCGCGGGCGGCGACCGGCGGAACGTACTGGACCGGTACCGCTACTGGACCCGCGAGGCGATCGTCGCCGACCTGGACACCCGGCGGCACGGCTTCCACGTCGCGGTGGAGAACTGGCAGCACGACTTCAACATCGGCTCGGTGGTGCGGACGGCCAACGCCTTCCTGGCGGGCGAGGTGCACATCGTCGGGCGGCGGCGGTGGAACCGGCGCGGCGCCATGGTCACCGACCGGTACCAGCACGTGCGGCACCACGACAGCGTCGCCACCCTGGCGGCCTTCGCCGCCGAGCGGGGCCTGCCGATCATCGGGATCGACAACCTGCCGGGCGCGGTGCCGCTGGAGACGTACGAACTGCCCGAGCGCTGTGTGCTGCTGTTCGGGCAGGAGGGGCCCGGACTCACCGAGGAGGCCTGGGCGCACTCGACGGCGGTGTGCTCCATCGCGCAGTTCGGGTCGACGCGGTCGATCAATGCGGGCGCGGCGGCGGCCATCGCCATGCACGCCTGGGTGCGGGTGCACGCCGCCCTCGGCTAGGGCCTGGCCGGCGTCGTGCACGCGGCCCTGGGCCAGGTCCGCCGAGGGCGGTCGCCGCGGGCGCGGGGAACCGTGCTCGCACGTGTCCCCCGCGCCGCTGGCGGGTCGTTCAGGCCGGGATGTCGTGGCCCTCGTGGTTGGTGAGGTAGTCCCAGGTGTCCTTGCCCGGATAACCGTCGGCCTCGGAACCGGCCCAGCCCTGGGCGAGTTGGAAGGCCTCGGTGGCCCGGTGGTCGGCTTCGCTCCAACTCTCGTCCGGGCCTTCGGAGTAGAACCGCCTGCCGCCGCGGCCGATCAGCATCTCGCCGAGCTGCCTCACGTACGGGTTGTGCGCGCCGGGGCCGAACTTGTCGGCGCCGGGGAAGGAGCTGCCACCGGAAGCGGTCAGTCCCCGGTAGCGGTACGGGAGGTAGCCGTCCGAGTTGCTCCAGTAGGCGTACGGGGTGGACTGCCGCCGGGTGTTCGGCTTGGTCTGTTCGAGGGCGAGGTACCAGGTGTGGGAGGAGTCGGCCCAGCCGGCGAAGAGGGCGATGTGGGAGCCGCCCTGCGGACTGTCCGGGTCGTTGAAGATCAGGGCGTCGCCGGGCTGGAGGTCGCCCTTCGCTATTCGGGCGGAGAAGTCGGGCAGGGTCCAGGTGGTCTGGCTGCTGCCCAGGCCCCAGGCCATCGAGACGAACCCGGAGCAGTCCTGGCGGTAGCCGTCCGACCAGTAGCTGCTCATGCTGTACGGCACCTGCTGGTCCACCCAGCGCTGGGCGCGGGCGAGGATCTCGGAGCGGCTGGTGGCGGGGAGGGAGCGCAGGTGCGGCCTGGGCGCCCCGGTGCCGAACAGTCCGGCCACCTCGCCCTGCGGGGTACCGGGCACGGTGGTCGGGTCGGGGGCGTCGGCCGTGGCAGCGCCGCCGCCGGGCCGCGGGGCGGACTCGGCCGCCGCGCCCGACGCGCCGCCCAACACCGCACCGACCGCGGCGAGCAGGACGGCGGCCCGCCGGGCCCCGCGCGCGGCCCGGTGGCCGCGGTCACCGGGGCGAGCCGGACGCGGCCCGGTGCGGGGGCCGGCGGCACGGCCTCGGTGGACGTCGTCGGCGGGCTCTATCTGGGTGAAGTCCGTCAGCACGGTGGTTCCAGCCTCTCGGTCCGGGGGGTCGGAAGGAGCCATACGTTCCCCGCCGAAGGCTGGAATATCGGGATGGATGGGATAAATCAGACAGGTGGTGGAGCCCCGGGCACGGGGCGGTCCGGTGGCGGCAGGTCAGCCGGACGGCTTACGGGAGTCCGGCCGTCCGGCCTCCGCCCGGCGGGCTACTCCCACTCCCAGCGGATGCCGAGCTGACCCGGCTCCTGCTCCGGTGCCAGGACGTGGACGCTGGCCGAGGCGCCGATCCACAGCTGCCGGCGTGCGCGGTCCTCCTCCGTGCCCGGCGCGCGGTCGAAGCGCTCGCAGTGCGCCGGTATCGCGGCCGGGTCGAAGTGCACCTGGAGCACGTACTCGCGCACCGGGACGGCGAACCGCCGGGCGTAGATGGTGGTCGGGGCGCCGGGCGGGATCTCCACCTCGTACTCGATGACGGTGCTGTCGCCGAGGCCGAGCGGGCGGTCCAGCACCAGTTCGGCCACCAGCAGGCCGCTCTCGGGTCGTCGGCGGACCCGGCCGAGCCGGGCGTGCCGGACCGAGGTGATCTCCGGGCAGCCGGTGGCCTCCTCGTCGGCCTTGTGCACCACCAGGCAGCGGGACACCCCGCCGACCGTGGCCCGGACCACCTGGCGCAGTCGCAGCAGGTAGCCGCGCCGGTGCTCGTCGACGTAGTAGGCGTCGTGGATGCTGAGTCGCTCCAGCTCCCCGATCGGCGGGGCGTCCAGCTCGGCGAAGACTCCGGAGATCTCGTCCTGGCCGGGCCAGACGTCCTCGACCCGCAGGCTGCTGGTGGCGGCGGGGGAGACCCAGCGACCGCGCGGGCGGGGCGGGCCGAGCAGGTTGGAGAGGGTGGTGTGCGGGAGGCCGAGCAGCTCCTCGAGGAGGTGGACGGCGCGCATCGAGGTGGCACGCTCGGGCTGGCTGCGCCCCCGACGCCAGTAACTGAGCGTCGTCACACTGATTCTGACGCCGCGTTGGCCGAGTTCCGTGCGGATCCGGTCGAGGCTGAGACCGTTGCTCTCGATGGCGGCGTGCAGCGCCTCGGCGAAGTTGGCCGACGCCACCGGCCGCGGTCCGCCGGCCTGCTGGACCGGGACACGGGCGGGCCCGTCCCGGTGCTCGCCGACCAGCCTGAGCCGTCCGGCGTGCTGCGGTTGCTGTGAGGCCATCCGGACACCTTCCCCACCCGGCGAGTTCGGTGGGAACCCTACGTACGTTCGAGAGGCTACGTCATCCACTCGTACGTATGACAGTGGTCACGCAAGATAAACCTGATCTTTTCGAATACTGAAACATCCCGGAAACACGGTTGCCGGTACGGGGCGCACCCCGTACCGGCAACCGGCAGTGAACAGGCGTCAGGAGATGTTCAGCGCCGTGTCGTCGATCACGAAGCTGGTCTGCAGCGAGGAGTCCTCGGTGCCGGTGAACTTCAGGGTGACCGTCTGGCCGGCGAAGGCCGACAGGTCGATGGTCTTCTGGACGTAGCCCGAAGCCGCGTCGGCGTTGGAGTAGGTCGCCACCGTGGTCGAGTTGGCCTGGACGGTCAGCTTGTCGTACGCGGTGCTGCCGGTCTCGGCGGTGTCGACGTGCAGCCAGAAGCTGAAGGAGGCCTTGCAGCCCGCCGGGATGCTGACGGTCTGCGAGAGGCTGTCGGTGTGGGCGGAGCCGTAACCGTCCAGCCAGGCCTTGTACGAGCCGGAGTGGGCGGCCTCACCGGAGTCGGTGGTGATCACGCCGCTGGAGGCGGTCCAGCCGGTGTTGCCGCTCTCGAAGCCCTGGTTGGCGAGCAGCTGGCTCGTGGTGCAGCCACCGGACGGCGGCGGGGTCGTGCCGCTGCCACCGCCGAGCAGGGCGTTGCTCAGCTGGTCGGCGACCGGGGTGCCCCAGCCGGTGACCTGGTCGTAGCCGGCCTTGGCCGGGAAGTCCTGGTTCGAGCCGGTGCTGACGTCGTGGAAGGCCGAGCTGTAGTTGCTGCTGTTGGCGACCGAGTACAGCTTCGGGCTGGCCTCGCCGAGCGCGGCCTGGCCGGCGGCCTTCGCCTTCTGGTTGAACAGCGCCGCGTAGCCGGACCACAGCGGTGCCGCGGCGGAGGTGCCGCCGTAGACCTGCCAGCCGGCCGAGCTGGTGCCCTGGGTGTAGATGGCGAAGCCGCTGTTCGGGTCGGCGTTGGAGGACACGTCCGGAACGGTGCGCATGGTGCCGGTCACGTTGGTGCCGGTCTGCCAGCTGGGCTTCGAGAACTGGGTGGAGACGCCGCCGCCGGCGGTGCTCCAGGCGCTCTCGGAGGAGTAGGTGCTGCCGCTCACCTTGAGGTTGGTGCCGCCGACACCGGTGTTGTGCGGGCTGGAGGCCGGGAAGTCGACGGCCTTGACCGAGGAGCCGCTGGTGGAGCGGGTGCAGTCGCGCGAGCCGTCGTCGCCGGAGGCGGAGAAGATGCTGATGCCCTGGGCGGCGGCCTGCTTGAAGGTGTTGTCGATGGCGGTCATCGACGAGGCGGTGGTGTCCGGCTCGCAGGAGCCCCACGAGATGGAGATGACCGAGGCCTTGTTGTCCGAGACGATCTTGGCGGCCATGTCGATCTCGCCCTGGTCGCTGTTGGGGGCCTCGTAGACCAGCTGCTGGGCCTTGGGCGCGACACCGCGGACGATCTCGGAGTCCAACTCGACCTCGCCCTGGCCCTCGCCCGGCTTGCTGTCGTAGCTGGCGCCGTCGACCGAGACGGTCTGCACGGCCGGGCCGGTCAGGCCGAACTGGCCGTCGTAGGTCGTCAGGTTGGACGACGAGTAGCCGTCGAACTCCCACAGCGCCACCGTGGTGCCGCTGCCGTCGGTGCCCATCTTGTTCAGGTTGTAGGCGCCGTTGTACTGGGCCGGGCCGAAGCCGCTCGGGGTGGCGTGCTGGGCCGCGTTCTGAGGCTTCGCGATCCGGGTGGTGCGCACGGTCTTGTTGTTCAGACCGGAGACGCCCTGGACCACGCCGGACAGCGAGGCCGGGATGGAGGCGGCGTCGTCGTTGGCGAAGAAGGCCTTGTTCTCCAGCTTGTCGACGTAACGGCTCTCGTGGGTGCCGAAGGCCTTGGCGATCTGCTCGTTGGTGCCGCTGGCGTTCACCACCTGGCGGTTGGCGCTGACCGAGGTGACCTTCAGGCCCTGCTCCTCCAGGTAGGAGCGCACCTGCGCGACATCGGCCTGGGTCGGGCCGAAGCGGGCGGTGAACTGGGCCGGGGTCAGGTACTTGCCGAACTGCGGCGACTTCGGGTTGCTCAGCGCCGCCAGGAAGGTGTCCAGCTCGGCGGTGTTGCGCAGCTTGAGGCTGACGGCCACCGAGATCTGCTGGGCGGCGGGGACATCGCCCTGCTTCTGCGAGTGGGCCACCGCGGGGGTCACGGTGTTGGGCAGTGCCACACGGGCGGCCGAGACGTTGGCCTGCGGGGCGGCGTACGCGGCGGTCGCGCACAGGGAGGCCGCAGTCAGCGGCAGAACGGCCAGTGCCGAGGCAAGGGCGAGCGAGCGGGGTCGCACGGGCTCCTCCGGAAAGTGGGGGGGTGTTCCGGTCCAGAAAACGTTGGGTCAGAACTTCCCAGAAAACTTTCAGGATTGGGCCCATGATCAAGTAATTGGTTCCTAAAAAACAGTCAAGTGTGGAACTTCAACTCATCCACAGAATGACGAAACCTCCATACAGTGAATGGAGCGGCAAGGAGCCCGAGTTGGACCCGGAGCGCGGTCGGTCCCCGTCGCCTGTGCCCGTGCTGGCCGGCGAAGCGCTCCCGCTAGATCCGCTCAACACCCTTCGGTACGACCGGGTTTGCCTGGAGGAGTCACGCCGGGTGTCCGAGCCGGCTCACCTCGGCCTGCCTCGTCCGTGTGCGGCGCGATGCCGAACTCGACTCACCTGAGGAGGTGTTCGGCCGCGGTGGGCCGGTGGGTCGGACGGGTGGGCGCAGCGCTCGACCCGCTGCGCCCCCGCTCCGGCGACCGCCACCGGTGCTCGATGGCCGGCTATGGAAACCGGGCCAAAACGGCCCGGTGCCATGAGATGGTCAACAGCTGCTGATTTCCAGCAAATTGTCCGGAATTCTCAGTCTGCCGGAGTTCCGAGCCACTGGGAGAGCGCCGCGCGCAGCTCGCCGCGGCTCGGGTCGATCCCGGCCCAGGCCGCGTAGCCGTCCGGGCGGACCAGCAGGACGGTGTCCCGCAGCTTGCCGTGCGGGTCGGCCGGCGCGGCGGTGACCATCCGGCTCGCCCAGGGTTCGGCCACCGACAGTTCGTCATTGCTGATCAGGACGGACCGGCCGGCCCGCAGCGCCTCGTGCAGGCGGGCGGGACCGCCGGGCTGGTCCACCGCCAGGCGCAGGTCGGGGATCCGGCGGCCCACCAGGTGGTGCGAGCCCTTGGGCGCGGGGTACCTGATCCCGATCCCGGAGATCTGCCGGGCTCCGAACTCGGCCAGCGGGCCGACGCGCCCGGCGCCGGCCGCCAGGGCGGTGCGCAGCGCGCGGGCCGGGGCGGAGTGCGCCAGCGCGAGCCGGACGATGGCGCCCGAATTGCGCAGCGCCATCCGGCCGACGGGGTGGCGCTCGGTCTGGTAGGTATCCAGCAGGGCGTCGGGCGCCCATCCCCGGATGACGGCGGCCATCTTCCAGCTCAGGTTGGCGGCGTCCTGCAGGCCGGTGTTCATGCCCTGGCCGCCGGCCGGGGAGTGGCAGTGCGCGGCGTCGCCGGCCAGGAAGAACCGGCCGGAGCGGTAGTTGGGCACCTGGCGTTCGTCGCTGTGGAAGCGGGACATCCACCGGGCCTCGTACAGGCCGTAGTCCACGCCGAGGACGGTGCGGGTGATGTCGGCGATCTCGGCGAGCGAGACCGGGGCGCTCTCGGGGCGCTGCCGGCTGCGGTCCCAGGCGATCACCCGGTACCAGCCGTCACCGAACGGGACGAGGAAGGCGAAGCCCTGCGCGGTCGCGTAGAAGGTGAGCACCTCCTCGGGCTCCCGCCTGAGGCGGACGTCGGCCAGCAGTACCGAGCTGATCACCGACTCCCCCGGGAACGGGATGCCGAGCAGGTCGCGGACGGTGCTGCGGACGCCGTCGGCGCCGACCGCGTACTTCGCGGTGTGCGTGACGCTCTCGCCCTCGGTGCGCACGTCCAGGGCGACGCCGCGGCTGTCCTGGCGCAGCGCGATCAGTTCGGTGCCCCGGACGATGGTCACGCCGGCCTTCAACGCCCGCTCCGCGAGCAGGCGTTCGGTGCTGGACTGCGGGGTGATCAGGACGAACGGGAAGCGGGTCGGCAGCTTCCTGGTGTCCAGCGCGACGTGGCCGAACAGTCGCAGCGAGTCGATCACCTGGCCGGTGGCGATCAGTTCGTCGGCCAGGCCGCGATCGTCGAACTGCTCCAGGGTGCGGGCATGGACGGCGAAAGCGCGGGTGAGGTTGGACTCGGCCGCGCGCTTCTCCAGCACTGTCACCCGCAGCCCCGCCATTGCCAGATCGCCGGCCAGCAGGAGCCCGGTGGGCCCCGCGCCGACGATCACGACATCCGAGGTCTGCTGCTTGTCGGACATCTGCCATCTCCTGGTGGTCGGACCGGCGTTGCGTGCCGGCGAGCCGGTTCTCAGCTCGCTCTCAGCCTTCCATCATCGCTGCCCCAGATCGGGCTGTGAATCTCACCGACATGACAGAGCCCGCGCTCGCCGACCCGACTCAGTCCGTGCGCCGGGGGATGCCCACGGTCGATCCGCTGCCCTCGGGCGCGGTGGACGCGCTCCCCCGTACCCGGCTGGTCGAGGTGGTCGTCCCGGTCTACAACGAGGAGCACACCCTGGAGCGGTGTGTCCGCAGGCTGCACGCCTACCTCGGTGAGACCTTCCCCTACCCGTACCGGATCACCATCGCCGACAACGCCAGTGTCGACGGCACCTGGCGGGTGGCGACCGCGCTGGCCGGGGAGATCGAGCAGGTCGAGGCGGTGCACCTCGACCTCAAGGGGCGCGGGCGGGCGCTTCGGCAGGTCTGGGGCGCGAGCGACGCGGACGTGGTCGCGTACATGGACGTGGACCTCTCGACGGGCCTGGAGGCCTTCCTGCCGCTGGTCGCGCCGCTGCTGTCGGGCCACAGCGACCTGGCGATCGGCAGTCGGCTGCACCGGGGTTCGGCGGTGGTGCGCGGGCCGAAGCGGGAGTTCATCTCGCGCAGCTACAACGTGCTGCTGCGGGCCACCATGGCGGCGAAGTTCTCGGACGCGCAGTGCGGGTTCAAGGCGGCGCGGACGGAGGTGGTCAAGCAGCTGCTGGTCGAGGTGGAGGACGACGCCTGGTTCTTCGACACCGAACTGCTGTTGCTGGCCGAGCGCTCCGGGCTGCGGATCCACGAGGTGCCGGTGGACTGGGTGGACGACCCGGACAGCCGGGTGGACATCGTCCGTACGGTGATCGACGACCTCAAGGGCATGGCCCGGGTCACCCGGCGCTCGCTGACCGGCGCCGGACGGATCGAGAGCCTGCCGACCCGGGTGCGGGCGGCGCAGCTACCGCCGGGCCTGTCCTGGCAGTTGGCGAGCTTCGCGGTGGTGGGCGCGGTGTGCACGGCCTCGTACATGCTGCTGTACCTGCTGTTGCGGCAGGTGGCGCCCGCGCTGGTCGCCAACGCGGTGGCGCAGGTGCTGACGGCGGTGCTCAACACGGCGGCCAACCGGCGGTTCACCTTCGGGGTGACCGGGCGGCGCGGAGCGGTACGGGCCCAGGCGGAAGGCGGGATCGCGTTCGCGATCGGGCTGGTGCTGAGCAGTGCGGCGATCGGCCTGCAGGGGGTGGCGTGGCCGTCGGCCCGGCACGGTGGGGAGTTGGCGGTGCTGGTGGCGGCCAACGCGGTGGCCACGGTGGTGCGCTTCGCGCTGATGCGGGTGTGGGTGTTCAACCCGAAGCGGAACCGCTGACGCCGGGTCAGTGGCCGGGGCCGACCGAGGTGTGGGCGCGACCCCTCGGGGCAGGCGGGTGATGCCCTCGGGGGCGCGGGGAACCGCGCGACCAGCCCGCTGCGGACGTGCATGGTCACTCGCGTGGTTCCCCGCGCCCCCGAACCGTCTCCGGTCCCGACCCGGGGTCAGCTGTGGCGGCGGATCTCGACGGTGCGGAAGCGGTTGGCGACGAACGCGCCGTCGCAGTAGGCGGAGTTGGCGGCCGGGTTGGCGCCGGTGCCGTGCAGGTCGGAGAAGGCGGCGGTCTGGTTCGGGTACACGCCGCCGGTGAGGTTGAGGGAGAGCGAGACACCGGAGTCGAGGGCGGCCTCGACCAGGGCGGCCTCGACGGTTGCGTCGACCGTCCAGCCGGTGGCGGTCATCGCGCCCTGCTCGGCGGTGGTGCGGCGGAGCAGCTCGACCGCGGCCTCGGCGGACTCCACCGCGACTGCGAAGGAGACCGGCCCGAAGCACTCGCTGAGGAAGGTGGCCCGGTCGTCCGGCTTGTCGGAGTCCACCTTGACCAGGGCGGGCGTCCTGATGGCCGCTCCCGGGAACTCCTGCGAGGCCACCACCCGCGGGGTGAGCGCGAGTTCGCCGAACTCGCCGCCCGCCGCCTGCACCGTGCGCTGGAGCACGCCCGGGTTGACCACGGCGCCGAGGATCGCGGCGGCCCGGGCGTCGTCGCCCAGCAGGCCGTCGATCGCGGCGGCCAGGTCGGTGACCACCTCGTCGTAGGACTTGCTTCCCTCGTCGGTGTCGATGCCGGTGCGGGGGATCAGGATGTTCTGCGGGGTGGTGCACATCTGGCCGCTGTAGAGCGAGAGCGCGAAGGCCAGATTGGCCAGCATTCCGCGGTAGTTGTCGGTCGACTCGACCACCGCCGTGTTGACGCCGGCCTTCTCGGTGTAGACCTGGGCCTGCTTGGCGTTGGCCTCCAGCCAGTCGCCGAAGGAGGTCGAGCCGGTGTAGTCGATGACCTTCACCTCGGGCCGGACGGCCAGCACCTGGGCGACGGTCGACCCCTCGTGCTCGGCCGCCAGGCAGACCGTGTTGGGGTCGAACCCGGCCTCGGCGAGCACCTCGCGGGCCACCCGTACGGTGAGCGCGAGCGGCAGGGTGGCGCGCGGGTGCGGCTTGACCAGCACCGGGTTGCCGGTGGCCAGCGAGGCGAACAGGCCCGGGTAGCCGTTCCAGGTCGGGAAGGTGTTGCAGCCGATCAGCAGCGCGAGCCCGCGCGGCACCACGGTGAACTCCTTGACCATGGTCAGCGGGTCGCGCTTGCCCTGCGGCTTGGTCCAGTCGGCGCGCTCGGGCAGCCTGGTCTGCTCGGCGAAGGCGTACACCACGGCTTCGAGGCCCCGGTCCTGGGCGTGCGGGCCGCCGGCCTGGAAGGCCATGCCGTACGCCTGGCCGGTGGTGTGCATCACCGCGTGGCCGAACTCGTGCGAGCGCTTGTTGATCCGGTCCAGGATCTCCAGGCAGACCGCCGCGCGGGCGGCCGGGCCCGCCGCCGCCCAGGCCGGGCGGGCGGCCTGCAGGGCGCCGATCAGCGCATCGGGCGTGGCGTGCGGGTAGCTGATGCCCAGCTCGATGCCGTACGGCGAGGTCTCGCCGCCGACCAGCTCGCCGTCGGTGGGGTGGCCGTCGAGGGCGAAGACGCCGCCGAGCAGAGCCTCGAACGCGGCCTTGCCGTCCGCCGCTCCGCTCTCGCCGTACGCCTTCGGGAACTCGGGGTAGGGGGACCAGTAGTCGCGGCTGCGGATCGCCGCGAGGGCTCGGTCGAGGGTGTCCTGGTGGCGTTCGATCAGTTCGGCGACCGAGAGGGCAGGGGTCGCAGCGGCCATGGTGCGCTCCTCCAAGGGGCGGACGGGACACCCCTCAGAGTAACCGAACGATCGGTCGGGGCACAGGGGTAACCGCGAGGCGCGCGAGGACGGATGTCGTGGACTCGGAGGGATTGGCTCCGCGCCCCTGGGCCCTTCCGCGGTCTACGGGATGCCGAGTTCGAAGACGACGTAGCCCGCGAACCAGCCGGAGGCGACGGCGCCCACGCCGAGGACGGTGGCCAGGGAGGGCAGCGAGAGGCGGCGCAGGGCGAGGGCGATCGGGATGGTGAGCGGGAAGACGGGGAGCACGAAGCGGGAGAGGGTGCCGAACATCTGCTGGCTGCCGAGGACCAGCACCAGGGTGCCCAGGGTGTAGACGGTGATCACCAGCGGCGGGCGCAGCCGCAGCAGCGGGACCAGCAGGCAGGGCAGTGCGAACAGCACCAGGACGGCGATCAGGTCCTCGGTCGGGTACGCGAAGAGGTAGTTGTTGTCGCCGGTGAGGATGTGGGTGACCGCGTCGGAGGTGTACTTGCCGAAGTCGAAGAAGTGCAGCCAGGCGCCGCGCTGCAGGGTGAGGTAACCGTCCCAGTGGCCCATCCGGTAGCCGACCCAGCCGATGTAGCCGAAGAAGCTCAGCGGGGGCAGCAGGATCGCGCTCAGCGGAGCGAGCACCCCGTCCCGGCGGCGGAACAGGGCGACGGCGGCGGAGAGCGCGACGCCCGCGATCAGGGTCATCGAGGTGGGCCGGCTCAGGCCGGCGATGAAGGTGATCAGTGCCGCGTTCAGCCACTGCCGGCTGATCACGAAGTAGCAGGACCAGACGGTCAGCGCGACGAACAGCGACTCGGTGTAGACCGCCCACTCCACACCCGCGCCCGGGAAGGCGCCCCATACCGCGGCCGCGATCACGCCGGCCCGGGCCCCGGCCAGCTGCCTGGTGACCGCGAAGATCCCGGCGGCGGCGGCGAAGGAGGACACGATCGAAACCAGCATTCCGGCGCCGTAGAAGCCGATGCCGGTGCAGTCGGAGACCAAGCGCATCAGACCCGGATAGAGCGGGAAGAAGGCCGAGGAATTCTGCTGGACGGTGAAGAATCCACCGTGGTCCGCTATCAGCTCCGGGTGGTAGCCGAATTGCGCGACCTGCTGGTACCACCAGCCGTCCCAGCTGCCCACGACATCCCACGGGTGCGCGCCGCCGCCGAATCTCGGGTCCAGCTGGTGGAACCGCCCGGAGGAATCCAGCAGCAGCATGAAGACCGAGAAGCCGATCAGCTTCACCGCCCCGAACAGCGCCAGGGCGGGGCCGAACGCGGCCGCGCCCCGGCGCAGGCGCTCGCGGAACGTCTCGGTGCCGGGGAAGGGCGGGGGCGCGGAGGAGGACGGTGGCACCGGGGGCTCGCCGGGGAGCGGACGGCGGTCCGCTGCCACCGTCTCCTGTATCGCGCTCACTGCGGGGCCCCTCCACCGGTCGCCGTCACCACCCCGCCGGGATCGTCGGCGGTGAACGGCGAGTCTATCCGGCCGCCTTGGAAACCCCGGGGCTCTCGGTTCCGGGTGGGGGTGGTGCGGGAATTCGCTTTCGCGGAGTTTTGGCCGATTTTCGGACGGAATCCGGTATTGGCCGGAAAAGGTGCGGAAATCACCGGTGGGCGCTGTCGAGGCCATCCGGACGTTTCGACCCCAGGCTGACGTGCACCCGGGGCGGCGAGGATACTCGTTCCCATGGCCGAGAACACCACCCGCACCACGTACACCGTCGAGTCACTGCTGGCCGTGACCGTCGAGGTCTTCAACGAGCGCGGGTACGACGGGACGTCCATGGAGGACCTCTCGAAGGCGGCCGGTATCTCCAAGTCCTCGATCTACCACCATGTGCGCGGCAAGGAGGAGCTGCTGCGCCTCGCCGTCGGCCGGGCGCTGGACGGCCTGTTCACCATCCTCGACGAGCCCGCCGCCCGGAGCGGCCGGCCGGTGGACCGGCTGGAGCACGTGGTGCGGCGGACGGCCGAGGTGCTGCTGGAGGAGCTGCCGTACGTCACGCTGCTGCTCCGGGTACGGGGCAACACGCCGACCGAGCAGTGGGCGCTGGAGCGGCGGCGGGAGTTCGACCACCAGGTCGCCGAACTGCTCAGGGCCGCGGTCGCCGAGGGCGAGCTGCGTTCGGACGTGGAGCCCCGGCTGGCCACCCGGCTGCTGTTCGGCATGATCAACTCGATTGTGGAGTGGTACCGGCCGGGCGTCCGGGCGCAGGACGGGATCGCCGAGGCGGTCGTGCACCTCGCCTTCGACGGGCTGCGTGCACCGACCGCGTAGTCAGGGCCTGCCCCAGCCCGGTCCGGGCGATCCGGCCGGACCTCGGGAGGTCCGGCTAGTCCGGCGGGACCTGGTCGGTCTCCTCGAAGACCAGCAGGGTCTGGGTCGCCAGCACCTGGGAGATGCTCTGGATCCTGGTCAGGACCAGCTCGCGCAGTGCGCGGTTGTCGGCGGTGTGCACCAGTAGCAGGACGTCGAACTCGCCGCCGACCAGCGCGATGTGCGCCACCCCGGGGAGTCCCAGCAGCTGCTCGCGCACCGTCCGCCAGGAGTTCTGCACGATCTTGAGGGTGATGTAGGCCGAGGCGCCCTGGCCGGCCCGCTCGTGGTCCACCCGGGCGGTGAAGCCGCGGATCACCCCGTCCTCGACCATCCTGGATATCCGGGCGTACGCGTTCGCCCGGGACACGTGCACCCGTTCGGCGACCGAGCGGATCGAGGCCCGTCCGTCCTGCTGGAGCAGGCGGAGGATCGAACGGTCGACTCGGTCGAGCCTGGACATCTGTTCAGCGGACACGGCCCCCCGCTCTCTCGGAATGGACATGGTGGCACCAGGAGAGCGCTGTTCGGGCCGATTGTCCACCACCTTGGCTCAGCTGTGGCCAGAATGACCAGACAACCGAACAATCGGTAGGGAGCGACGAGGCCCGACGGCCTGCCGCGCCGCCCCTCGCTCACCACGGCATCACCCCCGCCCCTGTCGCACCCCCTCCCCACCCACCGGAGGTGCCGAGATGACCGTTCTCGACCACAGATTTTCAGCCTCCGTCCCGGGGTGGCTCCCCGGCGCGACCACCGCCCGCACCGACCCGGCACCGCTGCTGCCCGACCCCTCCCCCGTGCGGGTCCTCGGCACCCCGCTGCTGGAGAAGACCGACCCGGTGCTGCTGCGCGAGCTGTACCGGCGGTTGGTCGTCGGCCGCCGCTACAACCAGCAGGCCACCACCCTGACCAAGCAGGGCCGGCTCGCCGTCTACCCCGCCTCCACCGGCCAGGAGGCCTGCCAGGTCGCCGCCGCACTGGCGCTGCACGAGCAGGACTGGCTCTTCCCCAGCTACCGGGACACCCTCGCCGTGGTGGCCCGGGGCGTGGACCCGCTGGAGGCGCTCACCCTGCTGCGCGGCTCCGCCCACACCGGCTACGACCCGCGCGCCACCCGGACCGCGCCGCTCTGCACCCCGCTGGGCACCCAGGCGCCGCACGCCGTCGGGCTGGCCCACGCGGCCCACCTGCGCGGCGAGCACGCGGTGGCGCTGGCCATGCTCGGCGACGGCGGTACCAGTGAGGGTGACTTCCACGAGGCGCTGAACTTCGCCGCCGTACTGCACGCTCCGGTGGTCTTCCTGGTCCAGAACAACGGGTACGCGATCTCCGTACCGCTCAGCCAGCAGTCCGCCGCGCCCACCCTGGCCCACAAGGCCGTCGGCTACGGCATGCCGGGCCGGCTGGTGGACGGCAACGACGCGCCCGCCGTGCACGCGGTGCTCAGCGAGGCCGTGGAGCGGGCCCGCTCCGGCGGCGGCCCGACCCTGGTCGAGGCGCTCACCTACCGGATCGAGGCGCACACCAACGCCGACGACGCCACCCGCTACCGGCAGGAGGAGGAGGTCGCCGCCTGGCGCGAGCACGACCCGATCCTGCTGATGGAGCGTCACATGCGCGCCGCCGGGCTGCTGGAGGACCAGCTGGTGCAGGAGGCCGCGGACGAGGCCGAGGCGCTGGCCGCCCGGATGCGCGCCGAATTCCATTCCGACGCCGAACTGGATCCGATGTCCCTGTTCGCCCATGTCTATGCCGAACCCACGCCGCAACTGCGAGAGCAGGCGGCCCAGTTGGCGGCCGAGCTGGCCGCGGAGGCCGAGGTGCAGGGCCGATGAGCACGTCCCACACCTCGCCCGCCACCGCCCTCGACCGGGCCGCTGAGCGGCAGCCCTCCGCCGCCATGAAGAGCACCAGCATGGCGCAGGCACTCAACACCGCGCTGCGGGACGCCATGCGGGCCGACGAGACCGTCCATGTGATGGGCGAGGACGTCGGCGCCCTCGGCGGCGTCTTCCGGATCACCGACGGACTCACCGCCGAGTTCGGCCCCCAGCGCTGCCTGGACACCCCGCTCGCCGAGGCCGGCATCCTGGGCACCGCCATCGGCATGGCCATGTACGGGCTGCGGCCCGTGGTGGAGATGCAGTTCGACGCCTTCGCCTACCCCGCACTGGAACAGCTCTTCTCGCACGTCGCCAAGATGCGCAACCGCACGGCCGGCAAGCTCCCGCTGCCGATCACCGTCCGGATCCCGTACGGCGGCGGCATCGGCGGCGTCGAGCACCACAGTGACGCCTCCGAGGCCTACTACACCGCCACCCCCGGCCTGCACGTGGTCACCCCCGCCACCGTCGCCGACGCCTACGGCCTGCTGCGCGCCTCGATCGCCTCGGACGACCCGGTGGTCTTCCTGGAGCCGAAGCGGCTCTACTGGGGCAAGGAGGAGTGGAACCCGGCCGTGCCCGTCGAGCCGATCGGCAAGGCGGTGCTGCGGCGGACCGGCCGCTCGGCGGTCCTGATCACCTACGGGCCCTCGCTGCCGGTCTGCCTGGAGGCGGCCGAGGCGGCGCGGGCCGAGGGCTGGGACCTCGCGGTGCTCGACCTGCGCAGTCTGGTGCCGTTCGACGACGCGACGGTCGCCGAGGTGGTCCGCTCGGTCGGGCGGGCGGTGGTCGTCCACGAGTCGACCGGCTTCGGCGGGGTCGGCGCGGAGATAGCCGCCCGGGTCACCGAGCGCTGCTTCCACCACCTGGCCGCGCCGGTGCTGCGGGTCACCGGCTTCGACATCCCCTACCCGCCGCCGATGCTGGAGCACCACCACCTCCCCGGGGTGGACCGGATCCTGGACGCGGTCGCCCGGCTGCAGTGGGAGGAGTGACGATCATGCCCGTGGTACGCGAGTTCACGCTGCCGGACCTCGGCGAGGGGCTCACCGGCGCCGAGGTGGTCCGCTGGATGGTCGAGGTCGGCGAGGTGATCGCCGTCGACCAGCCGGTGGTCGAGGTCGAGACGGCCAAGGCGGTGGTCGAAGTGCCCTGCCCCTACGGCGGGGTGGTCACCGCGCGGTTCGGCGAGGTCGGCGAGGAGATCGCGGTCGGGGCGCCGCTGGTGACGGTCGCCGTCGCTGCGGCGGGCGGGAGCACGGGGACGGGCTCCGGACCGGCCGGTGAGGCTGCGGCGGACGGGGCTGCGGCGCCCGGTGCGGCGAACGAGCGTCCGCTGGTCGGGTACGGCGTGCTGGAGAGCCCCAAGGGCGGGCGCCGGGCCCGGGTCCGGATCGATGGGCCCGCTCCGGCGATTGCTCCTGCCCCCGCCCCCGCTCCTGCTCCGGTGCCGGAGGCCGCTCGGGTGGTGGCGTCCGCGGTGGTCCCGGTGATCTCGCCGCTGGTGCGGCGGATGGCCCGCGAACACGGCCTTGAGCTGGCCCGGATCACCGGCAGCGGTCCCGACGGCCTGATCATGCGAGCCGATGTGCAGCGGGCGCTGTCGGAGGCTGTCGCGCCGGTTCCCGCCGCGGTCGCCGACGAGGAGGTCGTACCGCTGCGCGGGCTGCGCCGGACGATCGCCGAGAAGCTCACCCGCAGCCACCAGGAGATCCCCGCCGCGACCTGCTGGGTGGACGCCGACGCGACCGGACTCATGGAGACGCGCGCCCAGTTGAACCGGGCGGCCGGTCCGAAGGTGAGCGTGCTGGCACTGCTGGCCCGGATCTGCACGGCCGGTCTGGTTCGCTTCCCCGAACTCAACTCCAGTGTGGAGAACGACGGTTCGGGAATCCGACGGCACCGAGCGGTGCACCTCGGCTTCGCGGCGCAGAGCGACCGCGGCCTGGTGGTCCCGGTGATCCGGGACGCCCACCTGCTCAACACCGAGCAACTCGGCGCCGAGCTGGCCAGGTTGACCGAGTCGGCCCGCGCCGGGACGCTCACCCCGGCCGAGCTCACCGGCGGCACCTTCACGCTCAACAACTACGGCGTCTTCGGAGTGGACGGCTCCACGCCGATCCTCAACCATCCCGAGGCGGCGATGCTGGGCGTCGGCCGGATCGCGGCCAAACCCTGGGTGCACGAGGGCGAGTTGGCCGTCCGGCAGGTCACCCAGCTGTCGTTCACCTTCGACCACCGGGTCTGCGACGGCGGGACGGCCGGCGGCTTCCTGCGCTTCGTCGCGGACTGCGTCGAGCAGCCGGGGATGCTGCTGCGCCAGTTGTAGCGGCGGCCGGGGTCCGGTTCCGATGGGGCCGGGCCCCGACGTGCATGCGGGTTCCGGCAGGGCGGTGAGGGTACCGGGCTCCCGGCCCGGGTGTCCGTACTTTGCGCGATTTGCCCGATGAACTGTCCGAGCGTGCCAGGCTACCGGGGCTCCAGCAGAGCAGAGCAAGGTGTGGTAGCAGGGACGACCGGGGCGGAACGATTCTCTTGGGCACTCGTCAAGTCGCTTTGAAGTCAACACCGTTACTCGTCAGAGCGGGCTTCGGTTCGGTCGCAGCGGACCCCGTGCCCCAGCTGCCGGAGGCCGCTGCGGATCAGCTGCCCGCCCTGGAGCCGGCGCCGGAGCCGCCGCTGGGCCAACTGCCCGGCACCGGCCCACTGGCGGTGCCCGCAAGGCCGCCCGGGACCGGGCTGGCGATCCCGCCGCGCCCGACCAGGCCGCCGGCCGTGCCGGCGCCCGCGCTGCCGGCCCGGGTGGAGCCCCCGCTCCCCCCGGTGGGGCCGCCGGGGCCCGGGACGACCAGCTCGACCGTGGCGCTGCCGTTACTGCCGCTGGCGCCGGCGATCGAGCCGATGTTCACCCGGGCCCCCGGGCTCAACTGGGCCGGTCCGGGCGACCACTGGTCCCGGGCCTGGGCGTCGGACGCCTCCCGGCTCCCGGTCGCGCCGCCGCTCCCCGCAGCACCGCCACGGCCGGCTCTGCCCGGCGGGTCGGCGTTCCCCGCGCTCCCGGCGCTGGCCGCCGTCCCCGGAGCCCCCGCGCTGCCGCAGCCGGTCGCCGCCGTGATGCCCGTGGCCGCCGGAGCGGGCAGGTGGGGAGCCGAACAGCCGCCCACCGCAGGGGACATCGAGCTGATCCGATCCTGCCTGGCCGTCGTGGAACCGGTCGCCGACCGCGCCACCGCGCACTTCTACGCCCTGCTCTTCCTGCGCGACCCGGAGATCCGGGCGCTCTTCCCGGCCGCCATGGACCTCCAGCGCGACCGGCTGTTCCGAACCCTGCTGACGGCCGTCCGCGACGCCGCCGACCCCGCCGTGCTGGCCGGGTACCTGGCCCCGCTCGGCCGGAGCCACCGCAAGTACGGGACGCTGAGCGGCCACTACGGCTCGGTGGGCGAGTGCCTGGTCGCGGCCCTGGAGCGGTACTGCGGCAGCCACTGGACCGCCGAGGCCGAACTGGCCTGGCGCCGGGCGTACGGGCAGGTCGCCCGGGTGATGTCCGACGCGGCCGAGCAGGCGGCGAAGACCTCGCCGCCCTGGTGGCAGGCGGAGATCGTCGCGCACCGGCTGAGCACCCCCGACATCGCGGTGCTCACCCTCCGCCCCGACCAGGCGTACCCGTACCGCGCCGGCCAGTACACCGCCCTGGAGACGCCCTGGTGGCCCCGGGTCTGGCGGCACTACTCCTTCGCCGCCGCGCCGCGCCCCGACGGCCTGCTGACCATCCACGTCAAGGCGGTCCAGGCGGGCTGGGTGAGCAACGCCCTGGTACGCCGGGCCGCCCCCGGGGACGTACTGCGGCTCGGACCGGCCGAGGGCGGCATGGTGCTGGACCACGCCGACGGCGCCGACCTGCTCTGCGTGGGCGGCGGCACCGGCATCGCGCCGGTCACCGCGCTGGTCGAGGAGTTGGCCGCCCACGGCACCCGGGGCCGCTCGGTCGAGGTGTTCTACGGCGCCCGCCGGCACACCGAGCTGTACGGCCTCGACGCCCTGCGGCGGCTGGCCCGCGGCAACCCCTGGATCACCGTCCGCCCGGTCCTCTCACAGGAGTCCGGCGGGGCCGGCGCGGAGAGCGGAGAGCTCCCGGACGCCATCGCACGGCGCGGACCGTGGTCCGGCCACGCGGCCTACCTCAGCGGGCCGCCGGCGATGGTGCGACGGACCGCGGCGGCCCTTCGGCGGTCCGGGGTACTGGCGGAGCGGATCCACCACGACCTGCCGGGGGAGCCGGCGGCACGGTGAACCGACCGCCGCGGACGCGGGCGCGCTCACGGCGTCGGGCGGCCAGGACGACGGGGACAGGTCGCGCGACAGGAGTGTGACGCGGTTCACTCGGAAAAGGTGACGGGGTGTTGTCGCAGAGAGCTGCGACTGTCGACGCATGATGATCACTGATGAGGACTGCCTCGCCGAGACCCTGGCCTTCAACGAGCAGTTCGAGGCTGCCGCCGCGAGCCGCCCAGCTCGTGGGCAGGCGCCGGACGCAACCGTGCTGGCGCTCCTGCGGCGCAACCGGCTCGGTGGCGACACCCCACCGGTGCGACTGCCGCAGGGCCGGGACCGCGTCGTCGCCGGCGGGGTGAAGGTCCGGACGTTCGTGCCGGACCACGTCGACGGCGTGTACCTGCACATCCACGGCGGTGGCTGGGCGTTCGGCTCCGCGGACGGGCAGGACGAGAGGTTGTGGCGGCTCGCCGAACAGGCACGGCTGGCCGTGGTGAGCGTGGAGTACCGCCTGGCGCCGGAGCACCCGTTCCCCGCCGGACCCGACGACTGCGAAGCGGCCGCCCGGTGGCTGGTGGACCACGCCGCGGCCGAGTTCGGTACCGAGCGGCTGCTGATCGGTGGCGAATCGGCCGGCGCCCACCTGAGCGTCCTGACGCTGCTGCGCCTCCGCGACCGGCACGGCATCACCGGCGCGTTCCGGGCGGCCCACCTGCTCTTCGGCCCGTACGACCTGTCGATGACACCGAGCCAGCGGTCGTTCGGCTCCAGGCGGCTGCTGAGCAACACCGAGACGATGCGGGGCAGTTATGAACTCTTCACGCCGGGGATGGGGGCGGAGCAGCGCCGCGACCCGGAGGTCTCGCCGCTCTTCGCCGACCTGACCGGCCTGCCGCCCGCCCGGATCGTCGTCGGGACCGAGGATCCACTGCTGGACGACTCGCTCTTCCTGGCAGCCCGGTGGCGGGCGGCGGGGGCGCCCGTGCAGCTCGGCGTCGTCGCCGGCGCGATGCACGGTTTCACTCTGTTCCCACTGACCATCACCGAGCGGGAACTGCAGCGTGAGCGGGACTTCCTGGCTAGCGCCTGACGGTAGCGTCGACCCCGTGAACCGCACTCCTCGGCTCTACGCACTGGTGGAAGAGTTGCGCGCCGCGGCGCCGCGGCTGCTGACGGTCGCCGCGCTCGCCGCGCGGTTCGAGGTCAGCACGCGCACGGTGCAGCGTGACCTTCAGGCACTGATGGAGGCCGGCGTCCCGGTGCGCGCCGCACCCGGGCGGGGCGGGGGCTGGTCGATCGACCCGGCGATGACCCTCCTCCCGATCCGTTTCACCACCGATGAAGCCTCGGCGTTGGTCGCCGCACTCGCCGCGGCCGACGCCTCGGCCCCCTACGCCGGTGCGGCCCGCACGGCCTCCCAGAAGATCGCGGCCTCGATGACCGGTCCCGCCTCGGTCGCGGCCCAGGAACTCGCCGCACGGATCGTCGCGTTGCCGACCCGGACCGCGGAGTCGGTCCGAACCGCGGTGGAACAGGCCCTCACCACCGGCACGGTGCTGCGACTGTCCTACGTCGACGCGGCAGGCTGGGAGAGCGACCGCGTGGTGGAACCGGCCGGACTGCTCACCGCGGAGGGCAGGTGGTACCTCATCGCCTGGTGCCGCACCCGGCGGGCCGGCCGGGGCTTCCGACTGGACCGGATCGCAGCGGCGACTCCGACCGGTGAGCAGGCACCGCCCCATGACCTGGCCAGCCTGCTGCTCGGCTCGGCCGCCGCCGGTGCGGTGCGGCCAACCTCGCTGGCTTCGCTCACGTCCCCGTCGTGAGGACCGGAGGTTCTGGATCGGCCTCGGGACTGGTGGGCCCGCGTGTTGAGGTGTCGCGCATTCCTGGGGGCGGACGGGTGTGCTGTCACCGTGACGCCGTTCGTGACGGCTCAGGCGGCCTGGAGGGCACGGGTGGTGGCGAGTTCGCGTACCGCGTCGGCGACGGCTCGGAAGTCGTTGCGCAGGATCTTGGAGTGGTTGCTCGCGACCTTCGTGCTGACCCGGATGTTCGGGTTGCGGGCGAGGACCGGGTCGAGGTTGGCGCGGAGCTGTTCCATCACCTTCGCGTCGGCGCCCAGGTTGCCGCCAGTGCCGAGCACGTAGCGGGTCGGTGCGGTCACCTGGTCGAAGACCGGGTCGAGGGCGGCGGGTGCGCACAGCTCGTTGAGTTCGAGGTTGATCTCGGCGTGCTGGACGGCGCTCATCCGGGCGGCCATGCCGAGCCGGCGGGCGATCGGGAACACCGGGCTCAGGCGGCGGAACAGCGTGCGGACCTGCTCCCGGGTGGCCTCGTCGAGCCACTCGCTCGGCAACGCGCCGTCCACGGACACCACCGCCTGGACGCGGTCCGGGTTGCGGGCGGCCCAGTGCATCGCGATCAGGGCGCCGTAGGACCAGCCCACCAGGATCGGCCGCTCCACGCCCCTGGCCTTGAGGACGGCGTCGAGGTCGCGGATGCAGGCCTCGAAGGAGTAGTCGGCCGAGAGCTTGGACTTGCCGCGGGCACGCTCGTCGTAGGTGATGTGCCGGTAGCCGCCGCCGAGGCCGGTGATGACGCGCCGCCAGTGCGACTGGTCGGCGTAGGAGCCGTTGAGATAGACCACGGGAGTGCCGGTGCCGCCGGTGTCGGTCACGGCCAGTGCGGTGTCATCGACCGACACCATGCCGGTCCAGGCGGTGGCGGAGTGCTTGGTGGTCATGGTCTGCCTCTCTCCGGGGTCGGAAGTGGATCAGGAGCGGTGGACGGTGTCGCCGTAGCAGGTGCGGCCGCGGTTCCGAGCACGGCCGCACCTTGGGCTGCTCACAGGCTGCGGGCGGTGATGTCGCCGTTGGAGGTGGTGGCGCGGATGTCGAGTTCGGTGGTGCCGTCGTTCTTGAGGGCGTTGCTGATGCGGCC
>NZ_BAAATR010000026.1:0-123590 GCF_039533515.1 Kitasatospora cystarginea | reverse complement strand
CGACATGGACCTTAGACAAGCCCTATCGTCGCAGGTCAGCGGCACTCCTCAGTCTTTTGATCACGCCTCGGACAGCCCTGCTCGTGAAAGCGCGAGGTTAGATGCAACATGGGGACGAGGTCTGTGGATCTCCCCGGCGCGGCGCACCTGATGCTGGCCGCCAGGGTCATCCATCTTGACTTCGCGTCAGCCGTCTTCGACGCGATGGTGGACGGGTGGGGTCTGCAGCAGCGCGTGCGGTTCCTCGACGAGAACGACACTTGGCTTGATTCGAGGAGTTCATGGCGTTCAGTGTCAGGTTCCCTGTCGGGCCCGGCGCGGGCGGGCACAATGGCGTGCGTGGATCGGATACCGAACGGTCGCCTGAGCGAGGCGGACATCGCGCTGCTCGACGCCCTGCACGCCAACCCGCGTGCGAGCTTCGAGAAGCTCGCCGCCACCCTCGGCGTCGCGCCGGTCACCGTTGCCCGGCGCTGGCGGCGTCTGAACGAGGCTGGACAGGCCTGGGTGTCCTCCGTCCCGAGCCCTCGGCTGGCGATGTCCGGCGCGGTGTGCGAGATCGAGCCGGATCCCGGCCGTGCCGTGCCGGTCGCGGCAGCGCTCGCGACCCTGCCGCAGGTCATCAGCGTGTATCTGACCAGTAACCAGTACGCCGTACACACCATCGTCCTCGCCGACGAACTCGACAAGCTCACCATGCTGCTGCTGGAGGTCATTCCTGAGGTGCCCGGAGCACTGCGGGTCCGCAGTCACCTCGGCACCCAGTGGCTCAGCGGGGCGCGCTGGCGCCTAGGCGCGATCACCGGCAGCCAGCGCTCCTCGGTCACCGGCACCGAAGCCGGCGACGGGCGTGCCGAGACCGCCCGCACCCTCGTCTTCGACAACCAGGAGCGCGAGCTCTACTTGGCGCTCCAGCATGACGGGCGCGTCGGCTACCGCGAGCTCGCGCGGCAACTCGGTATCCCGGAGCACCAGGTGCGGCGCCAGACCGAGTCCCTGCTTCGCCGCGGCATGCTCACCTTTCGCACCGACTTCGCCCGACCCGAGGGTGGCTGGCCCACCGAACTGGTGCTCTGGCTCTCCGTTCCCCACGACCGGGTCGAACAGGTCGGCCTGCAACTCGCCGAATGGCCCGAGACCAGGATCGCCCTGGCCACCATCGGCTCGGCCAACCTGCTGGTCATGGCGCAGTTGCACCAGATCGGTGAGGTCGGTCGGCTGCGTGCCCGCCTGGCAGAGGTCGACCGCGGTACTGTCGTCGTCGACGAATCGGTCGTGCTGCGCCCGGTCAAGTCCTGGGGGCGGCTGCTTGGTGCCGCCGGCCATGCCGTCGGGGTGGTCCCGGTCGACCCGTGGTCCGCCCCGTTCGCAGATTTCCATCACTGAGCACGCCCGGGGCGTCGTGATCCGCCTCGGTGTACGGCGGGTGTGCCTCCTTCCTGCCAGATCGTCCCCAGTCGTGGCGCGGCCGCTTGACTGGGGCCATGAGCAACACGACGAAGCATGCCGTCACCGGGCCGCTTGCGCGGTGGGTGGCCGGACTCACCCTGGCGCAGGTTCCGGAGCGTGTGCGCGAACGCGCCAAGCATCTGCTGCTCGACGGCGTCACCTGCGCCCTGATCGGCGCCCAACTGCCGTGGTCGCGGATCGCGAGAGAGGCCGTGCTGGAACTCGAAGGCGTGGGCGAAGCAGTGGTCGTCGGCTCCGGGTGCGCCACCAGTGCCCCGGCGGCGGTCCTGCTCAACAGCACCTTCATCCAGGGCTTCGAGCTGGACGACTTCCACCCGCTCGCCCCGCTGCACAGCAACTCGCTGATTCTTCCGGTCCTGCTGGCGCCCGCAGGCCGCAGCGGCAAGGTCACCGGTGCGCAGGCGCTGACGGCCGCGATCGCCGGATTCGAGGTCGGCCCGCGGGTGGGGCTGGCGCTGCACGGCTCGCAGATGCTCTCGCGCGGCTGGCACAGCGGTGCGGTCTTCGGCACTCACACGGCGGCGATGACCGCGGGAGTACTGCGCGGCCTTGACGCAGGCCGGCTCGAAGACGCCCTCGGCATGGCCGGCACCCAGTCGGCCGGGCTCATGGCGGCCCAGTACGAGGCGATGAGCAAGCGGATGCAACACGGGTTCGCCGCGCGCAACGGCTACTACGCGGCCGCGTTGGCCGCCGCCGGCTACACCGGTATCAAGCAGGTCTTCGACCGCGAATACGGCGGCTACCTCGCGGTGTTCGGCGAGGGGCACGATCCCGACCCCCGGCAGATCGTCGCCGGGCTCGGCGAGCGGTGGCACACCGAACTGATCGCGGTCAAGTCCTATGCGGCCCAAGGCGGGCTGCACGGGACCATCCAGGCGGCGCTCGAGCTGCGCGGTGAGCACCGGATCGACCCGGCCGGGATCGACCGGATCGAGATTCGTGTCGGTCACACCGTCTACCACCACGGTTGGTGGAAGCCCGAACGCCCGCTGACCCCGGTCGGCGCGCAGATGAACCTCGGATACGCAGCCGCCGTCGCCCTGCTGGACGGAGCCGTGACGCCGCGCCAGTTCACCGAGCAGCGCCTGGACGCGGACGATGTGTGGGACCTGATCGGCAAGGTCGACGTGCAGCTCGATCCGGACATCGAGAACGGGCCGGCGAACGAGCGGTTCGCCACCGATCTCACCATCACCCTGAACGACGGCACCGTGCTGCACCGGCGGCTCGTGCACGTACACGGCGGCCCCGACGATCCCGTCACCAACGACGAACTGATCGCGAAGTACCGCACCCTGGCCGGACCGCTCATCTCCGCCGACCGGCTCGAAGCGATCGAGCGCGCGGTGCTGGACCTGGAGAACCTTGACGACGTCCGCACTCTCGCGCGACTGCTCGCCGACCGCGCCATCGGCGCTCTCGACCAGGCAAGGAATCCCCGATGACGCGCACATCCGCATCGCGGGCCGCGCTGCGCGCCCGCCTCGCCGAGAAGGAGCTGATCGTCGCCCCCGGCGTGTTCGACGGCATCTCAGCCTCGCTTGCCGCCCGCCTGGGCTTCTCCGCCGCGTACATGACCGGCGCGGGCGTCGCCGCATCCGGCTTCGCGCTGCCCGACATCGGCCTCGTCACCCAGACCGAGATGGCCGAGCGCGCCCGCATGCTCGTACGCGCGCTCGGCGACGTGCCGCTGATCGCCGACGCCGACACCGGCTACGGCGCCGCGCTCAACGTCGTGCGCACCGTGCGCGAGTACGAGGCCGCCGGTGTGGCCGCGATCCAGCTCGAAGACCAGACGTTCCCGAAGAAGTGCGGACACCTGCCGGACAAGGAGCTGATCTCCACCGAGGAGTACGTACTCAAGCTCGGCGCCGCGCGAGACGCCCGGACCGACGAGGACCTGCTGATCATCGCCCGCACCGACGCGCGCGGCCCCCTGGGCATCGACGCCGCGATCAAGCGCGCACGTGCTTATGCCGAAGCCGGCGCCGACATCATCTTCGTCGAAGCACCACAGGACATCGCCGAGATCGAGCGGATCGCCGCCCAGGTCCCGGCCGCGCTGCTCATCAACCTCGTGATCGGCGGCCTGACACCGCTCGAGTCCAGCGCGCGGCTGCAGGAATTGGGCTACGCGATCGCCATACACCCGTCCGCCGTTCTCGGTGCCGCCGCGTTCGCGATGCTCGGCTCGCTCGCCGATCTCGCCGGCAAGGACGCCGGCCCGTTCATTCCGAGCGGGCCCGCGGAGTTCTTCAACCTCGTCGGCCTGGCCGAATGGTCCGAGATCGGCGAGCGCCACCGGGTGCCCGAGACCCTGAAGGAGGCCTGAGCCGTGGGCATGACCATGATTGAGAAGCTGTTGGCGCGCAAGGCCGGACTGCCCCGCGTGACCGCCGGCGACGTGGTGACCGTGGACGTCGACATGTGCGTCCTGATCGACCTCCAGTTCGCCACCCTCTGGATGCAGCCCTCTCGTATCCACGATCCCGACAAGATCGCGATCGTGATGGACCACGCCGTCCCCGCGCCTTCGCTCAAGGACGCCGAAGGCGGGCCGAAAGCCCGCAAGTTCGCCGCCGACTTCGGCGCTCAAGCGCTTCTACGACGTCGGAAGACACGGCATCTGCCACCAGATCATCGCCGAGAACGGCCTCGCCCGCCCCGGTCAGGTGCTCGCCTGCACCGACTCGCACACCTGCGCGGCCGGCGCCTACAACACTGCCGCCCGCGGACTCGGCCCAGCCGAGGTCTACTCGATCATGTGCACAGGCACGACGTGGTTCCAGGTCGCCCCGACCGTCCGCTACGAGTTCCACGGCTCGCTGCCGGCCGGGATCAGCGGCAAGGACGTGTTCCTGTACATCGCCGACGCCTACGGCGACGCCACGAACCAGAACCTGGAGCTCGGTGGACCGGGCCTGGCGAGCATCCCGATCGGCGACCGGCGCACCATCGCCACCCAGGCCGCCGAGATCTCCGCCGACTTCGCCACCTTCGACGCCGATGACAGGCTCGTCGCCCACCTCGCCGAGCACGGCGTGAGCGACTTCCAGCCGGCCGAACCCGACCCCGACGCCGACTACCTCGAAGTACGCCGCATCGACCTCGACACGCTCGAACCCTACGTCGCCCGCCCCGGCACCGTGAGCCGCAACGGCGTTCCCGTCTCGACGATCGAGCCGCGACGCATCGACCAAGCCTTCATCGGCTCCTGCGCCAACGGCCGGCTCGAAGACCTGAAGGTCGCCGCCGAGATCCTGTACGGACGCCGGGTCGCCGACGGAGTACGACTCCTCGTCACCCCCGCCTCCCAGCAGGTCTACCGGGAAGCGATGCGCCGAGGCTACCTACAGGACATCGCAGACGCCGGAGGCGTGGTCACCAACTCGACGTGCGGCGCCTGCTTCGGCTACCACATGGGCGTCCTCGGCCCCGGCGAAGTCTGCATCACCTCCAGCACCCGCAACTTCACCGGCCGCATGGGCAGCCCCGAAGCAGAGATCTACATGGCCTCCCCGGCCACCGTCGCCGCCTCCGCGATCGCCGGCGTCATCACCGACCCCAGGAGCCTGACCGAATGAGCAGCACCACCGTAGTCAGCGGGCGGGTATGGGTATTCGGCGACGGCCTGAACACCGACGCGATGTACCCCGCCTTCGCCATGAGGATGGACGTCCCCGAAGCCGCCAAGCACGTCTTCTACGACGTGCGCCCCGGCTGGACGGAGCACGTCACCCACGGGGACATCGTCGTCGCCGGAACGAACTTCGGGCTCGGCTCGTCGCGCCCGGTCGCCTCGCTCTTCCGCCATCTCGGCGTCGCCGCCCTGATCGCCGAGGAGTTCAACTCCCTCTTCCTACGCAACGCGGTCAACGCCGGGCTGCCCGCCCTCACCGCCCCCGGAATCACAGGGCACTTCCACGACGGCGACACCGGCAGCTTCGACATCGCCACCGGCGTCTGGCGCAACGACACGACCGGAGCGGCGGGACAGGCAAAGCCGCTCCCGCCGCTCGTCCTCGAGATCCTCGAATCCGGTGGCGTCCTCCCACGCCTGGCCGAACAGGGCTACCTGCCCCCGGAGCTCGCCGACCTGCTGCGCTCCGGCATCATCCCCGCCGACGCCGGGTCGGGCGACGCGTGAGCCGTGCGCAACTCCTCGCGCCCGGAGTCCGGCGCATCGCCACCAGCAGCCGCGACGCCGCGTTCCTGGTCGAGGGCGAGGACGGGCTCACGCTCGTCGACGTCGGCTGGGCGAGCGCCCACCCTCCGCTGCTCACCGCGATCGAAGAGATCGGGCACAAACCCCACGACGTCAAGCGGATCGTGCTCACACACGCCCATCCCGACCACGTCCAAGGCGCCGCGTACGTACGCGAGCTCACCGGCGCCGCCATCCTCGCCCACCCGGCCGAACACGCATGGCTGGCGGCCGGACACGTCCCGCGCGAAGGCCGATCAGGCACGGTCGGCCGTATGCTCGACCGCCTGCCGAAACTCCACTGGAAGCCGTTCACCCCGGACCAGCCCCTCAACGGCGGTGAACGAGTCGACGGTACCGGGCTGCTCGCCATCCACACCCCGGGCCACTCACCAGGGCATCTCGCGTTCCTGCACGAGCCCACCGGCACCGTCCTGGTCGGCGACGCGGTCTTCCACCGCGGCGGGCTCACCTGCGGGCCGGCCGCCCTCGCCGCGGATCCCGGCCTGCGCGCAGGGAGTCTTCGCAGACTCCCACCGGACATCAGCGCCGTGGGCTTCGCGCATGGCCCCGCGCTCACTCGGACTGACGAAGTCGAGGCCTTCCACGCGTGGCTGGAGTCGCTCCCGGAGTGAGCGCTCCTGCCGGCCCGGCTCACGGTCACCTCCCGCTGCTGCCAGCGGGCCCAGCATCATCAGCCAGAGATCAAGCGATGAAGTCGCACTGGAAGAACGGGAGTTCAACTGTCATGAATCGTCACACTCGGTTGGCCGGCCTGGTTGCCGCGGTGCTCGCGGTCGTCGGCGCGTCTTCGGCGGCGCTCAGCACGAGCGCCCAGGCCCGCCCCGCCTCGGTCTCGACCTCGGCCCAGGCCGTTTCGGCCCGGATCCCGGCTCTCGCGCACTGGCAGGGGCCGAAGCCGACGGTCGTGCTGGTACACGGCGCGTGGGCGGACGCCTCGGGCTGGACCCCGGAGGTCAAGCGATTGCAGGCGGCCGGCTTCCCGGTCGTGGCCCCGTCGAACCCGCTGCGCGGCCTGAACTCGGACGCGGACTACATCCACAGCGTCCTGGAGCGGATCAGCGGTCCCATCATCCTGGTCGGCCACTCCTACGGCGGTGCCGTGATCACCAACGCCGTCCAGGGCGACCCCAACGTCAGGGCCCTGGTCTACATCGCGGCGTTCGCGCCGGATCAGGGAGACTCGCTGGCCGGTCTCAACGGGAGTGCGCTCGGCAAGGAGATCCCCGCAGTTCCGGTGGTTCCGTCGACCTACCCGCAGGTGGGGGCGGCACGGGCACGGAGCTGACGATCACCACGTCCCAGTACCCGAGCGTCTTCCTGGACAACGAATTGCCGCCGTCCCAGGAGGCCGCGCTGGCGGCCGAGCAGCGGCCGCTGAGCCTCGACTCGGTCACCGAGGCCTCTGGCGTGCCGGCCTGGAAGACGATCCCGTCCTGGTACATGGTGGCCACCGGTGACCACGCCATCTCCCCGGACCTGGAGCGGTTCATGGCCGCGCGGGCGGGCGCGCACACCGTCGAGGTGGACGGTCCGCACCTGATCATGCTGACCGACCCGGGTGCGGTCACCAACCTGCTCGAGCAGGCCGCGGTCCAGACCTGCCAGTAACGGGTCTGTACGGTGACCGGCTCTGTCTCACATCCGGTGGTGACGTTGACAGTGACGGCCCGGGATGCCCTGAGGCCAGGGGATCTGCAGGGACATTCCGGGTAGCCGGTCGACCCTGTTGCCCATGGGCAACAGGGTCGACCGGTCTCGGCGACCTCGGGCAGTTTCCAGGGCCAAGTGCGCTTTCCGTACGGCGGGCGGCGACGGGCCCGCCGACCAGCTACGACGGCGACGATGAGCACTCCGAGGCCACGACAGTCCAGACAGTGACACAACGTCACCACCGGATGTGAGACAGAGCCGTCGCTGGACAGACCCCCCCTGAGGCTTTCAGCTGGCGGATCAGAGCGATGGACCCACTGGGCATCGGCCCGGTCGAGGGCGGCGGCGAGTGTCATGCCGGGGCAATCGCCGTCTCGCCAGAGCGCCGACTCGGCAACGGGTCGACATCCGGTGAATCATCGTTCACCAGCTCCCACCAGGACGGATGAGGTTATCGGCAAGGGCAGGGTCGGCGTGGAGGCTCAGCTCCTGAGCGGCTGCGTCGTCGGTGCCATGCCGGCGACAGCTGCGGACACCACGGGCCGAGCTGCTTCCTGTTCTTGACGCAGCCACGCTTGGCTTTCTGCTGGGTCGTCGATCTGCTTGGGGCGCAGGTCGGGGAGCCGGTAGCGGCCGAAGGCGGGGATCGGGTCGCGCTCGACGCAATCCGCATACCCGGCATAGGTGTCGGCGCGAGCACCTCCTTCTCCGCCGCCAGCCACTCTCGCAGGTAGCTTGCGACGGTGGTGCGGCGGTCCTCGTAGACGCCGCGCAGCTCACCGTCCAGCCCGCTTCATCTCGCGGGTCGCCTCGGCGCGGCTGGCGAAGCCGCCCCGACGGCGGGTACGGCGCTTGCCGTCCTCCCGGGCGAGGTCGACGCAGTACGTCCGGTGGGATCTCCAGATACGACGTCGCCGAGACCACGGACGAGAACCCTGAGCGGGTCGCCGGGGTCCGCTCACTTGGGCCTACCTCCGCACCGAGCTCTACCCCGGGGATCCCGCCTGGCGGGCCGCGCGTGACGCGCTGGCGCCCGGACCCGACCGCTCTGACTCGTCGACTCCAAGGTGCGCACGGCGGTTTGCGCCATCAGTCCCGTGACGGATGAGCTTCACCGGAGCGCACCTGCACGCCGACAGCATCCGTGCGGACGGCGTCATCCTGACCCCGCCTACGAACGACGCGCACTGGCCGTCAGTTCGAACCTGCACCCCTCGGGCTTCGACGAGATCATGCCCAAGACCCTGGCCACCGCCACCGTCGACAGGCTCCTGCACCACGCTCACGTCATCGTCACCCAGGGTGACAGCTTCCGGCTCGCCGAGGCCATCACCGGCAAGGGCGTGATGCCCTTGAGGTGTTCCCGGACCCATCAACGGCGGGGAAGTATCTGGCCGCCGCCGGGGGCGCTCAATCGGCCGTCAGTGCATGGATCAACTGGCCTCCACCAGAGAACATTTGGCCGTTGACACACGGCCCGGCTGGTCCCGCAGGAAGGCGAGCCGGAATGCGTCAGTTCTGCCCTCCACCGACGCGCTCAGCCCGCCAATGCTGAGGCGGACTCAGAGGAGCGTGGCCGGGGCACACTGACCGAAAGCCGCAGGTCGAGCCGCTTGTCCATGTCGAGCGCCGATGAAGTGGGGAAACACGTCGTCTGACAACGCAAAAGCTACCCGCCGGCTACCTTGCGGCTGGTGTCTGAGATAGGACTCCGGGGCCTTCCCGGCGAGCACGGCCGGCGGTGTGGGTAGGGTGGCGGCGCTGGTCGCGTGCGACGGGGGGAACGGCTGATGAGTGGCGGGTTTCTGACGGGCCGATGGGGCAGGCGGCGATCGACGGGCTCGCCCGACCCCACGGTGTCCGCTGAATCCGCAGCGTCCCCGACGTCCTTGGAATCCGCGACGTCTTTGGAACCCCAGGACCTCGTGGAGCGCCCGGAGCTCGTGGAGCCGGGACTGTCGGCGGAGGATGCGGTGTCGGCCGCCGCGGTGGGTGAGGCGCTGCGCGCGTTCGGCGCGGAGCTGTGTGAGGCGACCGAGGGTGAACCGGGCGACGGGGTCGGGGACGCGCGGCCCGTCACCGAGGCCGACCTGATCGCCGCGGACTTCCTGGACCGGGCCCGGACGGCGTACCAGAACGCCTTGGACCGCGCGGCCACCGCGGATCTGCGCCGGGCGGCGGAGCGCCGGGCCGTCCTCGCGGAACTGCACCCGGGCCGGCAGGCGCTGCGCCGGTTCGCCGAGCTGCGTCGGAAGGAGGCACGGCTGTGGGCCCCGATCAACACGCTGCGCGAGGCCCTTGCCGCTTGCCGCCTGCCCGCCGCCGACCCCGTCGCCGAAGCGGCGCTCACCCGCGCCGAGACGGCAGTGGCGCGCGCTGTCGAAGTGGCGGCCTGGTTCGCGAGCGACCGCGCCCAGACGGTGGCCTCGGCGCTGGGCGCCGCGCGCACCGCGCTGGACGAGGTGAACCGGCGGCACACCGAGGAGCGGACCATGGCCGCGCTGATCGGCGCGCTGCGCGAACGGCTGGACCTGGCCCGCGCGGGCCTCCTCCCGGCGGAGCCCGAGGACGGCGTCGCGCTCCCGGAGCAGCTGCTCGACGCGATCCGCCAAGTCGAGGAGGCGCTTCACCGCGCCGCGGCGGCCGCGGCCGCGACCGTGCCGGGCGAGCGGCTTCCCGCAGTGCGCGCCTCGGTCAGGAACGGCGACGCTGGGCTGCGCACACTTGAAGCGGCCCGGGAGAACGCCACCCGGCAGCTGGAGCGCGACCGGAAGGAGCGGCAGCGGGAACAGGCCAAGCTGGCCGACGAGGCGAGGCAGCTGTCCCGGAAGCTGAGCCGCGATATCGCCTCCTTCCAGCGCGATATGGCCCTGGCCCGGCCGTCCGAGGCGCAGTGCGCGGCCGACCCGGTGCTGGCGGCGGGCGTCGACCGCGTCGACGCCGCGCTCCAGGTCGCCGCAGCGGCCGCGCGCGGCGGCGAGCCGGACCGCAAGCAGCTGGTCGCCCAGGCGCTCCAGCAGGGCCGCAGCGCCCTCGGCGAGCTGGCCGGCGTTCGCGCGGAGACGACCGAACTGACCGACGCCGTCGCCGGCTTTCGCAGACAGCTGGCCGAGACGGCTCCCCCGGAGGACAGGGCGGCCGCCACGGCCGAAGCCGCGGCGATCGCCGCGGAGCGGCGGGACGCGTGGCTCGCCCTGGCGGCGGCCGAAGCGGCGCTGCGCACCCCAGGCGGGCACCGCGCCCGCCGCGTCTTCGCGGCGCTCGGCGACGGACGCGCGGCGCTGGTGCGGCTGATAGCGCTGCGTCGAGGCGAGCCGGTCCCGCTGGAGCTGGCCACACCGGACGAGCTCGCCAGGCCCGATTGGGAACGGCACCCGACCAGCTCCGCCGCCCGGTTCCGCTTCCGCGGCACCGGACCGGCCGAAGTGCTGGTGGACCGCCCCGAGCCCGGCCGCCCGGCCCTGGTGGAGTTCTCCGTGCGCCCGCCGACCGAGGACCTCTCGTTCCTCGGCGACCGTTCGCATCTTGACTTCGTGAGCCGCACCGAGGCCGCGACCGAGAGCTTCGAGGGCAAGAAGCTCACCGGAACCGCCCAGGGTGTCTTCCTGCTGCCCATCGGGATCACCCACCTGAAGGTCGCCTGCGATCCCAAGGCGAAGTGGACGCTGCGGCTGGCGCCCACCACCGAGGCGCCCGAGGTCACCGGCAGGCTGCGCGGGCAGGGCCCCGTGGTACTGCGCTGCACGGGACGCGGTGCGCGCCTGCTGCGCGCGCAGGCGCTGGCGAAGGACGAGAACTCCTACATCGGGTACGTCGACGCCGCCGGCGAGCGGCGGTCGCCGCGCTTCGGCGGGTTCCTCGGCGGCCTCGCCGCGGATCTGGTCGCCAACGGGATCGGCGAGGCACGCGGCGAGCGCTGGGTCGAGGGACCCGGCCTGGTCGTGGTCGACAGCGTCGGCCGCTGGGAGGTGGAGACCACCTCCGAGGGATCCGTCCCGAAGGCCGCGCGGCCGAAGGCGCCCACGGCCGAGCTGCACCGGGAGCTGCGCGAGCTGGTACGCGCACGCGAGCCGCTCTGGGAGTTGATGGCGCTACGCCTCTACCAGGCCCACACCGGGGCCGGCCGGATGCACGGGACGCCGTACCTGCGGGCTGTGATCAACGAGGTGTACCTCGCCGCCGAGGCCGAGCGGGAGCAGGCGCGGCAGCTCTGAGCCCCTTCGGCGGGCGCCGGGCCGGCCAGCGTCATGACGGGCGATCCACTCCAGTTGTCGCAGGATGTTCTCCGAGCGTGCCGGGCGGCGCACCGCGAGCACATCGATGCCGGTCTCGCCCGTCGAGGCACAGACGAACACGCTGCCGTCCAGGGCCATCATGGCGAAGCCCGGGTGGCCCGCGTGCACGCCGAGGAACGCCGATTCCGCGCCCCGGCCCATGATGTCCCAGGGGCCTGGTCCATCTCGTCGAACTCGGTGCCGCGGTAGCGCATGCGGCGGGCCGGGACGAGTTCCAGGGCGTCGAGTTGTGCGGCGGTGTCCTCACGCTCGTGCAGCTCGACGACGCCGACCGCGACGTCATCGCCCGCCTCCATGAGCCGGCGGCCCTCGGCCAGCAGCGCGTACGTCTTCCCCGCTCCGGGGGCGATACCCAGGTAGAGGTGCAAAGTGCCCCGGGGGACGGTCGGCGTCATCCGCCCTCGCCTCCCTCGGGTCTGCTGTTGCCCTCACGTGCAGGATCCCGCGTGGTGCTGCGCATCGCATCTCGCCGTGCCCTGGGCAGGCCGGGGTGGTGGGAGTGGGCCGCAGGCAGCAGAGAAGCGTCTCACAGCCGTGCCAACGCCGAGGAGGCTGTCACGGTACCGAGGGCGGCGAGTCCGCCGTGGATTCGGCGCCACCCCCACGAGGGCTTCTCGCTGGCCAGGCGGATGATCAGGGCGCGGGTCCGACCGGACCGTGGGAGGTTCACGCCGCCGGTGCGGTTCCGGATTCGGTGGCGGCGGTGCGGCGGCGCATCAGCCAGCGGCGTAGTTCGTCGGCGCCCCACACGATCACGGGGTAGGGCAGGAGCAGCACCAGGTTGTGGGCGGGGAGGGCGGCGGTTTCGAGGAGGGATTGCAGGGGTGGGGCGTAGACGCAGGCCGCGGCGAGGACGAGTTCAGCCGCTATGGCCGCCAGCAGGTGGGGGTTGCTGGTGATGCCGATCGAGCGCAGGGACGCGTGTTGTGTGCGTACGGCGAAGGCGGTTCCGATCTGGCCTGCGATCATGCCGAGGAAGCTCATGGTGGTGGCCTGCTGGTAGACGTGGTGCAGCTCGCTTCCGGGGCCGACGGGGGCGCCGGGGTGCCAGCCGCCGGCGATGAGGACGGCGAAGAAGCCGGCCATCTGCAGGGCTGCGACGATCACGCCGAGGAACAGCCAGGCGCGCACCAGCATGGGACCGCGGATCACCGGTTCGGTGTGCGGGCGCGGTGGTCTGGTCATGGTGCCGGGCTCCATGGGCTCGCGGCTCAGGGCGAGGGAGGGCAGGGTTTCGGTTCCGACGTCGAAGGCGAGCAGTTGCAGGACGGTCAGGGGCAGCGGTACGGCTCCGCCGCCGAGGGCGAAGACGAGGAACGGGACGACCTCCGGGGTGGCGTGGGCGAAGATGTAGACGATGAACTTGCGGACGTTGTCGTAGACCTGTCGCCCGGCCTCGATGGCGGCGACGATGCTGGTGAAGCTGTCGTCGGTGAGGATCATGGTCGATGCCTCGCGTGCGACGTCGGTGCCGGAGCGTCCCATGGCGACGCCGATGTCGGCGCTGCGCAGGGCCGGTGCGTCGTTGACGCCGTCGCCGGTCATGGCGACGACGTGGCCTTGGGCGCGTAGGAGCTCGGCGATGTGGAGCTTGGCTTCGGGTGAGGAGCGGGCGAAGACGAGTTCTCGTTCGCCGGCAAGGACGTCGTCGAGCTGTTTTTCGTGCAGGTGCCCGAGGGCTTGGGCGTTGACCACGGTCGGCTGGTCGCCGCCGACGCCGACCTGGCGTGCGACCGCCTTGGCGGTGAGGGGGTGGTCGCCGGTGATGACGATGATGCGGATGCCGGCGGTGTGGCAGCGGGCGACCGCCTCGACGGTCCCAGGGCGGGGTGGGTCGAGCATGGTGACCAGACCGAGGAAGCACAGCTCGGTCTCGGCCTCCTCCCTGGGAGGCGGTGGCTGACCGGGCGGCAGGGCGCGGCGGGCGAAGGC
This sequence comes from Kitasatospora cystarginea, assembly GCF_039533515.1. Taxonomy (NCBI): domain Bacteria; kingdom Bacillati; phylum Actinomycetota; class Actinomycetes; order Kitasatosporales; family Streptomycetaceae; genus Kitasatospora; species Kitasatospora cystarginea. Next base: position 110,012 of record NZ_BAAATR010000026.1, on the reverse strand, counting down.
GAGGACCCGTAACCCCTGGTTCGCGAACGCCTCGACTTGGACGGTGACCCTGATCCGTTCCTCCTCCGTGAGGGCGACCTGTTCGCCGTCCGGCGCGAGCCGGGTCTCGCACCGCGGCAGGACGGCTTCCGGGGCGCCCTTGGTGTGCAGCCAGTCGCGGTCGGCGGGTCCGGTGTCGAGGGTCGACATGAGTTTGCGTTGCGGTTCGAAGACGTAGGCGTGGCGGCGACGGCGGGTGCGGGTGTCCGGGTCCACGTCGGCGCCCAGGAGGCGGGCGGCGGCGAGCACGGCCACCTCGGTCGGATCGCCGGTGTCGCCGTGGCCGTTCGTGCCGAGGGCGGCGTTGTTGCAGGCCGCGGCGGCGGCGGCGAGGATGGCGAGGGTGGGGTCCGGCTCACCCGAGGGGGCGCCGGAGCGCAGGTCGGCTTGGGCGGTCGTGGTCCAAGTCGTCGCGGGCCGCATGTGGTTCTCGGTGAGGGTCCCGGTCTTGTCGGTGCAGATGACGTCGGTGGAGCCGAGGGTCTCCACGGCACTGAGGCGTTTGACCAGGGCGCCGCGACGGGCCAGGGCTCTGACCGCGACGGCCAGCGCGAGTGTGATGACGGGCAGCAGTCCCTCGGGGACGTTGCCGGCGAGCAGGCCGACCGCGAAGACGACGCTGTTCCTGATGGACAGGCCGGCGCCGAACACGGCGATGGGGACGAAGGCGATCGCCATGGCGATGGCGATGAAGGCGATCAGCCACGCCACGCGCCGTACCTGTGCCTCCAGGGGGCTGGGGCGCTCCTTGACCCGTTCGGACAGTGCGGCGATGCGGCCGAGCTGGGTGTGCATGCCGGTGGCGAAGACCACGCCCCGGGCCTCGCCGCCGGTGCAGGTGCTGCCGCTGAAGACGAGGTCCGGTGCGTCGAGGCGGTGGGCGCGAAGGTCGGTGAGCTCGGCGGAGCGCAGCACCGGGACCGACTCCCCGGTGAGGGTGGACATGTCGACGTCGACGGCACCGGAGAGCAGGCGGACGTCGGCCGCGATCCGCACACCCTCCTCGATGACCACCATGTCGCCGGGCACGAGTTGTCGCGCGTCGATGACCGCCGGCTCGCCGTCGCGGACCACCGTGACGTGCGGCGGCAGGTAGCGCGCCAGTGCCTCTACGGCGCGCTCGGCCTGGAGTTCCTGGACGAAGGCGAACAGGGCGTTGAGCACGATCACCAGGACCACGGCGATGGCCACGTTGCGGCTGCCCACCGCGTACGACAGCGCGGCGGCCACCCACAGCAGCAACGCCAGCGGGTGTGTCACCTGCCGCGCGAGCTCACCCGGCCACCGGCGTCCGCCCCGCCGCCGCAGTTCGTTCGGTCCGTACTGCAGCAACCGCCGCGCCGCCTCCCGCGCGGACAGGCCCCGCCGGGAGGTGTGCAGATGATGCAGGAGCAGGTCCGGCGGCTCGTCGGGAACGGGCTCCGCCAGAGACTGCACGCTCGCCTGGGCCTCACTCGCATCGGACATGCCTCACCCCGCCGGTGATCGTGAGGTCGACGTTCGTCAGGCACCCTGCGCAGCCTCGGGCCGGGGCAGGCTGCGCAGCCCACGCCGGGGGAGCGATCTCCCCCGAAGTACGGTCGAGGTTCAAGGATTCCTCCAGGAGTAATCGACAACTTTCGGGGGCCCGGCTGGGGATCCGAAGCGGTGACCGCGTTTCGGAAGGCAGCGTCCCAGCTGTTGAACCGGCGGGCGAGGCAGGGCACTCCGAAGAGGGCCCGCGTGTTCGACAGGCTACTCTGCGTGTCGACCATGGGGGCGCAGGCTTTTGGACACGCTGGCCCAGGCGTCGCACTCCCGTTCTCAGGCGCTGGAAACGGCAGGGCAAGCCGAGCCGAGCAAGACGAAAGCGAACGGCGACGATGATCCACCAAGGACCTGGCCGCCCCTGGGTCCCCTGCCCGGCTACCGTGTAAACGATTGCGCGGCTGCACTGGCCCCACCGAAGGCACAGCAACGCCGCACCAGCTCGTTCGTCACTGGCTAACTCGTGTTGGGCGACGAGCGGGCGGCGTTCACGAGCACATCGGCCGCCTCGGCCGGAAGGTCGAGGTGATGAATGAGCCACGGGACGTCATGGCCTTGCGTCGCGAAGAGCCACGCGACGTACAGCCGGTTGAGGCTTGGCGCATCCGGAGCGCGCAGAAGCGGTCGGACGGCCTCCATCGGGAATCCCTCGAGATCCTGGCGGCTGAACCAATCGCCGTCCGTGACCTCCGGCAGTGGGCGGCGGGCCTCTCGAACGGTTCGACGGGAGTGATGCAGGACCGCCGCGGTGGTGACGAACGCTGCGGCTGCGGCGCCGATGAGGGTGCCGCCGACCAGCGGACGGTCCTCGACCGGGGCGATGCAGAGAGTGATGATCTCCAGTAGCAGGAGGAGCAGGATGCCGAGCAGCGACATGCCTTCGCCTGTTCGCGGGCGGAATCCGGTTCCCATCCTGGCTACTCCTCCTGTCGTCATGATGCCCCGGATGCGGCCCAGTCGATCTGACCGGTTCAGGGGAGAGCCTCCTGCTCCGGCGGTCAATGCCGTCCTCCACGCGCCGGAGCGGCTCACGGACGCCTGACCCGATCAGAACTGGGAGGAGTCGGACGCCGCCGACGCCGACCTCATGGGGCGCATCCTGCTCCAACTGCCTCCCGGCTACGAGCTCCTCTTCGGCCGCCCCGAATCCGGCCACCGATCCTGACCCGCACCGCGCCGCCGCCACCGCGCGGCCGGCCCACCCGGAAAGCCACCGCCATGACACGGCAGCGCCACCTCCTGAAGCAGGTCCGCACCGCAGGCCGCTACATCACTGACCAGGAAGCCGAACGCGCCCTGGACGCGGTCCTGACCGCCCTCGGCTCCCAACTCACCGGCGACGAACGCTGCGAGCTGGCCGCCGTCCTCCCCGACCGTTCCCGCGCCACCTTCACCGCCCAGGTCCCCCTGCCCGAACCGGCCACGGCCCCCGCCTTCGTCGAAGCCGTCGCCTGCACCCTGAACACCAGCCTCACCAACGCCCGCTGGGACGTCTCCTCCGTCCTTGCCGCCCTCACCACCCTCGCAGGCGATCAGCTCACCGACCGCCTCCTGGCCCACCTGCCCCGCGGCTACGCGCTCCTGTTCGGCCGAGCCGACCTCACCGCCGCCGCCTGAGAAGACGCCCGGCCCGGCTGGCGGCGCTGGCCATTGAGGGCGAGCGGGCCCCGGTGACCGCCGGCGTCCGTACCCGGGCACGCAGCCACCAGGCCGCACCGTCGCCCGTGACGGCCGGCGGGCAGAGCCGATCGCGCGGCGTTACGGAGTGGGCCGTAGTCTGCGGTCATGACTGACATCCTGGCCCCCACTCCCGCCGAAGCCTTCGAGCTGTTGCTGGCCGGCAACCAGCGGTTCGTCACTGGCTCGCCCGAGCATCCGAACCAGGACGCCGCGCGCCGCACCGAGACCGCCCCCGCGCAGAACCCGTTCGCGGTGCTGTTCGGGTGCTCCGACTCCCGCCTGGCAGCCGAGATCATTTTCGACCGGGGGCTGGGCGACCTGTTCGTCGTCCGCACCGCCGGACACGTCATGGGGCCGGAGGTGCTCGGCAGCATCGAGTACGGCGTGAGCGTGCTCGGCTCCCCCCTGGTCGTGGTGCTCGGCCACGACTCCTGTGGCGCGGTCGCCGCGACGAGGGCCGCCGTCGAGGAGGGCACCACCGCGGACGGCTACGTGCGGGACGTGATCGAGCGGGTGACCCCCAGCGTCCTGGCCACCCGCGCCGCCGGGCACACCGATGACGCGGACTTCGTAGCCGAACACACCCGGCACACCGTCGACCTGCTGCTGGATCGCTCCCGCACCCTCGCCGAGGCGGTCGACGGCGGCCGGGCCGCGGTGGTCGGCCTGTCCTACCGCCTGGTCGACGGCACCGCCCACCTGGTCACCGCCCTCGGGCTGGACCTGCCGGTCGACACCGCAGCGGCGTGATCCTCAGCGTTCCCGCAGGTGCGGAGCGGCCGTCAGTGGGGGCGCTCGGGCCGGCGTCCCGGTGGCTGGGAGGGTTCTGGCAGGGCGGTGGGCGGCTTGAGGGGGCGGGTTTCCACGTTGCCGCAGCGTACGGTCACGGTCTGTCCGCAGTGCTGGATCTGGATCGGTTCTCCCTCCGTCAGGGTGTATGAGGCCTGTGTGCGCGTGATCTCGACCCGCAGGCATCGCTGCCGGACCTGTACCGAGAAGGCCAGTCGGCTGGGCCCGAATCCACCGAGGTGATTCGAGAATGATCACGTCCGGGGTCTGGTTGGGGGTGACTGGGTAGAGGGCGTGGGGTGTCCGCTGGTCTGCCCAGCTCTTCCACGTCTGCTCCGGTCGGGCCCTGTCGGGCTGGTGGTCAGGTTGTTGATCAGACCGGTGGTGGGTGGGCGGCGTTGAAGAGGTCGGTGAACGCGTGCTGCCAGGGCCAATGGCCGGGCAGATGGAGCGTCAGCCGTCTGGCCGGGCGGGCGATGCGGGCCGGGACGTGGATCAGGTGATCGCGCAGGGTTCCGGTGGTGGCCCTCGCGTGGAAGGTCCCGGCGAGGGCTCCGGCGGCCCGCAGCAGGTTGTGGGCGATGGCCCACAGGGTCAGCCATGCGTTGTTCGCCTGGAAATTGCCGGAGGGCAGGTGAGCCAGTACTGATCCCTTGCCGTCCGCGATGACCTGCTCGATCGTGGCGTGCTGCCGGTGGTGGAGCTCGGCCTGCAGCATGGTGAACGGGCTGTCGGTGAACACGGGGTGGTAGCGCCAGGTGGTGAACAACTCGCCCTGTCCGGCGGCTGCTTCGGCGCCCCGGCGGCGGACCCGGCGCACGATCAGGCGAGCGGTGGTCTGTTCGGCCTTCTTGCGTCCGGAGAACGCGGTGTAGCGGGTCTCGGCTACCTCGGCGTCGGAGACCAGCTCGCCGGTGTCCGGGTCCACGAACGCCTCGGGGTAGCGGATCGGTGTCCAGGCGTCCTCGCCGATCGCGCTGATCGCGGCGGCGATAACCCGCCTGCCGCGTCGGTGGGGCGGGTCGCGAGGGCGGCCAGTGTCCGGGGCGCGTGCAGCACTGCGGCCGCCAGCCGGGCGGATGCGGCGCGCACGCCGCCGTTCACCTGCTCGCGCAGCGCACCCCACGATCCGATCGGCTCACCCACGGGCGGCTCGCACTGCCACTTGTGTGAGGCGTGTCTACGCCGACGGCTGTGCAGCAGGGCCAGCATCTGCATGCCGCCGAGCCCGTCGGTGAGGCTGTGGTGCGTCTTGAGCAGGTAGACGGCCGGCCCCCCGTCCGGGCCCTCGATCAGCAATGCCTGCCACGGCGGTCGAGCCGGGTCGAAGGGCTCGCTGACGACCGTCTGGCACACCCGCAGCGCCTGTTCGAACGTCGCCGGTGTCGGCAGGAGCTGGCGCCGGACGTGGAAGCTCAGGTCGAAGTTCGGGTCCACGGCCCAGAGGGGGTTGCCCAGGCGCAGCGGCGTGTCCACGACGCGCATCCAGGCTCGGGGGAGGATCCGGGTGGCCCACTCGTGCGCGGCCAGGAACCGGTCCCGGTCGGGCGTGCGGTCGAGGACCTCCAATGCGGCCACCGGAGAGCGCAGCCTGGGGTCTGCCTCCAGGCGCCACAGCATCGCCTCGAAGTCCGGACTCCCGCCCATCGCGACCCCCAGACGGGTCATCTCGGCAACCCCTCGGCTGATCACCAGAGCCCGGGTGTTGTCCCCGGTCCCCAGACCGTCCGCCATCCCGGCGGCGATCGCAACGACGTTCTTGACCGCGCCGCCGACTTCCACACCGATCACGTCGGTAGCCGTGTACACCCGGAAGCGGCTCGTGCGCATCAGGCGCTGCGCGACGGACAGATCAGGGATCGCCAGGACCGCCGCAGCGGCCAGCCCCTCGAGCACCTCCTTCGCCAGGGTCGGCCCGGACAAGACGCCGGCGGGATGGCCGGGAAGCTCCTGCGTGATCACCTCGGTCATCCGCTTGTTGGTGTGCTCCTCGAAGCCCTTGGCGGCACTCACCACGGGGATCCAGGGGCGGACTCGGGGCGTCAGCTCCGCCAGGACCTGCCGGAACGCGTGCGTCGGCACGGCCATCACGACCACGTCCGCCTGCTCGGCGGCATCGGACAGCACCGCCGTTGCCCGCAGTTCCGGATGCAACGGCTGGCCCGGCAGGTAGTCTGGGTTCTCGTGCGCTGCGGTGATCCGCTCGGCCAGTCCCGGCTCCCGCGCCCACAACAGCACCGGACCAGCACCGGACCATTGCGGGCGGCGAGCGACGCGATGGCGGTTCCCCAGGAACCGGCGCCGACCACCGTCATCCGCGGCGTGCGCATACCGCCAGGCTGAGCAGGCGAGCAGGGCGACTCAAACGCAGTCCGGGGACGACCGCCTGAAGCCACCCGAGCGGCAACGCGGCAGAGTGCGAGAGCAGCGGTCGACCCGTTCGCCCCGCGTGCGCCGCACCGACGCGGCTGAAAGACTGGAGATTCCCCCGTGCAGGGTCGAACGGCAATCACCATCTCCTGGCCGGGAGGTTCTCCGTGCACCCCGAACCCGACAACGGCGCATCCCCGTCCGCGCCGCTGGATGACCGGGAGTTCGCCGAGGTCGATGCCCAGTGGCGTGCCGCGAACTACCTCGCGGTCGGGCAGATCTACCTGCTGGCCAACCCGCTGCTGCGCGAGCCGCTGCGTCCCGAGCACGTCAAACCCCGGCTGCTCGGCCACTGGGGTACCTCACCGGGGCTGAACCTCGTCTACACCCACCTCAACCGGGTGATCAAGGTCCGCGATCTGAACGCCATCTGCGTCTGGGGCCCCGGCCACGGGGGACCTGCCGTGCTCGCCGGTTCCTGGCTGGACGGCAGCTACACCCGGACCTACCCGGACATCACCCGCGACGAGGCCGGCATGGCGAAGCTGTTCCGCCGGTTCTCCTTCCCCGGTGGCGTACCCAGTCACGTCGCCCCGGAGACGCCCGGCTCGATCCACGAGGGCGGGGAGCTGGGCTACTCCCTCTCCCACGCCTACGGCGCCGCGCTGGACAACCCCGACCTGCTGGTCGCTTGCGTGGTCGGCGACGGCGAGGCGGAAACCGGCCCGCTGGCCGCCTCCTGGCACTCCAACAAGTTCCTCGACCCCGTCCACGACGGCGCGGTGCTGCCGATCCTGCAACTGAACGGCTACAAGATCGCCAACCCCACCGTGCTCGCCCGCATCCCCCAGGCGGAGCTCGACGAACTGCTGCAGGGCTACGGTCACGAACCGATCCACGTCACCGGCGACGACCCACACACGGTGCACCAGGACATGGCCGCCGCCATGGACCGGGCACTCACCACGATCGCCGCCATCCAGAGCGCCGCCCGCACCGAGGCCGTCACGGCACGGCCGCGCTGGCCGATGATCGTGCTGCGCACCCCGAAGGGCTGGACGGGCCCGCACGAGGTGGACGGCGTGCCGGTGGAGGGAACGTGGCGCGCCCACCAGGTCCCGCTGGCGGAAGTACGCGACAACCCCGACCACCTGCGGCTACTGGAGTCGTGGCTGCGCTCGTACCGTGCCGAGGAGCTGTTCGACGAACACGGCCGCCCCCGGCAGCAGGTGCTCGCCTGCCTGCCCGAGGGCGAGCGCCGCCTGGGCGCCAACCCGCACGCCAACGGCGGACTGCTCACCCGCGAACTACCCGTGCCGCCGCTGGAGAACTACGCCGTCGACCTCGACAAGCCCGGCACCAGCCTGCACGAACCCACCCGTGTCCTCAGCGACCTGCTGGAACAGGTCATGGCGGACACCGCCGAGCGCCGCGACTTCCGACTCGTCGGCCCGGACGAGACCGCCTCCAACCGCCTGCAGGCCGTGTACCAGGCCACCGGAAAGGCATGGCAGGCCGAGGTGCTGCCCACCGACGAACACCTGACACGCGACGGGCGGGTGATGGAGATCCTCTCCGAACACACCTGCCAGGGCTGGCTGGAGGGCTACCTGCTGACCGGCCGGCACGGCCTGTTCTCCTGCTACGAGGCGTTCATCCACATCGTCGACTCGATGGTCAACCAACACATCAAGTGGCTGCGCACCACCCGCCGCCTGCCCTGGCGCGCCCCCATCCCCTCGCTCAACTACCTGCTCACCTCGCACGTCTGGCGCCAGGACCACAACGGCTTCTCGCACCAGGACCCCGGCTTCGTCGACCACGTCCTCAACAAGAGCCCCGAAGCGGTGCGGGTCTACATGCCGCCGGACACCAACACCCTGCTGGCCACCGCCGAGCACGTCCTGCGCAGCCGCGACTACGTCAACGTCGTGGTCGCCGGCAAGCAGCCGTGCTTCGACTGGCTCACCCTGGACGAGGCCCGGGAGCACTGCGCGCGCGGCGCGGGAATCTGGGAGTGGGCCGGGAACGAGGACGGCACCCGGGAGCCGGACGTCGTGCTGGCCTGCGCCGGCGACGTACCCACCCAGGAAACCCTGGCCGCCGCCGACCTGATCCGACGCCACCTGCCCGACCTGACGGTACGGGTGGTCAACGTCGTCGACATCGCCCGCCTCATGCCCGCCGAAGAGCACCCGCACGGCATGCCCGCCAACGAGTACGACTCCCTCTTCACCCGCGACAAACCCGTCATCTTCGCCTACCACGGCTACCCCTGGCTCATCCACCGCCTCGCCTACCGCCGCACCGGACACCCCCACCTGCACGTACGCGGCTACAAAGAAGAGGGCACCACCACCACACCCTTCGACATGGTCGTCCGCAACGACCTCGACCGCTACCGCCTCGTCATGGACGTCATCGACCGCGTCCCCGGCCTCGCCGTACGCGCCGCGATCGTCCGCCAACAGATGACCGACGTGCGCACCCGCCACCACTCCTGGATCCGCGAACACGGCGTCGACCTACCCGAGGTCGCCGAATGGACATGGCCGCACTGACCGTTCGCGTCCGATCCGCGCGATCCCCGGTACGCCACCGCGTCCGCACCGCGCGATGCCCGGCCCGGCCCTGACCACCGCCGACCGTTCACGACAGGTCCGACGAGAAGGTACGACAACAACTACCCGTGGCAGCAGACCAGCCTGGTCGAGGACGGAGTAGGGGCGTGACCCGCAGCGTGTACATCACCGGCGTCGGACGCGGTGACGGCCGCGAGGTCGTCGACCTGGGAATGATGGAGCTGCTCACCCGCCACGTAGCGCGGGTGGGCGTGTACCGCCCCTTGACCCGTGAGGGCCCCGACCACTTGTTCGACCTGCTGCGCTCCCGCTACCGGCTCTCCCAGGTCCCGGCCACCGCCCATGGCATGAGCTACCCACACGGCGCATCGCTCCAGGCCGAACACGGCACCGACGAGCTGGTCTCCCGCCTGGTCGACCGCTTCCACGCCGTCGCCCGCGAGCACGAGGTCGTGCTCGTCCTCGGCTCCGACTACCACGACACCCGACTGCCCGCAGAGCTGACACTCAACGCCCGCCTCGCGAACGAGTTCGGCGCCTGCGTGCTCATCGTCGTGGGCGGCATGCGCCAGAGCGCCGATTCAGTCGTCACCGAGATGCACAACGCGCACCTCGCCTTCACCGCGCAGCACCGCGACGTCGTCGCCGTGATCGCCAACCGGGTCGCCCCCGACTGCGCCGCACAGGTCGCCGAGCGTCTCAAAGGGCGCCTGCCGGTGCCGGTCTACATCCTGCCCGAGGACGCCTCACTCGCCGCCCCCACCGTGGCCCAAGTGGTCCAGGCACTCAACGGCGAGGTACTTCTCGGCAACGACACCGGGCTCGCCCGCAGCGCACTCGACTACGTCTTCGGCGGCGCGACGCTGCCCACCCTGCTGCCCGCGCTGAGTCCCGGCTGCCTCGTGATCACCCCCGGCGACCGATCCGACCTCGTCGTCGGATCGCTGGCCGCACTCGGCCGGCGCCCCCGCGATCGCCGGAATACTGCTCACCCTGGGACAGCGACCGGGACCCGACATCATGACACTCGCCGACCGACTGGCACCCGGCACACCGGTGATTTCGGTGGCCAGCCGCTCCTTCCCGACGGCCACCGCGTTGTCCACCCCGGAAGGCAAGCTGACCGCGGCCACCCCCCCGCAAGGCAGAGGTCGCGCTCGGACTGTTCGAGACGCACGTCGACACCCGTGAACTCACTCGCCGCCTGTCCATGACCCGCAGCACCAGAGTCACGCCGATGATGTTCGAACACCAACTGACGAACGGGCCAGCTCGAGCCGCCGCCACATCGTGCTACCCGAAGGCACCGAGGAGCGCATCCTGCGCGCCGCCGGCGTGCTGCTGCGCCGTAACGTCTGCGATCTCATGCTCCTCGGTGAGGAGAGCGCAGTCCGCAAGCGGGCCGCCGACCTCGGCATCCACCTCGACCTCGAGGCCGGGGAACACGAAGAGGGCGCCATCTGCCGGATCGTCGATCCGCAGCACACGCCACCGCGCGAGTCCTTCGCACAGACCTACGCCAAGCTCCGCGCCCCCAAGGGCATCACCCTCGCGATGGCCCACGACCGGTCATCAAGACGGCGGCGGGCGTCTCGATCGTCTCCTCGGTCTTCTTCATCTGCCTGCCCGATCAGGTACTGGTATACGGCGACTGTGCGATCAACCCGGATCCGAACGCGGAACAGCTGGCCGACATCGCCATCCAGTCGGCACAGACCGCCGCGCAGTTCCACATCGAGCCGCGGGTGGCGATGCTGTCCTACTCCACCGGGACCTCCGGGGCGGGCGCGGACGTCGACTAAGGTGCGAGAAGCGACCGCGATCATCCGCGAACGCTGTCCCCGGCTGCCGGTCGAGGGCCCGATCCAGTACGACGCCGCGGTGGACCCCGGGGTAGCGGCCACCAAGTTGCCCGGCTCGAAGGTGGCGGGCCACGCCACCGTGCTCATATTCCCGGACCTCGATACGGGCAACAACACTTACAAAGCCGTCCAGCGCTCGGCAGGCGCGATCGCCATCGGACCGGTGCTGCAAGGACTGCGCAAGCCGGTCGACGACCTGTCACGCGGCGCCCTCGTCCAGGACATCGTCAACACCGTCGCCATCACCGCGATCCAGGCACAGGGGCGGAACCCAGAGCCCGGCCCGTCGACACGTTGAGGTCCGCGGCGCCGACGGGGGCGACCGAGCTGGAACTGAGGGACGGCCGCGCGGTCGCGGCCGTAGGTGAAGCGCGTGTGTGGCGCGGTGCAACGTCGCGAGGAGGACGGCACCCATGGATCCAAGCAGCGGTTACGCCGTGGCCTCGCCGGTCGACCAGTATCTGGGCTTCCGGTCCCTCGCGTGCGGCGACTACGGGTTCGACGAGGACGGCGCCGACGGCCACGACCGCCACAACAGTCTCATGCACCTGATTGCGGAGACGACAGGTCATCGCCCTGATGGCTGCTCGTACCTCACGGCGAGGGCGTCCGTGGTCGCCAACGCCGGGGAGCAGGTGTCGATGGTCGACGGCTCTCCGCTCCCCGGCCCTTCTCGCCGGGGATGACCCGTAGCCATGCGGAGGTCCGGTTCATCCCCCACGCTGGAACGAAGGGGGTGACGGAGGGAGTAATGGGATGCAGATCGTTGTGGACCTCACACGCTGCCAGGGCTATGCGCAGTGCGTGTTCCTCGCGCCGGAGGTGTTCCAGCTGCACGGGCAGGAGGGGCTCCTGTACACCCCGGCCGTTCCCGACGACCAGCTGGAGCGCGTGCGCCAGGCCGCGGCGGCGTGCCCGGTCCAGGCCATCCTCCTCGGCAAGGAGGTGAGCCCCGGTGGCCGCTGACCTTCGAGAAGGCCGGATCGTCATCGTCGGCGCGTCGCTGGCCGGGTTGCGGGCCGCCGAGGCGCTGCGCGAGGAGGGCTTCACCGGCTCACTGACCATGGTCGGGGACGAGCCCCATCCGCCCTACGACCGACCGCCGCTGTCCAAGCAGGTCCTGCTCGGCCAGGTCCCGGCGGACTCCACCGCTCTGCCGATGCGCCGGGACCCGGACGCCGACTGGCGGCTCGGAGTCCGTGCCACCGGCCTGGACCCTCTCAAAAAGCGAGTAGTGCTGGCCGACGGCGAGTCGCTGCCGTTCGACCGGCTGCTGATCGCCACCGGCACCCGGGCCAGGCCCTGGCCCAAGGCGGAGGAGGCCGCCCTGGACGGAGTGTTCACGCTGCGTACCCGCGAGGACGCCGCCGGGCTGGCCGAGCGGCTGGCCGCGGGGCCGCGGCGGGTGCTGGTGATCGGCGGGGGCTTCACCGGCTCGGAGATCGCCTCGGCCTGCCGGGAACGCGGTCTCGACGTCACGGTCACCGAACGCGGCCCCGCCCCCCTGGTGGGCGCGCTCGGCGGCACCTTGTCGAAGCTCGCGGCCGCCATGCAGCGCAACAACGGGGTGGACCTGCGCTGCGGGGTTACCGTCACCGCCCTGCGCGGCGACGGGAACGGCCGGTTCACCGGTGCGGACCTGTCCGACGGCAGCCGTGTGGAGGCGGACGTGTGCGTCGCGGCTCTGGGGGCGGTCCGCAACGTCGAATGGCTGGCGGACTCCGGACTGGCGGCAGGCCCGCGCGGGATCGCCTGCGACGCCGGGTGCCGGGCCTTCGACATGTACGGCATCGTCACCGACGACGTCTTCGTGGCCGGTGACGTCTCCCGCTTCCCCCACCCACTGTTCGGCTACCAGATGCTCTCCCTGGAACACTGGGGCAACGCGGTCGCGCAGGCCGAGGTGGCCGCCCACAACATGGTCAATCCCGGACCCCTGCGCCGCCCCCACCTCGCCCTCCCGACGTTCTGGTCGGCCCAGTTCGGGCTCAACATCAAGTCCGTGGGCGTGCCCACCTTCTCCGACCACGTGGTCATCGCCCAAGGCACGCTGGAGGAGCGTCGCCTGGCGATGGTCTACGGCTACCAGGGCCGGGTCACCGCCGCGGTCACCGTCGACATGGCCAAGTCACTCGACTACTACACGCACCTGATCGAGACCGCCGCCCCCTTCCCACCCGCGCCCGGCGCGTCCGACCGCCCGCTCGCGGCCGAGATCCCGCTCCCCTCCGACGTGCCCGATCCGAAGGCTCTCTCCCACGGCCCCACCGTCGCGCTCACCGGCCACCTGCCCGACCGCCGACTGACCGTGGTCCAGCCCACCTGACCCACATCCCGCCCAACCACGAGGAGCCCCGCCCCATGGCCGCCGCCGACACCCTCCTGGAACGGATCACCGACTACGCCAACCGCCCCAACCCCTACCCGCTCTACACGGAACTGCGCGAAGCCGGTCCCGTCGTGCGGCAGGCGGACGGCAGCTACCTGATCGGCACCTACCACGAGATCACCGCGCTCCTCCACGACCCACGCATCAGCGCCGATCCGCGCAACCTCACCGCCCCGTCCACGCAGCCATCCAAGGAGACACCGAAACCGCCGTTCCTACGGCTCGACGACCCCGAGCACCACAGGCTGCGCAGCCTGGCCATGCGACCGTTCGGCCCGCCGCACAGCCCCGGCCGCATCGACGCCATGCGCGGCCAGATCACCGAACTCACCGAGGAACTGCTCCAGAACCTCCAGGACCGCACCGCGATCGACATCGTCGACGACTTCGCCTACCCACTGCCCGTCACCGTCATCTGCCGGCTGCTCGGCGTCCCACAGGAGGACGAACCACGGTTCCGGCAATGGTCCGACGCGATCGTCGCCTCCGCCGACGTCAGACCCGACGAGGAGGCTTCCGCCGAGCGGGACCGGGCCGGCGAGCAGGCCCGGATCGAGATGGGCCAGTACCTGGTAAACCTCGCCGAACAACGCCGCGACCATCCCACCGGCGACATGCTCTCCGCCTACATCAACGAACCCGACCCGGCCATGCGGCTCACCCACGAGGAACTCGCGGAAACCGCCGTACTGCTCCTCATCGCCGGACACGAAACCACCGTCAACCTCATCACCAACGGAGTCCTCACCCTGCTACGCCACCCCGACCACCTGGACCGGCTGCGCCGCGAACCCGACCTGCTACCGGCCGCGGTGGAGGAGCTGCTGCGCTACGAGCCCCCGGTCCACATGCGCCAACGCATCCCCCTCGCCGACGTGGACATCGCCGGCACCACCCTCCCCAAGGGCACCTCCGTCGTACTCGCGCTGGCCTCCGGCAACCGCGACCCCAAGCGGTTCCACGATCCCGACCGGTTCGACCCCACCCGCCCGGACAACCAGCACCTCGGTTTCGGCAGCGGCATCCACCTGTGCTACGGCGCACCACTCGCCCGTATCGAAGCCCAGGCCGCACTCGGCGCACTGATCCCCCACCTCCCCAGCGCAACCCTCCTCCAGGACCCACCCCCCTACCGGCACGCCGCCATGCTCCGCGGACCCCGCCACCTCCCCATCCGACTCTGACCGACCACAACGCTGCCCGCGACCAGTTCTGGCGCCCGCGCAAAGGCCCCCAACACTGCGGGCACCGGAGAGAGTATTGACATCCAGGTCGCACGGTCCGCCCCTGGGTGTGTTGCCGCCAGACCGGGTCGTACTTGTAGCCGACCATCTCACGATCTTCTCGCCTGCCCGGCCCCGATCCAGCGGCAAGGCCGGGCATAGCTTGCCCGGCCCGATCTCACAGAACATTCGTCGAACGAAGTCAACTGCCAAAGCGACAGGGGATGGCGGGCCGCCATGCGCCCGCCGTGACTGCCGCCTGGTGCGCCGTAGGCCGGTCATGCTGCGGCATTGCCAGATCGCCTCGCGAATGTACCGGACTGCGGACCCACCGCTACCCTCGGGTGCCCGCCGCGAGCGCGGAGAATCCTGGGAAGCCGAGCTTCTCCAGCGTCGTGCTGCGGCAGACGCCGGGGATGACGACCGCCAGGTCGCCAAGCTGGCCGGATCGCGGTCGCCGACCCCTCCACCGCGCCTGGCGACTGAAGGACGCCCTACGAGCCGTCTTCGCCCTGGCCAAGCACCGCCCAAAGCCGATCAGGCCGCCAACCGGATCCGACGCGGCAGGGCCGGGGGCCGGCCGCCCGGGTTCGACAAGGACCGCTAAGTGCGCCTCGCCGTGCTCCGGATGCGCGCGGCTCGCGAACGCCCAGATCAGCTGCGCCGGGTCGGCGATGTCGAAGTCGTGCTCGACCAGCAGCAGTTTGGGTACGCCGAAGGCGAGCTTGCCGGCGCCGAACACCACCTCGCCGACCCGCTGCGCCATCTCCTTCGACCCCAGGCCCGAGTCCTCGTGCCCCGACGGCTTCAGTGCGACGACCCACCAGTGCGCCGCGGACTCCAGCACACCCCAGCACGCTGACACGGGAACCCCCGCCTCGCGCAGCACATGCACCATCTCCGCGGCGTGCGGAAGGCCCCAGCCCGTGTGGTCCTCCTCGACCGGCGCGCCGGCCACCGCCACCGGCAGGATCGCGTCGTTCCGGTGGGTGACCGCCGTGACGTGCAGGACCGGCTTGGGCGAGTGGCTGCCGCGGTCGGGGTACCCCGGGTACTCGCCCATCGGGCCCTCCTCGACCAGATCGGTCCGGGAGACGTACCCCTCGATGACGATCTCGGCGGTGGCCGGTACGAGCAGGTCCACCGTCTCGGCCTTCACCAGCTCCAGCGGCTCGCCGAAGTAGGCGCCGAGGAAGTGCGACTCGTCCTCGCCCTCCGGCAGCGGCATCCCGCCGACGTAGGGCAGCCCGGGTTCGACGCCGAGCGCGACCGCGACCGGCATGTCCTCGCCGCGTTCGGTCCACTGCGCTCGGATCATGCCCAGGTGCTGCGGCGGCGGGATCAGACAGGCCAGGCGGTTGCGGTCGACCAGCATCATCCGGTTGATCGACCAGTTGGTCCACGCCCCGTCGGGTGTCCTGGCGATGTTCATGCCGAAGGACTGGATGTAGCGGCCGCCGTCGCCGTCGTGGATCAGCGGGGTCGGGAACTTCAGGAGGTCGACGTCGTCGCCCTTCATGACGTTCTCCTTGCACGGCGCCGCGGCTCGGTCCACCTCCACCGGAGGGATCGGCTCGCGCCGCCGGGCGTCGGCGAGGGCGGTGACGATCTCGGCGCCCCCGGTGTCGGCGGGCAGGCCGAGAGCGAGCGCGATCCGGCTGTAGGTCAGGCCCGGCTGGGCCGACAGGCCGCCGGGCGCCGACAGCACCCGGAATCCCTCATCGATGTCGGTGATGGTGTTGAACAGTGGTGCCGGGGCCCGTAGTTCATAGGTACGGCGTGCCACCGCGCCGAGCTCCAGCCGCCAGTCGACTTCCTTGTCGATCGGCTGGATCTCGCCGATGGCATCCAGCGCGGCTATGAAGTCGCGCAGGCTTTTGAGATGTTCCACGACAGTCCTCCTCGCTCGGGAACTGACGGTAGGCACACCGGATATCGCGGCTCTAACGCCGAAACATCGCGGCCCGGAGCTGCCGTCCCAGACCGTTCCTTCAGCAGGGTGCGTGCCCATCGCTCGGCGAAGGTGTCCGAGTGCGGGCTCCGACACCTGATCTGGCTGGTCGGGTCGGGTGGGAGGGGGACACGGCCGTCCCCGTCACTCGGGCGGTACCGCGGCCGGTCTGGCACTGGGGTTGCGGCTGGCCGGACTGCGCACCCGGGTGCTGGGAGTCGTGGTCAACGACACCCTCCGCCTGGACACACCGACGCTCACCAAGTCGGCGCGGAAGTCACTGGCGCTGCTACGGGACCGGGGCGTCGGCCTGCCGGAAGCCGAGTCCAGCCCATCCGACGTGGTCACGGAGTACGGATGGCTCGGCACCGGCTACGCGCACCCCACCGCGCAGGGCGCGGCAGCGCTCGACCGGGCGAGGTCCGAGGCCGGTCGAGCGCTGGAGCAGACCTACACCGCCAAGGCCTTCGCAGCGTTCCTGGAGCTGGACGCGGCCGGTCGCTTCGGCGGGGAGCCCGTGGTCCTTCTCAACACCTTCGGCCCCAGGTAGCCGCCCGGCGGGGGCGCTCGCGACAGGCAGGACAGTCGCAGCCGTCGACGCTTCGGACCGGCGCGAGATCAACGCGCGGCAGTGGGATCCGTGTGCGCACGGTAGAGGTAGCGGCGGGGAATGCTCCCGGCCCGGGGTCGCCGGGCGGTGCACGCGTCGCACACGCACGTGGGGAGAGCCACATGACCAAGAGAACCGTGCGGACGCCTGCCGCGCCAGGCATCCTGATGGATCCACTCCGCAACCGGGGCGTGGCGTTCACGCAGGCGGAACGGGACGAGCTGGGCCTGACCGGGCGGTTGCCGTCCGGGGTGCTGCCGCTGGAGCAGCAGGCGCAGCGCGCTTACCAGCAGCTGCAGGCGCAGGGCAGTGACCTTGCCAAGAACGTGTACCTGGAACAACTGCACGACCGCAACGAGATCCTGTACTACAAGATGCTCACAGATCACCTGGTGGAGCTGTTGCCGATCGTGTACGACCCCACGGTCGGCGAGGCGATCGAGAAGTACTCCCACGAGTACCGCCGCCCGCGAGGCGTCTTCCTGTCCATCGACCGGGCGGACGACATCGAGAAGGCCTTCGCCACGCTCCAGCTCGGGCCCGATGACGTGGATCTGATCGTGTGCACCGATGCCGAGGAGATCCTGGGCATCGGCGACTGGGGCGTGGGCGGGATCCAGATCTCGGTGGGCAAACTGGCGGTCTACACCGCGGCGGCCGGCATCGACCCGAGCCGAGTCGTCCCCGTGTCACTGGACGTGGGCACGGACCGTGAGTCACTGCTGAACGACCCGCTGTACCTGGGCAATCGGCACCCCCGGGTCCGCGGCGCCGACTACGACGCGTTCATCGAGAAGTACCTGCGGATCGCGTCCTCGATGTTCCCGGGTGCGCTGCTGCACTTCGAGGACTTCGGCCCCGACAACGCCCGGCGGATCCTCGAGACCTACGGCGGCACCTACAGGATCTTCAACGACGACATGCAGGGCACCGGCGCCATCACCCTGGCTGCCGCGCTGTCGGCCGTCAAGGTCAGCGGCGTGCCGATGCGGGACCAGAAGCTTCTCGTGTTCGGCGCCGGCACCGCGGGAGTCGGCATCGCCGACCAGTTGCGCGACGCGATGATCCGCGACGGCGCGGATCCCGGGCAGGCCACCGCGCAGGTGTGGCTGATCGACAAGCAGGGACTGCTCACCCGGGACATGACCGACCTGCGGGACTTCCAGCGGCCCTACGCGCGTGACCCCGCGGACGTCGCGGACTGGGCCAGGGACGACGGGGCCGTCTCGCTGCTGGAAACCGTCCGGCGGACGGCGCCGACCATCCTGCTGGGGACCTCCACGGCGCACGGGGCGTTCACCCGCGAGGTCGTCGAGGCCATGACCGAGGGCACCGAGCGGCCGATCATCTTCCCGATCTCCAACCCCACCTCCCGCATCGAGGCCATGCCCGCCGACGTCATCGCCTGGTCCGGGGGGAAGGCGCTGGTGGCGACCGGCATCCCCGTCCCGCCCGTGGAGTTCGAGGGCGTGACCTACGAGATCGGGCAGGCCAACAATGCGCTGCTGTACCCGGGGCTGGGCCTGGGCACCATCGTCTCCGGGGCGTCCCGGGTGACCGCGGGCATGCTGCTCGCCGCCGCGCAGGCGGTCGCGGACCAGGTCGACCCGACCGGACCGGGGGCCTGTCTGCTGCCGCCGGTGGAGAACCTCCGGGCGTCCTCGGCGATCACCGCGACGGCCGTGGTCGAGGCCGCGCTCGACGAGGGCGTGGCCACCGCCAAGCCGGCCGACCCCGGCCAGGCTGTTCGGGAGGCCATGTGGGCGCCGGTCTACGGGAACGGAGTGACGTCATGACCGCGCAGCACTCCGGCGTCGACCGGGTCGCGGAGGACCAGGCCCCGAAGATCCTCGATCTCCCGATCGGCCTGGACGCGACCGGTACCCGGCGGGAGACCGACTCCATGGGCGCCATCGACGTCCCCGCCGACCGCTACTGGGGGGCGCAGACCCAGCGCTCCCTGATCCACTTCTCCATCGGGGACGACCGGATGCCCAAGGCCGTCTACCACGCCTACGGCCACGTCAAGAAGGCGGCCGCGATCGTCAACGGGCGTGCCGGGCGGCTACCGGCCTGGAAAGCCGACCTGATCGGGAAAGTGGCTGACGAGGTCATCGCGGGCGAGCTCGACGACCACTTCCCGCTCTACGTATGGCAGACCGGATCCGGCACGCAGTCCAACATGAACACCAACGAGGTGATCAGCAACCGGGCGATCCAACTGGTCGGCGGCGAACTGGGCAGCAAGTCCCCGATCCACCCCAACGACCATGTCAACATGGGGCAGTCGTCCAACGACACCTTCCCCACCGCCATGCACATCGCCGCGGTCAAGTCGGTCCACGAGCGCCTGCTGCCCAGTGTGCAGGCGCTGCGGCAGGCTATCGAGGTCAAGGCCGGGCAGTGGCACGACGTGGTGAAGATCGGCCGCACCCACCTGGAGGACGCGGTCCCGCTCACCGTCGGGCAGGAGTGGTCCGGCTACGCCCACCAGTTGAAGCAAGCCGTCGACCGGGTCACCGGGTCCGCCGAGGGCCTGTACGAGCTCGCCGCGGGCGGTACCGCGGTCGGCACCGGGCTGAACGCCCCGCCCGGATTCGCCGAGCAGGTCGCCGCTGAGATCGCCTCTGCGACCGGCTTCCCGTTCACCACCGCCGCCAACAAGTTCGCCGCCCAGGGCGGCCTGGACGCGATGGCCGGCGCCTCCGCCGGGCTGAGGGCCCTCGCCGTGCCGCTGATGAAGATCGCCAACGACATCCGGTGGCTGGCCTCCGGTCCACGCTGCGGCCTGGGGGAGTTGATCCTCCCGGCGAACGAGCCGGGCTCCTCGATCATGCCGGGCAAGGTCAACCCGACCCAGTGCGAGGCGATGGTCATGGTCTGCATCCAAGTGCTGTCCGAGGACACCGCCATCGCCTTCGCCGGATCCCAGGGCAACTTCGAGCTCAACGCCATGCGCCCGGTGATCATCAACAACTTCCTGCACGCGGCCACCATCCTCGCCGACGCGTGCGCCAAGCTGCGCGAGTACTGCATCGAGGGCACCCAGCTCAACCACGACCAGATCGACGGCTACGTCAACCGATCACTCATGCTGGTCACCGCTCTCTCTCCGGTCATCGGCTACGACAAGGCCTCCGCGATCGCGCACAAGGCCAACGACGAGGGAACCACCCTGCGCGAGGCCGCACTGGCCTCCGGCTACATCGGCGCCGAGGAATTCGACCGCATCGTCAATCCGGCCGGCATGGTCGGCTCGGCCGAGTGGCAGGGATGAACGGGGTCCATGTGCGCCACATCGTTCGGGCATCGGTGGGTGGATGGGCTGGGCGCTCGCGGGAAGCGCCGATCGGCATACCGGAGTTGTCCGCTTGCTCGAAGCATCCGGCACGGCCGGTGCGGACCGGCGGGCGAGGGCCTGCCGGTCCGCACCGGTGGGGTTCACCCCGCGGTCGGGGTGATCGTGTGGCCGCTGGCGGAAGGTGCGGGGGTCCGGCCGGTCGGGCGCCGGGAGAGGGCGTCGGAGGCCTTGGCCGTGGCGTAGAGCGATGCCGCGAGGGTGAGGGTGAGTGCGGCGCCGGCCGTGAGGACGCTGCCGGTCGTGACGGCCGGCGGGCTGCCGGCCTCGGAACGGGCGGAGCCGCTGAGGAAGGGGACGACGGCCAGGACGCCGACTCCGAGGGCGACCTCGCCCCAGACCACCGCGGGGAAGTGGCGCAGCGTCAGGTGAAGGAGTGAGGAGGTCGCGTCGCTGCGGCGGGCGCGGGCGATGCGGGGCATCAGCCAGAACTGGTTGACGCCGCCGGCGGCGACCATGCCAAGGACCAGCACGATCTTGATGAGGAGGAAGAGCCCGTAGGTGGTGGTCCACAGCTGCCCGACGCTGCCCACGTGCTTCCAGGTCATCCACAGGCCCGAGACCAGCACCGACCCCACGCAGACCAGCGCCACGAGGCTGAACCGCCGCCAGAGGTCCGCCCACAGCACACCGGCGTTCTCGCTCAGCAGGCGGCGGGCACCGGAGAGCAGGGCGAGCAGGGCCAGGCCACCGAGCCACACCGTGCCACCGATGATGTGGAGTTGATCGAACACCAGGTCAAGCACGCGGTCCGCGGCTGTGGGGGCGGTGGCCGGCACCGCCGCGATGAGGGTCACCCCGAGCGAGAGGGGGAGTCCGATGAGCGCGAGGGCGTCCGGGCGGCGCTGCGCACGCGGGCTGAACAGTGCGAGCAGGGCGGCGGACGCCAGCACGAGGACGATGTTCTGGATCAGGTAGAGCGTGCCCTGTGCCACCCAGGCCCCCGGCCCGGCGGGTGCGTGCAGGAAGTCCCATATCCGTCCCGGTGAAAGGGCTTCGCCGAACGGCATGCCCTTGCCGGCCCGGGCGACTCGGGCGGCGAGCTGGAAGTAGCCGGTGACCAGCAGCAGCGCCCCGGCCCAGGCCAGGCAGGCCGCCGCCCGCCGGCGTAGGGCCGTGACGTCACCGGTCTCGGTCCCCGGCGCGTGCAGTGCGGGGCGAACCGCGGCCACGTACGTCACGGTGGCCCCGATGGCTCCGCACAGGCCGACGAAATAGCCGGATTTGGTGAGTATTCGCCAGAGGGGAGGCATGGTGTAGCCGACCGACGACGCGGCCAGGTGCGCAAAACTCATGAAGGTAAGGCTAACCTAAACATCTGGTGGGTTGTCCACACCGCCGACGGGGGCGGTTCAGCCGTTGTCGATGCCTGACCGGGCGGCGGGCCGTCGGCGGGCGTTGCCGACGGGCGGTCCGTCACATCACGGCCGCCGCCCGGCTGCACCGGTCGGGCGACCGGGAACCCGCCACGAACGGCGGGTCGACCTAAGCCGGGGGCCGAGTCCGGTACCGGCTGCCTCCCCGCCTTGGTGCCTCAGGACGGATCGGTCAACTGGCCCGGCACACCCAGGAGGTGGACGCGGCGCCCTGCCGCGTCCACCTCTCCGGTGGCCTGGAAGCCCAGGCGCGCCGCGAGCCGGAGCGAGGCCAGGTTGTCCGCCCGGATCAGCGCGTAGGCGGGCAGTTCGGGGTGGTGCGGCCGGGTGTGGTCCAGGGCTGCGCGTGCCGCCTCCGCGGCGAGGCCCTGCCCCCAGGACGAGGGTCGGAAGCGGTAGTAGAGGTTGAGCGCGCGCACGTGGTCGGCCGGGCCCTCGTGGGCGTCGTCGACCGGTCGGTCGCCCCGGGCGATCCCAACGGTCGCGACCTTGAGTCCGGCGAACCCGATCACCTGCGTCGGCTCGGACGTCCGCACCACCGTGAAGTAGCCGACGCCGTCGCGGGACCAGTCCTCGATCCAGCGGCGCAGCCACCGCTCGCCCTGCTCGGACGAACGCATCGGTCCGTCCGGGTTGTGGCGGTTGGTCTCGGGATCGCCGTGGACGGCGAGCACCGCCGCCAGGTCGACCCGCTCCGGACGGAACAGCGACAGCCGCTCGGTCCGCAGAACCGGCTCCCGTGTGATCATGCGAGCGAGCCTACGGTGCAACGACCGCGCGCCGGGAGCCGGCCTCCTCGTCTGTTGAACGCGCGCCCGGCGTAGCGGAACCGGCCGCGTTCCGCCCCGTGGATCTCCCCGGAACGGGGCAGGGGCGCCGCCGCCCTCCAGGGCGTGGCCGCCGCCGGCGGAGAGGCGGCCGGGCAGCGGCCTCGGGGACTCGCCCCAAGACCGCTGTCCGGAACCGCGTTTCGGGCGGTCACGCCACCCCGTCCGACGGATGGACAGATCGCCGTCGTGGTCCGGAGACGGCGCCCCGGACGGGCGGCGGTGGTGGCCCGGCCGGTGTGCCCGGGAGAGGGTCAGAACGCCGAGTGCGTGAACCAGTGCGCGAGCAACTCCTCGTCCCCGGCCGTTTCGACCGCTTCGGCCGTTCGGTCCAGTCGGCCGTAGAGCAGCAGCAGGAGGTCGGCGGCGGTGGCGCGGACGGAGGCGTCGGGGCGGTCCGCTCCGGTGGAGCCGGCGTCGAGGCCGAAGCCGTCCGGGCGCAGCCGGACCAGCCAGTCGCCGTCCGCGTCGGTGCAGGTGAAGCGGATGGTCCGGTCCTGGCCGCGGAGTTGGGCGGTGCCGGGGGCGAAGGAGGCCGCGAACGGCAGGTTGACCAGGAACTCGTCCACGCCGTCCGCCGCGAGCGTGCGGTCGATCGCGGGGTGAAGCCCGAGGGCGAGCTCGGCGTCGGCCCGGTGCACCAGGGTCTCGAACAGCATCCGGCGGGCCCAGAACCGGGCGTGCTGGTCGGCTCCCCAGGCCCACATCGGCGTGTCCGGGTCGATGGTGGCGAACGCCTCGGCGGCCTCGACGGCGCTCTCGGCCAGCCAGTCGGGGTAGGCCGCGGGGTCGGTGGGCAGCTTGAGGTCGACGTCCCGGCTGCGCGGCGGCTGCTGGACCCGCTGCCGCAGCAGCACGGAGAACCACCGCTGCACACTGCCGGTGTGCCGGATGAGGTCGGTCAGCGTCCAGCCGGGGCAGGACGGTACGGGGGTCGCCGGATCGGCGGCCTCGACGGTGCGGACGAGATGGGCCGTCTCGGCCGCGATGGCGGCGCGGTGGTCCGGGGTGGTGCTCAAGGCAGGGCCTTTCCTGTTCCTCGGTTCGGGTGTCGGTGCGTCGGTTCGGGCGGTCAGCCGAGCGGCTTGTCGAGCACCGCCTTGGTGTGGCTGAACGTCTCGATGGAGTACTCGCCGTGGTATCGGCCCATGCCGCTCTCCCCGACACCGCCGAACGGCAGCTCGGGCACGGCGAGATGGGAGACCGGCAGGCCGAAGGCGAGTCCTCCCGAGGAGGTCTCCTCGGTCAACCGCCGCTTGGTCTCGGCCGATTCGGTGAAGGCGTACAGGGCGAGCGGCTTGTCACGCTCGTTGATGAACGCCACCGCCGCGTCGAGGTCGGGGACGGGGACGATCGGCAGGATCGGGCCGAAGATCTCCTCGCGCATCACCGGTGCGTCGGGCGCGACATCGGCGAGCACGGTGGGCGCGAGGTAGCGGCTTTCCCGGTCGTGCTGTCCGCCGGTGACCACTCGGCCGTCGTCGAGCAGTGCGGTGAGCCGGTCGAAGTGGCGCTCGTTGACGATCCGTCCGTACTCGGGTGCGATCGACGGGTCGTCGCCGTACAGCGCGCGGACGGCCTCGGCCAGGTGCGCTCCGAGTTCGGCGGCGGTGTCGCCGACGGCGAGGACGTAGTCGGGGGCGACGCAGGTCTGGCCGGCGTTCTGGAACTTGCCGCGGGCGAGCCGCTGCGCGGTGGCGGCCAGGTCGACGCCGGGTTCGACCACCGCCGGGCTCTTGCCGCCGAGTTCGAGGGTGACCGGTGTGAGGTGCCGGGCGGCGGCCGCCATCACGATCCGGCCGACCGTGCCGTTGCCGGTGTAGAAGATGTGGTCCCAGCGCTGCTCCAGCAGGGCGGTGGTCTCCGGGACGCCGCCCTCGACCACGGCCGCGGTCTCCCGGTCGAGGTAGCGCGGCAGCAGCCGGGCCAGTGCGGCGGAGGTGGCCGGGGCCAGCTCGCTGGGCTTGAGCACGGCGGTGTTGCCGGCCGCCAGCGCGCCCACCAGCGGGGCGAGGGCCAGCTGGAGCGGGTAGTTCCACGGCGCGATGATCAGCACCACACCGAGCGGATCGCGGACCACCCGGGCCTCGGCGAGCCGGAAGGCGTCGGGCACGGCGGCCGGGCGCGGGCTCAGCCACTGCGCCAAGTTGGCCACGGTGTGGTCGAGTTCGTTGAGGGTGAAGCCGATCTCGGTGCGGTACGCCTCCTCGGGGCCCTTGCCCAGGTCGGCGTGGAGAGCGGCGAGCAGGGTGTCCTGCTGCTCGGTGAGCAGTGCACGCACCGCGGCGAGCTGCCGCAGGCGCCACTCCAGCGGCCTGGTGCGGCCGGTGGCGAAGCGGGCCCGCAGCCGGGCCGCCACCGTGGTCGGATCGGTGGCCACGGCGGCCAGCAGCGTCCGGGCCAGCTCGGCGGAGGAGGCCGGGTTCTGGCCGGTGTGGAGGTTGCGGTCGACGACGGTGTGCGGAGCGAACGGCGCTGCGGCGACGAAGTCCGCGCCGAGTGCGCTCAGCCGGTCCTGGAGGAGCCATGCGGCCCGGTCGGCGAATCCGGCCGCGGTCTCCTCGGCGTTGCTGAACGCGGTCATCCGGTAGCCGGCGAACGTCGGGCTGCCGTCCTCGTGGCGGGCGGCGAGCAGGGCGGCGGGGGCGTGGCAGAGCAGGCCGAGGGGCTTGCCCGAGTCGAGGGTGCGGATGAGGATCCGGCCGGAGGTCTCGTTGCCGGCGAGGTCCTCCATCGGGCCGTGGCCGCCGGGATAGAAGACCAGGTCGTAGGCGTCCGGGTCGATCTCCTCCAGCCGGGCCGGGCCCTCGAGTCCGGCCCGGATGCCGTCCAGGTAGGCGGCCAGTCGCTCGGCCTGCGCCGCGCCTCCGGCGGCGGCCGGGGTGAGGCTGGCCGGGTCGACCGGTGCGGCGACGCCGCCGGGGGTGGCGATGGTGATCTCCAGACCTGCCTCGCGGAAGATCCGGTGCGGCTCGGCGAGTTCCTCGGCCCAGAAGCCGGTGGGGTGCTCAGTGCCGTCGGCCAGCGTCCAGTGGGTGGCGCCGGTGACGACGAACAGGGCGGAGGTCATGGCAGTGCTCCAGCAAGGGGTGCGACGGGGAGAGGCTTGATGACCTGGAAGGTTGAAGCCTTCAAGCAAAAGAGAAGGTAGGGCTCAAAGGTTGAGGATGTCAATCAAAGTCGCGTAGGCTCGCCGCATGAGCCAGCCCGAGCCGCCCCCGACGCCCGTCCAGCTGATGGACCGGCTCGCACACGCGGCTGCCGCCTACTACCGCAACTTCGCCTCCGTGGCGGCCGGGCACGGGCTCACCCTGATGCAGGGCAAGATGCTCAGCCTGCTGCGCCGGCCGATGCCCATGCGCACCCTGGCCGATCTGCTCACCTGCGACGCCTCGAACATCACGGGTATCGCCGACCGGCTGGAGGCGCGCGGGCTGGTCCGCCGCGAGGTCGACCCGGCCGACCGCAGGGTGAAGAACGTCGTGCTGACCGAGCAGGGGGAGGAGACGGTCCGGCTCATCAGGGCCGAGCTGATGACCGGCCTCACCGGCCTGGAGCAACTGGACGACGAGGACCGGCGCACCCTCGGCCGCCTGCTCGGGCAGGTCTTCCCGTAGCTGGTGGTCGGTCGGGTGCGTCAGAGTGGCGGTTCGGGGCCGCTCGGTCCGGCACTTCGCGGGGCGACCGGTCCCGCGGCAGGGGACGCTCGGTCCGGCGGTTCGAGGCGCCCGGGTGCGCCTGCCGGGGTGCGGTGGGCCGGCGCAGTCCTCGGATCAGCGCATGACGGAACGCGCGACCCGGAAGCCCACGTCGTCGACCTGGAAGCTCGGGTGGGAGCGGCGCCGCGCGGAGGCCCGGCAGCTCCAGTGTTCGTCGAACCAGCCGCCGCCGCGCAGTACCCGGTAGGTGCCGTAGACCGCGGGGTCGTAGAGGTCCCAGCACCAGTCCCAGACGTTGCCGAGCATGTCGTGGAAGCCCCACGGATTGGGCTGTTTGCCGCCCACGTCGTGAAGTCGCCCGTGCGAGTTGCCGCGGTACCAGGCGACCTCGTCGAGCGGTCCGTAGTGCGCTCCGGTGGTACCGGCGCGGCAGGCGTACTCCCACTCGGCCTCGGTCGGCAGCCGGTACCCGTCGGCGGACGCGTCCCACTCGACGGATTCGCCGTCGGCGCCGATGCGGTAGGCGGGCGCGAACCCGTCGTGCCGGGACAGCGCGTTGCAGAACCGGACCGCGTCCCACCAGGAGACGCCCTCGACGGGCAGCCGGTCCCCATGGGTGGTGCTCGGCCGCCTGCCGGCGATCCGTGTGTACAGCTCCTGGGTGACGGGGAAGGCCGCGAGCCGGTAGGAGGCCAGCTCGACCGGCCAACTGCGCTGCGTCCGCCGGTCCGACAGCGTTACCCGCCCCGACGGGACCGTGATCATCTCGATTCCTGCGCCAGCATCCACAAGCAGGTGATCCTAGCGGCAGCCGTGGCGGGCAACCGCGCCGCCGGGATGCCGGGCCGCGTGCGGCTACGGATGGAACTCGACTTCCGTGACGGGTACTTCGGCGAATGCGGACGATCCAGCGGGCCCGGAGAGCGCTGGCGCCCTACGTCAACCCCCGCTGTGGGATCGTCCGCTCCGCGCGCTCTCCTCGGCGTCCCCGGTCGAGATCCCGGTCAGGGCCCGTCTCGTCACCCGGCGCGGGTACCGGGAGCCTCGGTCAGGACCGGGGCCCGCCGGGCGAGGGCGGCGGCATCCGGGCTGCCCTCTGCCCACATGCCCGGTGCCTCCGGGCAGCACGACCCTCATCAGACTCTCCCCCCTCGAAGCCGGTCGGAATGAGCCCAACCCAAATCTGAACATGTTCAAAAGATGCTCCCTCGACCCTGCCGAGAGGCTCCGAGTCGATGACGGCCGGCGGAGGGCCGACCTCCTCGGCCGCAGAACTCCGCGTTCGCCGCCGCGTCGGGCAGGTCGAGGGTGGTGCCGTCCACCGGGATGTGCTGCACCAGGGCTCGAAGAGATGACTGCCTCCGCTCCTGGATTGCCCCCTTTAGGTGCCCGATGCGACCGACGGCCCCGGAGTCCCGTTTGTCAGACCCACCGGCTAGCGTCCTGCCGTACCTGGAAAGTGAGGAGTCGGCAGGTGGGGGAGATCAAGCGCGTCGCGATCGCGGCCGCGTACCAGCTGGCGGAGCCGTCGATGATCGACGTGCTGATGGAGCGGCTGCGTGACGAGACGCTGGACGTGCTGAGCCACGAGTACGAGTTGTCGCCCCGGCTGACGGACGCCGTCATCGCCTCCGGCGACCGGGCCCTGCAGGTCGCGCTGGCGGCGAACTCCTCCGGTGCGCCCGGTATGCGCAAGGCGCACCTGCGCCTGGCGCGCCTGGGCGATCCCGGGGTCGGTCGCGCGCTGTACAAGGCGAAGCGGTGGGCCGACAGCTCGCATCGGATCCGGGCCGCCGTGCTGGCCGCCGCCGATCCGGCGGATCCGGCGTGGCGTGCGTCGGGCGGACTGGTCGAGGAACTCCTCAGTCCCTCGGCCCGGCACGTGCTACGGCCGGCGCTGCGGGCGCCGTTCCCGGAGCTGGTCGTGCGCGCCCTGGGCGAACACGGCCGGAGCCTGCCGAGGGGGATGGTGCTGGCCTCCTGCCGGGACGTGCTCGCCCACGGCGGCCGCGACGGGCTCGCGGCGCTCGCGGACCACCTCGCCGAGCGGGACGAGCTGGGCCACCCGGGGCTCGTCGAGCTGCTGCGCCGGGCCGCGGCCGATCCGGACCCGGCGGCCGTGCTGCACGGTGAGCCCTCGGCGACCGACGAGATCACGGCGGAGGTTCGCACCGGTCCGATGTGGAACCTGCCGCAGGACACCGCGGTCGACTGGGACGAGGTGCGGGCCGAGCACCGCCGCCACCCGTTCTCGGTCGACGCGATCATGACCCTCAACCGGCTGCCCGGCTGCCCGCCGGAGTTGGCGGTCGAGGGATTCCGGGCCGATCCGGCCGGGACGATGGCCAGGGGCACCGGTCCGCTGCCGCCGTCGGTGCTGATCGAGCCGGATCTCGCCCTTGACATGCCCGGCTACCGCCTGAGGCAGGCTCTCACCACCGGTCTGACCGAGGGTTGGCTGCCGTGCACGTGGGTGCTGTCCGAGGTGCGGCCCGCGGCCCTCGCGCTGAGCGTCATGCCCACGGCCGGCACGGCTGGCGAGGACACCCGCGCGGCGGTCCGCGAACTGGTCGCCCCGCTCGGGGCCGAGCCGGCCGCCTGGATCGCGCTCTACCGGCGGGTCAGCCGGTTCCAGGGCACGGCCACCGCCCTGGTGGCCGCCGCCTGCGCCGAGGCCGGCTGCGGTGCGACAGCTTCCTGGCCCCGTCCGCTCAAGGCGGCCTTCCCCTCCCGGGAGCCGGAGGACGCCCGCCGGATCTTCCAGCTCCTGTTCGAACATGCCGAGCAGGACGCACAGGAGAGCCTCATCCCCTTCCTCGACGAACGGGCGATCCAGCACCTGCTCGTCTTCGGCCGCCCCGCGCGGCGGATCCGCGACCGGATCACCGCCGTCCACGGCAGGTCCGCACAGATCGCCCACGCCTCCCGCTGGGACCTCCCGAAGGAAGACGTCGAGGAGTTGCTGGAGCTCGACGACCCCGAGGTGAACGCGAAGCTCTACCTGTACGGGGCGATCGCCTTCGAGGAGCGGGTGCGGATCCTCGCCGGCCGGGGCCGTGGCGACGGCCAAGTCCCCGTCGCGCCCCAGCTCCTGGCCGACCTCGTCGAGGTCAAGGCCGCCCATCGCCGCGACTGGCTGACCGCCGGTCACCTCTCCGGCGATCCCGGGGTACTGAGGGCGACGCTCAGCAGGTGCAGGCTGCACACGGAGGGCGGCCGGCTGCGCACCCTGATCCACCTGTGGGAGCGGCACGGGCCGCAGGAGGTGGAGGCCTTCCTGGACGAACAGCACTTCCCGGGCCGCCGCAACTCCAGCCACCCGCTACCCGCCAGTACGCACCGGGGCGTACGGAAGGCGCTGGCCGCGCCCGACGGGTTGGCCGTGCTCCGCTCCCTGCTGGCGGCCGAGGAGGCACCGGAGCGGCTGGTGGCGCTGCTGCGCAGGACCGCCGCCGGCTCCGTCGCGGACCGGGTGCGCCACCTGGTGGCGGAGGGCACCCGACTGCCCTGGCCGCAGCTGATGTCCGCCCACACCGCCGAGCCGCTGCCCGGCGCCCAGCTGGCGGCTCTGGCCTCCGCGCCGGACTGCCCCCGGACCCTCCTCGTCGAGGCACTGCGCGCGCAGCCCCTCGCGCCCCGCGCCGAGGGGATGGACTGGCTGCCCCGGGCTCTCGACGACGGCCGGCTGACCACCGGCGACGTCCTCCGGCATGCCCAGCCGGCTTCCGCGGTGGTGGCCTTCCTCACCGCGACGGACATCAACTCCCGTCCGGCCAGGCCACGTTGGCGGCCACCTCACCGTGAGGCGGCGCGGCTCCTCCGGAGCCACCTGGGCGCCGATCCTCAGGCGTGGGCGTCCGCCCTCCGCCTGCTCCCCGACTTCACCGGCTCCCTCCCCGAACTCCTCACCGCCGCCGCCCGCCGACCCGGAACCGCCTGACACCTCGTCGGCACGCCAGAGCCAGTATTGCTCGCCGCTTGTCCGCCTCCGGTGGCTCGCGCTCTGCCGGTCTGCGCCAAGGCAGTTCGCACCCCGGCGGGCGGCGCCGGTCGGGGCCTCGCCACTCGGCCGCCCCGTACGCTGTCGCACATGGTGAAGTTGGAGCAGCTCCGGGCGGACCACGCGGACGTCCTGCTGGTGTTCGAGCAGGAGAACCGGGAGTACTTCGCACGGTCCGTGCCGGATCGCGGGGGCGCGTACTTCGCCGAGTTCGCCTCCCGGCTCCGCGCCCTGCTCGCCGAACAGGACGCGGGGCTTTGCCACTTCCACGTCGTCGTGGACGACCAGGGGGAGTTGATCGGCCGGGTCAACCTCGTGGACGTCGCGGAAGGGACAGCCGAACTCGGCTACCGGATCGGCGAGCGAGCCGCGGGCCGGGGCGCGGCGACGGCCGCGGTCGAGGAGGTGTGCCGGCTGGCTGTCGTGGCGTACCGGCTCTCCGTGCTCACTGCGGTCACCACCCTCGACAATCCGGCGTCCATGGCCGTCCTCAGGCGCAACGGGTTCACGCCGACGGGGGACATCAGCATCGGTGGGCGCCCGGGCATCCGGTACCGGCGCCCGCTCGCCGTCTCACGCTGACCGCCGACGGCCGGAGCGCACCCGATCAGGCCGCACTCCGAACGGCCAGGTCCGCCAGCCGGTCGGTCGCGCTACGAGGGTCGCGTCCAGCGCTTCGGGCGGGACGACCTCGTCGCACAGCAGCAGGACCGGCGGGCCGGTTACCTCGACCTGCTCACTGAAGAAGATCGTTTGCTGTGCCATCCGGCTTCCGGCCACCCGGCCCAGCAGCAGGTTCGCGGGCGGGGTTGTGCCCGCGGTGAGCGCGGGCGGGGAGAAGCAGGCGTCGACTCCGGCGATCACTCGGTCGAGAACGAGCGCGCCTGGGTGGGCTCGTTCCCGAGTCGTAGAGTCAGCGTCAACTAGCGCCAATTCACGGCTATCTGATACTGTCTCGGTCGAATCCTCGAGATGCCCGGGCTGATTTCCCGAGGCGCCGCGTGCGATGGGCTGCACAGCCCCATCCGTCCTTGGCGACTGCGCAGGCGAGCACATGTGAAGCCCGGCCCACCGCCATGCCGGCTTCGCCATGTCCCGCACCGACGGGAGCGAGGCCGGCGGACGTGCACCGGAGTTTCCCGGAGCACGGGAAGCCATGGTCGTCTCCGGACGACATCCCATCGCCTGCCGCCCGGTGGGTCTCGACCGTTCCACCCTCGGGGAGTTTCCGGCCCGGCTGGCCGCCGTGGCGGCACGGCGGCGCGGGCGGCGAGGGCGAGGACGCCCGGATCGCCGCGATCGTTCCGTCCGCCGGGATGGAGCGGCTCGCGTCGGCCGCTGCGGCAGAGGTCCCCGACGTCTCCGGGAGTGCGGACCTCGACCTCGAACGGCGGGTCGTTGTCCTGGGCGTGCATCAGGTCGAGGGGCTGGAGTTCGACTCCGTCGTGGTGGCCGGCCCCCAGGGGATGTCGGACGCCCCTCCACGGGGGTTCGGCGACCTCTGCGCGGCGTTGACCCGGATCGGCCGGCGCCTGCACATCCTGCATTCCGGACCGGTGCCGAATGTGCTGAAACACCTTTCTCGGTACGGCCATTGACAGCAAATCGGCATTGTGTCTATAAACTCGTATGACTTCACAGTCTCAGTCACAGAAAGACATCGATGATGAAGCGTCAACACCTCCCCAGGAAGGCCCGCTCCGTGGCATTAACGGATTCCGCTATTTCTGGTCGTCCCGCGTGGTATCCGGTCTCGGGTCCGCCGTCACCACCGTCGCCCTGCCCGTCCTGATCTTCCAGGAGAGCAGGTCCCCGCTGCTGGTCTCCCTGGTCTCAGCCGCCGGCACCCTGCCCTACCTGGCCTTCGGCCTGATCGCCGGCACGGTCGCGGACCGGGTGGACCGGCGGGCCCTGATGATCGTGACCGACTGGCTCAATGCCCTCTGCCTGGGCTCCATTCCGCTGGCCTGGGCCATGGGAGTGCTGACCGCCAGTCATGTCCTGGCGGTGGCGCTATTGTCGGCCAGCCTTTCCCTCTTTTTCGACGCCGGGGTGTACGGATTCGTCCCGGAGGTCGTCGGAAAGGAGAATCTGGCCCGGGCTAACAGTGCGATTTACGGCGCGGAAACGGTGGTAAGGATCGCCGGCAACGCCCTGGCGGGCGGACTCATCCTGCTGTTCCGGCCCGGTGGCACACTGGCACTCGACGCCGCGTCCTTCGCCGCCTCCGCCCTCCTCCTCCGGGCCATCGCCCACACCACGCCCAGCTCCGCGCCCTCGGCGGCCAGGCGGCCGGGACTCCGGGAGTCCGTCAGGGAGGGGCTCCGCTTCCTGTGCGGCCACCCCACGCTGCGGGTCCTGACGGTGGTCGGCACCCTCCAGTCGTTCTCCGGCGGTGCCATCGTCGGGCAGCTGGTCGTCTTCGCCGACCGGGTGCTGGGCATCCACGGATCCGACGGGCGGATCGGCCTGCTCTACATGGCCTGGAGTGCCGGAGGCATCGGCGGATCGCTGCTGCTGCCCCGGCTGCGGCGCCGCTTCGACGCCTACCCGCTGCTGCTGTGGGTGCTGCCCGTCGGGGCTCTGCTCGGCCTTCTCGTCGTCCTCACCTCCGACTGGCGCGTCGCGCTCGTGGCGCTGACGGCGTGGGGATCGGCGTACCTCGTGGTCCTGGTGAACACGATGACCTACTCCCAGGAGGTCACCCCGCCCGAGCTCCAGGGCCGGGTCAACACCACCCGCCGGATGCTCTCCTCGGGTCTGGGTGTCCCGCTCGGCGCGCTGGTGGCCAGCACCGTCACGGTACGCGTCGGCATCCAGTCCGGAATGGCCACTGCCGCCGTCGCGACCGCCCTGGCCGCGGTGATCGTGTGGGCGGTACGGCTGCTCCGGCTGCTGAGGCCGTCGGAGTCGGCCCAGGCGTAGCCGGCGCCGCGGGCCCGCCCGGCCCGGCCGCCGGGCAGGGCCGGCCCGCACACCGGGCCGCGGCCGCTCGTCGGTGTCCATCCCCGCCACTGGCGGTGAATTCCCTTGTGTTGTCGGCGAGTTGGGCGAAGCTGATCCCACTTGTCATGGCGACCAGCGTGTAGGACAGGAGTGGTCCGCCCAGGCGTCGGACCACCTCGTACAGCGACTCCGCGCTCTGCTCGGCCACCCAGTCCGGGCTCGGGCACGACACCCCCGAGCGCGAGTCGCCGAGTTCGCAACTCCGGTCGGCACCCGGGCGGTACGGTTGCGGCAGCCCCGTGCTGACGACCTCCCTGCCGGCCTCCGGCAGCGGCAGACCGATGCCTGGACGCCGGTCGACCTCGACCGGAGCCGACCGGGAGGCGTACGCGCTCAGCACCGGCGCCCACCTGACACTCCCGCCCGAAGCCGCCGACCCCGACCCACCCCTCCCGTACCGACGAGCACCCTGGCCGGATTCCCATGACCGTCTCCATCGCCCTGCTCACCCAGGACCTGCGACTGCACGACAACCCCGTACTGCGCGCCGCCTGCCACGAAGCCGACGAGGTCGTACCGCTGTTCGTCCTCGACCCCGACATCGAAGCCGCAGGCTTCGCGGCTCCCAACCGGCTGGCCTTCCTCGCGGACTGCCTCACCGATCTGGACGGATCACTCCGGCGGATCGGAGGCGGGCTCGTGCTGCGCCGAGGCCGCTCGGCGACCGAGACCGCGAGGCTGGCCGACGAACTCTGCGCGGGTTCGGTACACGTCGCGGCGGGAGTGAGCGCCTTCGCCGGGCGCCGCGAGCGCGAGTTGCGCCGGCACCTGGGCGACCGCCTGCACGTCCACGACGAATCGCTCACCGTCGTCCCGCCCGGTGAGCTCACTCCGGCCGGCAAGGACCACTACGCCGTCTTCACCCCGTACTTCCGTGTCTGGCGGCAGGCCGGCGAACGCCCGCCCCACCGTGCGCCGGTGGCCCTGCGTACGCCCGCCGGGATCGCGAGCGAACCCGTCCCCCGGGTGAAGCCCGACTCTCCCGGCCTGCCGGAGGGCGGCGAGTCGGCCGGCCGGCGGCTGTGGCGGGCCTGGAACGTCGACCGGTACGAGGAACTGCACGACGACCTCGCCGCCGACGCGACGTCACGGCTCTCGCCCTACCTCCACTTCGGCTGCCTGTCCGCCACCGAGCTCGCCCGGCTCGCCGAACGTCAGGGCGGGCCGGGCGCCGAGGCGTTCGTCCGGCAGCTGGCATGGCGGGACTTCCACCACCAGGTGCTCGCCGCCCGGCCGCAGTCGGCCTGGACGGACTACCGCGCCAAGCGGGACCGCTGGTGGAACGACGAACTCGAGGCCGAGGCCTGGCGCCAGGGCCGCACCGGTTTCCCGATCGTGGACGCCGGCATGCGCCAACTCGCCCACGAGGGCTGGATGCACAACCGCGCCCGCCTGGTGACGGCATCGTTCCTGGCCAAGACGCTCTACCAGGACTGGCGGATCGGTGCCCGTCACTTCCTCGCCCTGCTGGTCGACGGCGACATCGCCAACAACCAGCTCAACTGGCAGTGGGTGGCCGGTACCGGGACCGACACCCGCCCCAACCGGATCCTCAACCCGCTCGCCCAGGCGGACCGCCTGGACCCCGACGGGGCCTACGTCCGCCGATGGGTCCCCGAACTCGCCGACCTTCCGGGCCGAACTGTCCACCGGCCCTGGAAGCTGGCGCGGACCCCCGGTGGGTACCCGCAACCGATCATCGACCCCACGGACATCTCGACCCGCCTCCGTACCGGGCGCGGCCTGGACTGACCACACGTCAAGGGCGTGTGCAGCAGGGGCGGCCATCCGCCGTCAGGTCCGGGTGCGCCGATGCCGGTGGCACCCTCCGGCATCGGCGCGCTGATCCGGCGCACTCCCAGGGCCCGCAGCCGCCGCTCCAGCTCCGTGAGAAGGGAGCTGCCGATCCCGCGACTGCGCCAGCGGGCGGCCAGCGCCACCAGGATCACCCAGGCGCGCTCGGCCTGCGCCTGGGCCACGGCCATGCCCACCAGCTCGTCACCGACCACCGCGACCACGGCGGGCTGGCGCGCTCGCGCGGCGGCCATCACCTCGGAGACGGGGAAGACCGGGAGCGGTTCCTCGCTCAGACGGCTCTGGTCCCAGATCTCGATCGCCTGATCGAGATCGTCGTCGTGGAAATCCCGCAACCGCCAAGCCGGCATGGCCACCTCCTCGCCCACCGCCGCCAGGCTCCCACCAGCCGCCGAAGACGGCGACCACTCGGCCCGCGTCGGCTTCGTCAGGCTCTCTGCGATGCCCTGGAAGCTCGGTGGCGACGCTCCGCTGACTGCAATCACCCTGGTCGCCATCCGTGCCTGAACCATGACTACGGGTGACTCATCGCCCCCGCCGGCGCGTCGCCCGGGAACGGTCGGTGAGCCGAGAGTCCGGGCGTGCGGGGCCCGTACGGCACGGAGTGTGGCGCTGCATCGTAGGGCGCTCCGCATGCCGACAAGTTCTCCATGGCTGCCCGGCTCCGCAGGTGCCGATTGACAGACGGTCATCAATTTATCGGTTTGGATGGTTTTCGGGCGAAGACCCCCGAAAAGATGCGAAGATTCCCCTGCCCGGCCAGAGCTGACCGGGCGTTAGGGGAGATAACCACGTGAGGCGAACCATATTGAGCTCCGCTGTGGGCGTTGCGGTGACGGCGGTCCTGTCGGCCGCATCGCTCCCGTCGGCCTCGGCCGCGGATGCGGCCGGGACTGGCGGGACGGCGGACAAGGCGACCGTCGCGTCCTTCCAGCGGATGACCCAGGCCGTCCTGGGCCAGCGGACGGCAGCGCTCCTGGACACGGCCCCGGCGCGGCGCGAAGCCCTGCGGTCCGACGCGCGCGTCGGCCTGGCGGCCGGCCTGGCGCGGGCCGAGGACACCGCGGTCTCCTCGTTGCGGGACCGCAAGGCGCGACTGGCGGCCGCGGGGGAGGCGTACGGCGCCGGCAACACCCAGGTCTCCGTGGACAAGGTCAAGATCAGCGGCGGGCGGGCCGATGTCGAGGTCACCGAGACCACGACCCTGACCTACAAGAACGCCCACGGTAGCGAGCCCGCGACGACCGGCTTCCAGGCACACCACAACGTGACCTTCGCCGCCTCCCACGGGCGTTGGGAACTGACGGCCATCAAGAGCGAGGATGCCGGCGCCCCCGCGGTCAACGAGCCCGCCGCACCCGTGGCGAATCCCGTGGACGCCGATCCTCCGGAGGGGACCCCTGCCGCCACCTCCTGGCCGGCGGCGGCGCGCCCGAAGACCGCAGGGAGCAGCGGGTACAACTACGCGGCCATGGCGGCGTACGCGGAGAAGTACTGGAACAACTACAACCCCGCCTACCCGCACTACAACGGCGCCGGCGGGGACTGCACCAACTTCATCAGCCAGTCGCTGAAGGCGGGCGGCTGGAAGGACGCCCCCGGTGCCGACTCGGACTACCACAGCTGGTGGTCCAACTCCTCGGGCCAGAGCTGGTCCTGGGTGGGCGTCAACGAGTGGTCCTGGTTCGCGCTCTCCAGCAAGCGGGTGACGAACCTGGCGAACGTCTACCAGCTGGGCGTCGGCGACATCCTGCAGATGGACTTCGACCGTGACGGTTCCAAGGACCACTCCATGATCGTCACGTACCGGAGCCCGAGCGGCATGCCGTACGTGACCTACCACTCGAACAACACCTACCGCAGGTCGGTGGCGAGCCTGGTGATGTCCAACCCGAACGCGGTGTACTTCGCCTACCGCACCTGACGGTCGGTGCCGCAGGCCCTGCCGTCCGCGTCTGTGACGAGCGGACGGCGGGGCCTGCATAACCGCCTGTGACCGGCGGTGGGACCCGTTCCAGCCTGTTCCCGCGCCGACTTCCCGGCCCTCCAGACCGACTGACGGTGGGTCGGTCTACAGGATCACCTCAGTGTGGGCTTTGCAGGCATCTTGGCCGGACCTCTGGAGGGTGGCGAGCCAGTCGGTCAGCAGGCGGTTGACCTCCTCGGGCCGCTCCTGCTGGATCCAGTGGCCGCAGCCGTCCAGGAGGTGGGAGGCGGACAGGGCGGGCATGGTGGCGGGGTGGGCGTCGATGGCATCGGCCATCCAGGTGGTGGAGGCGTCCAGGGCACCGCCGATGAACAGGGACGGCTGCGTGATCGGGGCTCCGCGGTGCGGGGCGAGGTCTTCCCAGTCGCGGTCCATGTTGCGGTAGCGGTTGAGGGCGCCGGTCAAGCCGGTGCGCTCGAACTCCCCGGCGTAGACGTCGAGGTCGTCCTCGCTCAGCCAGGCAGGGAGCGTGCCGGCGGGGAAGCGGTCGCGCAGCCGGCCGCCGCGGGCGACGAAGTGCGGGTCGGGTTCGCCCTGGGCGGGCATGGTGTCGGCGGACAGGGCCGCGTAGAAGCCCGCGAGCCAGCCCCGGACGTCGGGCTCGATCTCCGCCTCGGCA
This sequence comes from Kitasatospora cystarginea, assembly GCF_039533515.1. NCBI lineage: Bacteria > Bacillati > Actinomycetota > Actinomycetes > Kitasatosporales > Streptomycetaceae > Kitasatospora > Kitasatospora cystarginea. The sequence goes on along the minus strand of NZ_BAAATR010000026.1, from coordinate 72,343 downwards.
CGGCCGGGCTCCTGGAAGTAGGAGACGTAGAACTCCTGCTCGGGGCCGCCGATCTGGCCGAAGACGTCGGTGGGGCGGGGCCCGCCGGGCGGCGCGTAGGGGACGCTCAGCAGGGTGACGGCGCGGAAGACCTCGGGGTGGAGCACGGCGGAGGCGGCGGCGATGTTGGAGCCCCAGTCGTGGCCGACGACCACCGCGCTCTCCTCGCCGAGGGCGCGCACGACGGCGACGTTGTCCTCCACCAGGTCGAGCATCCGGTAGGCGTCGCTCGCGGCGGGCTTGGAGGAGCGGCCGTAGCCGCGCACGTCGATCGCCACCGCCCGGTAGCCGGCTGCGGCGAGGGCCGGGAGCTGGTGGCGCCAGGAGTACCAGGACTCGGGGAAGCCGTGCACGAGCACGACCAGCGGGCCGGCGCCCTGCTCGACCAGGTGCAGGCGCCCGGCCGGGGCCTCGACGGTGCGGTGGCGGAGTTCGGCGGACGGCTCGGGTTGCATGGGCTTCTCCTCGGTTCGCGGGCGGACGCGGGTACCCGTCGATCATGCGGCGCGGCGGCCGTCCGACGCGATCAGCGTTGCCATTCTGACAAACTTGCAGGAAGGGGCCAGGTCATCACGGCCGGAGAGGAACAGGGCGAAGTGGCGGACGACGACGGCATAGTGGACAAGCTGGCGGCGATGGGCCCTCGGCTGCGGACCGTGCGCGAGCACCGCGGTGCGACGCTCAACGGCGTCGGCCGGGCGACCGGCATCTCGCCGAGCACGCTGTCGCGGATCGAGACCGGCCGCCGCAAGCCCACCCTGGAAGTGCTGCTGCAGCTGGCGAAGGAGTACGGCGTCTCCCTGGACGAGCTGGCCGGCACCGCACCCGCGACGGTGCCCCGGCCTTCCGCGCTGCGGCGTTTCGGCGACGACAAGGCGGTGCTGCCGCTGACCCGGTACGTCGGCGGCCTCCACGCCCACAAGCACGTCCTGCCCGCCGTCGAGGAGCCGCCCGGGCGGCCGCGGCAGATCTCCCACGACGGCTACGAATGGCTGTGCGTCCTGTACGGGCGGCTGTGGCTCGCGCTCGGCGACCAGGACCTCGTCCTGACCGCCGGGGACGTCGCCGAGTTCGACACCCGCACCCCGCACGGAGTCGCGAATGCCGGCCCCGGCGGACCGGTCGAGTACCTGATCATGTTCGGGCCCCAGGGTGAGCGCCTACGGCCGCGCACCCCTCCAGCCGCTGGTCGCGGGGCACACCAGCCAAATCGCGGCCGGGCCGGTCACCAGACACAGCCGTGAGATCCGGAACTCGTCCCAACATGGGCTTGATTCGCTTTGGCGGACACTCCTGACCAGGGGGTACGGTCCCGGTGAGGATGATGTCCATCATGGAGAGCCGTGCGTTCGCCGCGCGGGGCGACGGGGTAGTGCTCGTCGGCGATCTGTGGACTGCCTGGGGTCGAGCGCGGATGGCAGGCGGCCTCGATCGTGCTTCGATCACCGCGCCGGAGCCGTCCAGCGCGTGGCAGGCGGCGTCGCAGGCCGCGCCGCGTGCGTCGGCGGCCAGGCCGCTGCCGGTAACTCTCGGGCCGTACGCTTGAATCAGCGGCAGAACCGAGCCGGGTCGATGGGGGAATGGCAGCCGTTCAGAACCGTTCCGTTGTGGGAGAGGGCCTCCGCTCCGCCTGCTTGCGACGGCGGTGCTCCGCGACGCGTGCGCGGGACGCGCAGGTGGTGGAGCAGTAGCGGCGAGGGCTGCCGGAGCCGATGCCGAGATAGAAGTTCCGGCAGTTCGGCGCCGCGCATGCGCCCCAGGTGATGCGGCCGTGTTCGCTGAGGATCTGGGCCAGGGCCAGGGCGCTGGCGGCCAGGAACCAGTCCGCCCAGCCTGCATCGTCACCGTGGTCCACGTGGAGGTGCCAGGGGTGACCGTCGTGACGGGACAGGCGGGGGGCGGCGGCATGCTCGGCCAGGAGGGCGTTGAGAGCGAGGGCGGCGCGGTCGGTGTCGGTTTCGGCCAGGGGCCCGAACATGCGGATCGCGGCGCTTCGCAGGGCCTGGGCATCCTGTTCGGAGAGCGCCGCTTCCGTCAGGTCATCCGGATGCTCGCCGTGGAGTGCGAGCAGGTCCGCGACCGCGCTGCGAGGCAGGTCGGGGTCGGAGCGCACCGCGTTGGCGATGTCGATCAGACGTTGCGAGGCCTGGAATCCCTGTTGCCGCATGGCAGTTCCTCCCGCGTTCCGCTTCTGGCGGCCCATCCTGCCGCGCGCCTAGTGTAACGTCTTGCTGAAGATTCCCGTTACATGTCAGGGGTGGACGTGCAGGGACGCGCGGGAGTGCGGCAGTACCTGGTGACGGCGTTCTGCGCGCGACTGGCCGACGAGGGCGTGGCCCTGGCCGTGGTAACGCTTGCCGTGCATCGCACCGGCGGTGCGGCGCAGGGCGCCTTCGTGCTGACGGCGTGGATGGCACCGCATGTCCTGGCCGCACCGCTGGCCGGCGCCCTGGCGGCTCGGGCACGGCGGCCCCGGCTCTTCCACACGAGCGCGCTCGGCGGCTTCGCCATGGCAATTGCCTTACTCGGGTTCGGTGTTGGCCGAATTCCCCTGCCCGTGGTGCTGGCCGTGGCGGCGGTGGGAGGCTGCTGCGGCCCGGTCGTCTCCGGTGGCATGTCCAGCCTGGTCACCCGCATCTGCCCGGCGGGCTCTGACCAGGACCGCGCCTACGCGTGGGACGCCGTCGTCTACAGTGCCGCCGCCATCGCGGGGCCCGGAGTCGCCGGACTCGCCGCCGGTCTCTCGCCCGCCGCGGCCATGTCCGTCATGTCCGTAGCCGCGGCCTGCGCCGCCGCACTGGTGGCCGTGCTGCCCCTCCACCCCGAACCCGCCCGTGACACAAGTGTGGCGATCCGGCTGCGTGGTGACTTGGCGTCAGGACTCGCGACGGTCTGGCGGTACCGGGAGCTGCGTGCCATCACCGCGGCCACGTCCCTCGCCTTCGTCGGCATCGGTGGGCTGACCACGATCGCGGTGCTCCTCGGCGAAAGCCGGAACCATCCCGAAGCAGGCGGCCTGCTCATGACCGCATTCGCAACCGGGGCCCTGGCCGGCAACGTTGCGATCGCCCGCGCGCGGCCCGCTGCACCGCCGCACCGCCTCGCCGTGCTCGGCATGCTCGGCACCGGTATCGGCCTTGCGGCAGCAGCCATCGTCCCCTTGCCCCTCGCGGCTGCGGCCTTCTTCGCGATCGCCGGCGCCTGCGACGGACTCCTGCTGACCGCCACCCTGCGGCTGCGCGCCCATCATGCTCCACCGGCCATGCGGACCCAGGTGTTCACCATCGGCGCCGGACTGAAGATCTCCGCCGCAGCCGTCGGTTCGGCCCTCGCCGGACTGGCGACCCCGAACTCCGGGCCCCGGTACCTGATCGGCATCGCCGTCCTCCAGACGGCGGCGGCACTGAGCTACCTGCTGATCCGGCGCAGCCCCCACCGCGCCGCCCGGCTCCGCATCCCGGCGCCCCCGGCGGATCGGCCACAGGGCGCGGCAGCAGGGGCGCAGCCCGGGGGAGCTGACGGCCCGCGCCCGGGCGGCTGACGCGTGCAGAACCGGGGCGGTCGGATGCGACGGATCCACGTGAGCGAGAATCCCGGCATGGTGATGGCACGGCACTGGTACCCGTCGGCTCCCGTCGTGGACGCCGCGCCCGGTCCGGCGCCCCACCACCAGGCGGCACTGCCGGATCGGAGCACAGTACGGTGGACTAATAGTCCAGAAATTCGACTTGTCATCACCCTGATGGACCATCAGTAGTCGCATTTATCCTCGAGCCATGGCTAATGGCGTGTTCCATACCGGATACGGCATAGAGATCAACCTGACCCTCCCGGACCTCGGGCATCCGGAGCGGCCAGGACTCCTCGAAGAGATCACCCAGCCTGTGGCCCAGCGCGACCGCGAGCTTCTCGAGTGCCTGGAACATCGCGACGGAGGCGTCTGCCGGTCAGAACTCGCGGACAAGTCCCCTTGGATGGCGATCCGGACGGTCCGGCGGAACGGCCGGCCGATCCTGCGCGCGGCCCACCTCCCGGTGACCCACAGCGCCACGCCGGAGGAGAGCGCCAAGCGGAAGGCGATGAAGGAGCGGATCGCCCGTGCCGCCGTCCGCGCGGGACTGGCTGTCGAGACGGAGGTCCGGTCGGAGAGCGGGAGCCGGGTATCCGATGTCCTCGTCACCGGGCCGGGTGGCCGGCGGATCGGCTGGGAGGCACAGTACTCGCCGATCAGCAGCGAGACCGTGCGCAGGCGCTCGCGGATCGCGGCGGACGGCGGGATCACCCCGCTGTGGGTGACGGCGTCCGACGCGGCGACGCTGATCGACCGAGCGCCCTGGGCCCGGGTCGACGACGTGCCCTGGCAGTTGATCGACTCACCCTATGAGATGGCCGTCCGGGGAGGGGTGCGGCACTTCCAGGCCTGGAAGTGCACGGTCACCAGCGAGCGGACCTGCCCCCTTCGGAACGGTGCGCACTGCGGCGAGTTCCACTTCGGCTGGGAGCTCCCGGCGCTGTGCGTCCCACCGAGGCCGGCCACCTCGATCGACCGGCTGGTCGTGGCCAGCGCGGAGGGCGAGTTCGTCGCCGTGCGGGTCCCGGACCAGTGCGATCCCCACAAGAGCATGCGGATGTGGGTCAGTTCGGCGGACCGCGACACCTGGTGGGAGATCGTCGGACCACCGCTGTCGGAGGAACGGCAGGACGGGACCGCGGTCGACGAGGAGATCACGTTCACGCACGAGGAGATCGACCGCTCCTGCCGCTACGGTGAGGAAACGCTGGCCTTCAACAGACCCCGCCCGCGCGGCGGGGACGCGAGCCTCGTCCACACCTTCCCCGAGGTCCCCGAGTTCCTGCGGCCCGTCGAGGCGGCGCCGCGTCTGCGAATCACCGATCGTGAAAGGAAGTCGGCCGCACAGCGATTGCGCTGCCCCGTGTGGGAGATCGGTCCGTGCGACCTCTGCTCCGCGCCCATCCGCCGGTACGGGACGTTCTGCGGCGTGACCTGTCGGCCGTGCCGGATGAAGGCTGCCGCCAGGACCGCGTGATCACGTTCCGTGGGCCCGTCTCCCGCAAAGCCCGTACCAGCCCGACGAGTTGCCTTGGCACCCGAGGTCCGGGCAGCTGGCGAGCCCGGGTCGAGCCGGTCGGCGCGGCGCTTCACCGCGCCGGACCGGCCGGTTGCCGGATCAGCCGCGGTGGATCACGGGGCGGTACGAGGGCGAAGTCAACGCAGAACGGCCTCCAGCAGGTCGGTGCCCAGCCGGGCGCTGGCCGACAGGTTCAGCTCGTACAGCACGTAGCGGCCACGGCGGCGGGTCGTGAGCAGGCCGGCCCGCCGCAGGACGGCCAGATGGCGAGAGCGGCCCCGGTGGTCGGATCGAGGTCGGTGTCCTGGGCTGTGTGCAACTCCTGGACGAGCTGGGCCACATCCTCCGGACGCTTGCGCAGCGTGAGGGAGGCGTGCAGTTCACGGAGGATCTGTTCGGCGGTGGGCAACGACATGCGGCACACCCTGTCATCGCCCCGATCGGACCTCCACCGGTTTTCGGGCCGCTGTCCGTGGCCGCTCTCTGCGTCTCAGCGCCGAGCGGACCGGAGGAGGAGGCCTTGGCCTCGGACCGGGCACCGAACCAGGTAGGACCGTGCGCCAGTTGGCGCTTCAGCAAGGCGGCGGGCAGGATGACGGTATGACATGGATGGCACCGCCCGTCGAGCGGACCACGCAACTGGCCGACCTGGCTACCGTATCCGAGCGGCAGATGTTGGAAGGCTGGCTGAGCTGGCATCGGGAGACCCTGCTGGCCAAGTGCGCCGGGCTTGAGCCCACTCAGTTGGCGCTGACGACCGTGGAGCCCTCGAACCTGACCCTCCTCGGCTTGGTCCGGCACATGGCGGAGGTGGAGCGGTGGTGGTTCCGACGGAGCTTCGCGGGCGAGACCATCGGGGATGTCTTCACCGGTCCGTCGGATGGCGACGAGGGACTCGAGGGGGTCGACGAGGCCGATGCGGAGCGGGACTTCGGACTCTTCCGAACCGAGGTCGAAGCGTGTGACGCCGCAGCAGCCGGGCGCGGCCTGGACGAGACGTTCACCTCCTCCCGAGGCGTATCCCTCAGCCTGCGCTGGGTCTACATGATGATGATCCAGGAGTACGCCCGGCACAACGGTCACGCCGACTTCCTACGGGAACGGACCGACGGCGTGACGGGTGACTGAGCCGCACGACCTCTGCGGCCTTCTCATACGGAAGTGCCGGCCTGGTAGTCGCTCCTCGCGTTCTGCCCGGCGTCCCGCGCGTGGCCGCCGACTGTCAGTCCGCGATCCTAGACTCTCCGTGTGCCAAGGATCGGCATACGGACGAGCCGTGCGGCAGCGCATGTGCCCGTTCCGGACGGACCGTCAGAGTGGGGGATCGTTGTGAAGGGAACGAAGAAGCAGGCGCTGGCCGGGGTGGCGGGCGCGCTGGGGGTGCTGCTGGCGCTTGCGGGGCCGGCTGCGGCGGAGCAGGGTACCGGGCAGATCCTGCCCTACCCGGGGCCGGACGGGCTGATCTGGATCCCCGAATGGATCGGTGACGGCGGTGCCGTGACGGGCGGTGCGAGCCCGGAGCGGCCGTTCACCGTGACGGTCGGCTGCCAGGGGGGTGGCTCGGTCCTCGTCACCGTGTCGCCGCACTTCGGCGACAGGACGCCGGTCTCCTTCCGGGTCAACTGCCCGGTCGGCGCCACGGCCGTGGGGTCGGTGGTGCTGACAGGTGAGCAGGGGCGCGACTTCTACGTCGGCGTCGCCGCCTCCGACCAGACCGTACGCTGGGGCCTGACGGCCACTCAAGCGGACTGAGTCGACAAGGCACCCGGTCCGACTGGTGCCTGCTGCGCAGCGGTCCGCCTGCCATCCGGGTCGTCTGATCTTCGGGTTCGGTATCGGCAGGTCGCCGATCTCGTGGCCGAGCAGGACACGGATGACGTCAAGGTCCGTCATCATGAGGGCACCGGTCGGCCGGACCACGGGACGGATACCTATCCGGTCGCCCCGGCGGCCCGGTCGCGCTCCGAGCGCGGCAGCAGCCGGCCGTACCGAATGCATCCGGTACGGCCGGCTCCTGGCCACCGAACCCGCGGCGCGTTGGCGCCGCGGGTTCGGGCGGTCAGAGGTGGTGAGCCACGAAATCAGCCACCTGCGTGCCGAGTTGCTGGCCCGCGCGGTTGTCGATGGAGGTGTGCTGACCGGTCCAGACCCGGCTGAGCCATGCTTCGGTGGCGGCGTCCTGGAAGCCGGCGAAGGTCCGGGTGACACCCTTCGACGTCACCGCGAGCCGGTGCTGGGCACCGTAGATCCCGGTGAGCGTCGTTGCCGCCGCTTGGCTGAGAGCGCCGTGGGCGCCGGGGTAGGACGGATCCGGGGCGGTCGGCAGCAGGGGAGTCCAGTTGGGGTCACCGACGACGATCGGGTTGTAGTGCGTACCACCGAGCCGGATGGCGGTCACGGGCCGCCACACGCGGTAGGCGTACTTGGCGTCGTACATCGCGATCGCGGTGTCGGCGAGGGACAGGTCGAGGTGGGCGAAGACCTTCACCGCCTTCTCAAGGCTTGCGTTCTCGGAGGTGACGAGGCCCTGTGCGACCTGGTTCCAGACGTTCCACACGGGTGCGGCCGCCCAGAACCCACCGGCCGCGGTCTGATCGGGTGTGCGTGTCGTACTGGTCTTGCTCCCAAGGCTCTTGACCTCGGCCAAGGCGGTCGCGTATTCGGAGGTGCTCACGGCCGGCGGCGCTGCGGGGCGGAACTGGCTTCCGCTGGTCAGCACGAACGGCTTGACCGAGCCCCAGTTGGTGAACACCGGTGTGGGGAAGTCGGTCGGCGCGGGCCGGTAGTCACCGGCCATGGTGCCGGCGCTGAACGGCAGCGGCTTGGCCGAGGACCCGTCATCGGACCGCAGGCTGATCAGCCGGCCGGCGACCGCGGCTCCCACGCGGATGCCCGCCTGCTTGCCGGAGTCATTGGGAATGGCGGACAACTGGCTGTTCAGCCGCTGGTCCACGTCAGCGCGCTTGGCCGGGTACAGGGCGACCAGCACATCGTGGGCCGCCTGGTCCGCCGCGGCGTCAGCACGGGCGCCCTGCGGCGCCGACACCGAGAACAGGTAGGGTGGGTCGGCCCGGGTGATCGACACCACCGCGTCGTACTCGGCGGCCTGGAGGAGTGCGAAGCTGCGCGTGGGGTGGACGGTGGACGGTTGCGCCTTCGGATCGCTCAGGATGGTGATGAGCTCGCGGTTCCACTCCACGACCGACATCCCGGACCCCGGGGCGGTGGCGCGCGGGCTTGGCGACTGAGCGGCGGTGGACCCGAAGGCCGGGCTGGTGAGTCCGGCTGCCAGCGCGGTCCCGATCAGTACGGCGAGTGTCTTCTGCTTTCCACCCATGGCCTGTGGCTCCTTGTCGCTGGTGGCGGGCGGTGGCAAACCGGTGGCCGTACACGCCGACCACTTCGACCGCTTGGGCCACTGCGGACCAGACGGTCAGCGGACACCGGGGATCGAGCGGGGAGTCCGCATCGCGTGCTGGAAGGAAGTACGCTCCGGTACACCTGCTCCGGAGTTTCGACGGGGACGCGTGAATCGAGTTCCCGTCTGCCTGATTCCGGTACTGGGAAAGTTCGTTGAATAGTCGCAACCGGACTCACCGGGATACCGGCCCGTGAGGCGGCGCACGTCACCCACACCAAGGATCGGGGAGGCTGACCGGGCTCGAATGCTCCTGCAACCTGACCGCCTCTCTGCGTCATCAAGTCGCTTGCCAGGTAAAGAGTGCGGGTACCCGGCCCATGCCGCAACTCCGACCTCGCGGTCGTCGGGTACTCCGGATGCGAATGCTACCTTCACGCGCTGGACACGGCATGTCGTCATCCCGGGCGAGCCCGGACGCGACCGGTCCGCTGCGCCTCAGGTCGCGGAGTGGCGTGCTCTACACCCATTCGGGGGACCCGGGATCGGAGCGGCTGGGGCTGCTGCTTCGCGCGCAACGGGCCGGCGACGTCGTCCTCGCCCGGCCGACCGGGCCCGGTGCCCGCGTTGCCACCGTGGCGGCTCAGATCTCCTTGACGAAGATGATGGCGTCGATCTGATCGGTGGTGGCCGGGTCGAGGGAGAAGTAGGTGTGGTCGGCCGGGACACGGGGTGTCGGCTTCCGGTCGAGGGCCGTGGCGAGGTGGCAGGGATCGATGACGGCGCGGGTGTGGGGGAGGGTCGACAGGAGCCCTTCGAGGGTGTCGGGGTGGGGGACGTCGGAGCCGCGGGTGCCGAAGGTGGTGGCGGCGAAGGCGTACTGGTCGCCGAGGTGCGTGCCGATGACGGCGCCCGCGCTCCACCACTGGAGCGGCAGGCCGGCGAACTGCACCCGGCTCGTGTCGCGCTGCAGGTGGCGATTGTGGGCGAACGCTAGGGTGGGGCCGCGACGGGCCTCGCGGCGGACGATGGCGTCGAGGTTGTCGGCCATCATCGCGTCGCGCAGGGACATGAGCGTACTGACGCGGGTGGGCGCGGTGTTGGCCAGGCCGTCGTGGTAGCGCAGGAGTCCGGCGGCGGTACGGGCGTGCAGTTCGGCGCGCCAGAAGTCGTCGGGGGAGGTGACGGCGGTCAGGTGCGGGGCGTGCGAGGTCAGCAGCGCGCGCAGGTCGTCGGCGATCAGGCGGAGTTCGCAGGCCTCGGAGGTGCGGCCGACGGACTGGGCGGGGTCCATGAGGGCGGCCGGGTTGGTCCAGCGCTCGTCGGGGCCGAGCAGGTCGTCGAGGGTCTCGTGACTCCAGACCGGGTCGAGGTGGGCGGCGAGGTAGTCGTGCAGCGCGGTCAGGGCCGGGCGGGGGCTGGCGGCGCCGGTCATCTCCAGCGGGCCGTCGAAGCCGTAGAAGCGGAGCCGATCGTGTGGAGGGCGCCGCTCGTTGTGGGCGCGCATCCAGCACAGGAGTTCGCGGTTGGCGGGTGAGGCGCCGAAGTCGGGGCTGAAGCCGCGGCTCATCGCCCCGTCGAGGGTCCCGATGCCATCGGCGACGTACGCGTCGGCGGCCAGGGCCGACAGGCAGTCGCTCTCAATGGCGATCGACCGGTAGCCCCGGTGTTCGACCAGGTGACGGAAGAGCTCGTTGCGCAGCTCCGGGAAGGCTTCGACGCCGTGGGTGGGTTCGCCGAGGCCGAGCAGGCGAGTGGCTGGGGACAGGAGCGCGGTAAGGGCGCCGCCGCTGAAGGCACGGGCGGCGTCCCGGATCGAGGCTGTCATGACTTCAACTGTATCGTTGAACCTTCGGTGTAAACTTTCCTGGTATTTCCGGCTGTTGACGAGGAAAAAGCTTCAAAATGCCATTGCGGCCCATCGATCTGGCGCGCGAGCACGGCCTGTCCACGCAGGCGGTGCGCAACTACGAGGAGGCGGGGATCCTGCCGCCGGCCGAGCGCTCGCCGCACGGCTACCGCCTCTACGCTCCGCGCCACGCGGCGGCGTTGCGGGCGTTCCTTGCTCTGGTCCCCGCGCACGGCCACGCGACCGCCGGGGCAATCATGCGGGCGGTGAACGGAGGCGCGGCCGAGGAGGCGCTGCCGCTGATCGACGAGAGCCACGCACAGCTGGCCGACGACCGGTCCACGCTGGAGGCCGTCGCAGGGGCGCTGCGCGACCTGGCGCCGCCGTGTGAGCCGGGGCCGGGCGTGACGTACATCGGGCCGTTGGCGCAAAGGCTCGGCATCCGGCCCGCGACGTTGCGCAAATGGGAGCGCGTCGGGTTGATCGTGCCCCGGCGCGACCCGCGCACCGGTTACCGCGTCTACACCTCCGCCGACGTGCGCGACGTGCTGCTGGCCCACCAGCTGCGGCGGGGCGGACACGGGCTGGAGCAGATCGCGCGGGTACTGGAGCGGGTGCGGGCGGCCGGCGGACCGGAACCGCTCCAGGCGACACTGCGGGAGTGGCGCGACCGGCTGACGGCGCGGGGCCTGGCGATGCTGGCGGGCGCGGCCGCGCTTGACGCCTATCTGGGGATGTCATAGCGCCTGGCGGCGGTGACACCGGCGGTGCGTGCAGGCGGCAGCCGTACGGAATCGCTTCACACGGCGCGCCGTGTCACCTCGGCCGCCAGGGCCAGCAGCTCCTCCAGCCGCAGCCAGCCCGCCTCGACGCCCTCCGGTCCTCAGGCGATCCCTTGGACTCGGTTGGCGTGCGGGCAGTCGGGTGTCGGCGGCTGTCCGGAGGCCGAAGGCTTCCATCCCCCGTGCGGGGGAGCCGAGTTGGACCTCGTGCATGATTCGGCGGAGCGGACTGTGAGACAGCATGGGGCCATGGTCACGTTTCGAGCCGATCCGCGCCCTCGGCGCATGGGCCGGCGCCCACGGCGACGCCGTCCTCGCCGCCCAGGAGCGCTTCGGCCGCGTCCAGGACCTCAGGGCTGTTGCGAAAGTGGATCAGGACGGCGGGTGATCACGGCAACCCGGATGTGGTGCGGTGTCGGTGGCTGTTGCTGCCGGTGCTGCCGCTCGGTGAGGTGGTGCCGGGAGACGGATGCCGGGTCCCCGCCAACCGGGCGAGGCCGCGAGGTGGACCGGCATGGTGCAAGCGGGCGTGGTGTTCTTTGGCCGGACACTGATGGCCCGGAGACAGGCAGGAGAGAGCGTGGACGACCACAGCCATCAAGGCATCCCGGGCACCGTGGCAGGCGGAGCGAGTCGCGGTACCGGTGGTCAGGCCGGGGTTCTCGGCATCGCGCTCGCCGCCGTACTGACGGCCTCACTCGCCGAGGGGTCGTGGGAATGGTTCTCCGCCTACCTCGGAGTGACGCTTCTCGCGGTGATCCTCTCCTTCGGCCGTCTACCGGCCTGGACACCTGGTCTACGGTCCGCCTACGTACGGAGTGTGGCGGCGTACTCGCTGGTCGTCGGCCTGTGCGTGGCTATCGCGCTGGCCCCGGCGCTGCAGCGCTGGAAGTGGCTCTTTCCGATGCCGGGCACCCGCAGCGGGTGCGTCGAGCTGGGCAGGTACGAGGACATGCGGGAGCAGGTCGCCCTCGGCAATCCGCCCGGTGGAGACGGTGCTGACATGGCGTACGCGCGGAACTTCCAGAGCCGGCAAGCCGTCAACGACTGCCTGGCGTTCACGACGACTCGGTGGCTGCCGGCGTACGCGTTGGGGACGGCGGTGCTGGTGGGGGTGGGATCGTGGTCGTTGGGCCGGTCCCGGGCGAGGAGGGAAGCGGCCGAGTCCGCCTGAGGTCCTGGCCGGCTGTGATTCGGGCCCTGCCGCAAGCTGGGCCGGCGGTGGGCGGGGGGCTGTACTCGGTGCTCTGACGGGGGCATCGGGACGGCACGGCCCGCTGTCCCGATGCCCCCGGGTGTCAGTCGCAAGACCCTCGAGGTCGAGGGCCGTTGCCGGGGACACGTCCTCAGCAGTGGTGGCAGGTGGACTTCGGTAGACCGCCGGACCACGCCCCGGCCGCCCGACTGCTCGGTACCGGCGCAGGCAGACGGGCGCAGCCAGTCAGGCTCTCGCCGCGGGGCGGTCGGCCTTCGGCCGGCCGTGCCCGTCAGGTGACGGAGTTGTCTCCGTCTGCAGGGCGGCGATGGTGAGATCGGTTGCCGGGCCGTGCCGCACCACGCTGATGGTCTGAGCGAGTACGAGTACCAGCAGCGCGCCCACGCCCGTCGACCGCGCGAGTGCACCCCAACCGGCCTGATCCATCGCCAGGTGCGCCAACTGCAGGATCAGCATCCCCCGGCCGATCGCCGCCGCGCCGGCGATGAGCGCCTCCTCCCGCCGGTGCCCGACCTCGCCCGCCAGCGCGCGGAGGATCACCAATGCCGCGGCGAGGCACAGGGCATAGGAACAGCCGAGGACCAGCGTGGGCCGAGGAGTCGCGGCCAGGATGACGCAACTGCCCACCGTCCAGCAACAGGCGCTGAAGAGGCAGGTCGCGCGTCGTCCGTGCCTGACCAGGAAGGTCCGCTTGCCGAAAAGGGTGTCTCCGCGCACATCGCGGAAGTCCTTGAGTAGGATCCGGCCGATGAAGCCCGTGTAGAGCCCGAGGAGCATCAGCAGATCGCGCGCCTGGAGGGCGGTGCGGGTGGCGGTGAGGGCGAGCAGGTACGGCAGTGCGACGTAGCAGGCCGGAAGCACCAGGGCCGCGACGGCTCCCCGGTCGGCGAGGCGGACCGGGCGCAGCGAGTACCCGGCGCTCACCGCGAGGGCCGCGAGTATCAGCAGCCCGGGCCGGGGCCCGAGCACGAAGGCCGCCCCGAGTGCGACCGCGGCGGACACCACGGCCATGACGACGAGATCCCGGCTTCCGGCGGCGGCGGTGACCAGTGGCCGGCTCCGGTCACCGGGAAGGTTGACCCGGTCGATGGCCTGGTCGGAGAGGTCGTTGACACAGACCGAGCAGAGGAGGAAGGCCATGACCGGTACGAGGCACTCGGCCAGCAGCAGCCGGTCCTCCGCGTGGCCGGCTTGGGCGAGGCCGAGTGCGGCGTAGAGGGTGAAGAGCAGAGCAACGGCTGGGCGGCTGAGTGCGATCAGCACACGGATACGGGCAGCTGTCGGTCGGGAGGTCATCCGTCACCCTCATCACTTGTTCGGAAACAACCGGATCGAGCCGGTCCAGAGCAGCACCAGCACCCCGAGGACCAGCAGCCCACCGAGCGCCAGGACGACTGCGAGCGCGCAGCCGATCATCTCCAGGCACGACATCGGCCGCTTCCCGGATGCGGACCTGCGCGGTGTGGACCGGTGTGGTTGGTCGGGCGGTGACCACAGAGCTCCCACTAACTCTTCCTCTTCTGCTGAATCTTGACGAGCCGTCCGCCAGTCTCCACGCGAAGTCGTCCCGGCGCCTGAGTACTTGTACTCAGGCGTCACCCTGCCGAGCGGTCCTCCGCCGACCGGTGGAGCAGCGCTCGGCGGGGGACAGCTCGGCGGGAGAGCGATCGGAGGGCATGACGGGATCGGCGGTCGGGTCTCGATCGCCTGCCGTACCGGGGCCTGTTCGGCGGGTGTGAGTTCCGGGCGTCTGCTCGACGAGGACGGCCGTCGTACGTTCCAGGAGCTCACCGAGGGAGGCGCGCTCGGCGGGTGTGAATGCGGCGGTGAGCGAGCGCTCCAGGATGATCACCTCCTGGTAGGCGCGGTCCAGCGCCGCCTGCCCCTCATCGGTCGGCGAGGCGATCTGCACCTTGGCGTGTACCGGGGACGGCTCGCGCCGGATGAGCCCCTTGGCCTCCAGGTTGGTCAGGACGCTGGCCATGCTCTGCTGGGTCACCCCGCAGGCGCGCCGTCTGGGCGGCGGACATGCCGCCCTCACGGGAGAGGGTCAGCAGCACGGTGTACTGCGTCATGGTCAGCCCGGCCCTGACAGACTGGAGGCCGCAGTCCGGCGGCTGCGTGAGGGCGCCATCCACGGCAAGAGCGTCCTCAGCGTAGCGGGCTGACCTGCCGACTGAACCACCGCCTGAACCACCGACCGGGCCACCGATCAGAAGGAATGGACAATGGATCCTCTCGCACCGATCTCGCTGGTCACCGGCGCCAACCGCGGAATCGGACAGGAGACCGCGCGGCAACTCGCCGATCTCGGCCACACGGTGCTGCTGTGCGCACGCCGCATCGAGGACGCGCAGACGGCCGCCGACCGCATCTCCGGCCTGCCGGGCACCGTCCTGCCGCGCCGGTTGGATGTCACCGATCCCGACCTCGTCCACCGCCTGGCGGCCTCCGTCGAAGCGGAGTTCGGCCGCCTCGACGTACTGGTCAACAACGCGGCCATCAACTACGACACCGAGGCGCGCACCGTCGACGTCGACCTGGACGAAGCGCGGCGCACGCTGGAGACCAACCTCTTCGGGGCATGGCGAGCCGTCGAGGCCTTCCTCCCGCTGCTGCGGCGCTCCGCCCACCCCCGCATCGTCAACGTCTCCAGCGAATCCGGCTCGCTGGCCGAGATGTCCGGCGGGACACCCGCCTACGGGATCTCCAAGGCCGCACTCAACGCCCTCACCCGCAAACTCGCCGCCGAACTGCGCCCGGACGGCGTCCTGGTCAACTCCGTCTGCCCGGGCTGGGTCGCCACCGACATGGGCGGACCGGGCGGTGGTCCCGTCGAGCGGGGTGCCGCAAGTGTGGTCTGGGCGGCCGTCCTCCCCGACTCCGGGCCCTCCGGAGGGTTCTTCCGCGACGGGCGGCCACTGCCCTGGTGAGCGGGCGGGCGGGCGGTTTCGGTGCCGGCACCGACCGCTTCCCTCGGCTTCGCCGTGACGCGGACGTTGATGGCCTGGGAAGACCTGCGGAGGAGGGCGGATCCTCCGGCGCGGTACCGGCGGCGGAACCGGCATGCCGTCGTCGCAGGGGCGAGTTGTCTCTCCTTAACGGTCGGTTACCCATCTGCGATGAGCAGCCGGTACCCGTAGTCCACGCTTTGCCGGCCAAGCAGGTCGGCGTGGCGGCGATGCCAGGCGCCGGAGTCGAGATCGGCGCGTAGCCGGGCGATGGCCGGCTCCACGACGGAGGGCGGCAGTTGCGCGAAGGTGGAGCTGGCCTGCCGGACGACCGGGTCGAGGTAGAACTCGGGGCGGCGCCAGTAGGCGATCTGGAAGCCGTCGGTGAAGTCGTGCGGGATGGGAAAGGGCAGCACGGTGTGCGCATCGAGCGCGTCGGCGACCTCGGGCAGCGGGGTGAACCGGGCGTGCTCCAGCTCGCGGATCTCCGGCAGGTACTCCTCGAGTAGCCACAACTGCGGCCGGTGGACCGGGTCCCAGGTGAAGACGACCTGCCTGCGGGCGACTCGGCGCAACTCGCTGAGCCCGCGCCGCAGGTCGGGCCAGTGGTGGACGGTCATGATTGCCATGGCCGCGTCGAAGGAGCCCTCCGCGAACGGCATGATCGCTCCGCACTGGCCACGCATACAGGCCGTGCTGCGCGCCGACATCCTGTACCGCGCCCGACAGTTGACCGATGACGGTGCCGCGGCGCTGTTCCGCGGTATCGATGCGGGCTTGGGGTGGCAGGACGGCGCTCTGGTCATGGACGCGTGGCCCGGTGAACACCACGACATCGCCGTGGAGGGCCGCGGAGTGACCTTCACGCCGTCCCTGTTCTGCGACCACGCCGTCACGCTCGTCGATCCGACCCTGCCGCCCAGGATCTGGTACCCGGCCCGTGGCCGCGCCACCGTGTGGCACGCCGGTACCACCGCCCCGCCGCCCGCCCTGGCGGACCTCCTGGGCCGTACGCGCGCCCGCATCCTCGCCCACCTCGCCGAGCCGTGCGGCACTTCCGACCTGGCCGGCCGCCTCGGGCTCAGCCCCGGCACCGTCAGTCAGCACCTGGGCGTCCTGCATCGCGCCGGGCTGGTCACCCGGGCTCGCCACGGACACACGGTTCTGTACCTACGCAGCGAACTCGGGGATCGGCTGGCCACCTGATCGCACCCTGCTCCAGCCCCGGACCGGCCCTCGGCCGGGGCAGGGGGACCGGGCCGAGCCGATCGAACCGAAGCGCGGCGCCGGCGTGAACAGGCCGCAGACCAGGCCGCCATCAGCCCGCGACCCGGTGGCCCGGCCCCTGGACGACGAGCGCTCGGCCGTCCTCGCTCCTTAGAGGGCCAGCGGCTGCGGCAGGCTGTGGCTGCCCTGATCTACTTCTGCCGATCGGCCTGCCTGCCTTGCCTGTTGCCACCGCGCGCCCGATAGTCCTGACCGCCGCCGAGCGGCATCGACGGAAGAAGGCCGCCTACGGTCACAGGACCGAGCACCGGGACCGGGTGCGGGCGCGGATCGTGCTCCTGGCGGCTCGGAGCAGGTCCAACGCGCGTATTGCCGTCGAGGCGGGAGTGCACGTCGTCACGGTGCGCATATGGCGAGGCCGGTTCGCCGACCTGGGTCTGCGCGGCCCGCTCGACCGTCAGCGCACTGGCCGGCCCCCCGTCTTCACACCCCTGCAGGCCGTGCAGGTCAAAGCGTTGGCCTGCCGGCTTCCCGCCGAGACCGGCGCGCCGCTGTCGCGCTGGTCGTGCCCGGAACTGGCCCGCGCGGCGATGTCGCGGGGCATCGCCGCGTCGGTGTCGGCCTCCACCGTGCGCCGCTGGCTCGACCAGGACGCGATCAAACCCTGGCAGCACCGTTCCTGGATCTTCATCACCGACCCCGACTTCCACCCCAAAGCGGCCCGCGTCCTGGACCTCTACGCCCGCAGCTGCGACGGCGAGCCGATCGGCGCGGACGAATACGTCATCGGCGCGGACAAGAAGACAAACGACTTCACCAGCCTGACCCAGGTCAAGGACCGGCTCCGAGACCTCGAAGACCGCTACAACGCCACGGCACAGCCGTTCCAGTGGAGGTTCACCACCTCCGACCTGGACGATCTGCTGGCCAGACTCGACCGGCACACCACCGATCACCAGGAAGAATCCTCCGCCGCCCAGCCAGCCTGATCACCCCCCCGAAGGACTTCCGGAGCCGACCACTTAGGCTCGTACGTGGGAGTACTCGTCGGTGGTCCGAGTGCCGCCCGGCACGCGAAGCCACTCGCCCCTGCATTTACCGATCGCGGCAGGTGACCTTGCAGTCGGGCATCATGCGGGTGCCGGACGAGCCGACGCCGCACCGCTTGCCGGTGCCAGTGACGTGGAGCCTGCCATGACCACATCCCGGGACTTGATGATCACTGCCATGGAGGTGGAGTCCAGTCGCCCTGTGGAGCGAAGCGAGCTGTCGCTTGCGCTGGCGGGAGCCGAGTTGATCGACCTCCTGGCTGTCGGGGCCGCCACGCTGGACGGCGATCAGGTCGTGCCCGGCCACCGGACGGCCATCACCGATCGCCTGCTGGACCAGGCCGCGGCGTCGCTCGTCCGGGAATCGCCGTACGAGTCGATCGGCGACTGGCTGTGGCGCAGAGGCCGTGGCCTGGCTGCGGCCTACCTGGACGCCTTCGAGGTGGAGGGGCAACTCACGCGGCAACATTGGCACTGGATACCTCTGCGGACCGGTCCGCCGGTGCTGGTGGATTCGCTTGACCGCCGTCTGGCGGGGGACCGCTGGGCCACGAACGAGCCAGTGCTCGCCGCCCTGGGGGCGGCCGTGGGGATCCCTGACAAGGGGATCGGAGACGCGCCGAGTGTGGCCGGCGGCGCGGTGGAGGACGACGCGGTGGAGAACGTGCTCGCCGAGGTCAATGGCGCGTTGGTGGAGCTGGAGGCCGTACGGCAGCGGCGATCCATTGAGAAGGCGGCCTTCGACAACATCTGGCGAGGCGGCTGACGATGGGCGTTGGTGGTGCCGATCGATGTGGGCGTTCAAGCCCGTGACGGTCGGCGGCCGAGATGATGAGCGGCATCCTGCGACGGCTCTCGCCGGCGACTGTCGTTGATGGCTCTCGTCAGCGCACAGGGGCGTCGATGACCGATCGTCCTGGAGTGGGCACCTAGAGTGGTTCCGTGCGAGTTCGAGGGAGCCGAATCCGAGCGTGTGCCGTGGTTGCGGGGGTACTGCTGGGGTGTGCTGCCTGCGCCTCCAGCGCGTCCGGACCCGTGCCTGACGCACGGGCATCCACCGCGGCGACCACGCTGACGGCCGCTGCCTCCACCGGCCCGTTCACCCTCACCCGGGGGCAGGGCTTCGACCAGTCCGGTGCGTTCATCCCGCTCATGACCTGCGACGATCCGAAGGACTACTCGCCAGGTCTGGAGTTCGCCAACGTGCCGGCCGGGACGGCCGAACTCGCCCTCACCATGGTCGACCTGGACGTGCAGAAGATCCACTGGTTGCAGCTCGGGATCCCGGCCGGCACCCGTGGGATCACCGCCCACCGCCTCGTCCCGGGGGCCCGGGAGGCCCTCAACGACTTCGGCGAGACCACCTACACCGGGCCCTGCCCACCCCCTGGTACCACCCACAGATACCGGCTGACCCTGTACGCACTGCGCGAACCGGTGCCGTCCTCCTCTGACAGCAGTACGCCACCGGCCCAGACGCTCAAGGAGATCGAACGCCGGGCGTTCGCCTCGGCCGCGCTGGTGGCGCCGTACACGCGCCACTGACGTCCGGCCAGACGGCAGGCGCGGCGCCGGGTCCGTCCGGGAAGGGTGCGGGGCGGGCGCTGTCGGGCGGCCTGGTCACTGCCCGGGTCGCGCGCCGAGGTTTGCTGGGAACGACCCAAGCACTGGCTTGGACTGCGCGTCGACGTCCGGTGGTGTCCGAATCTCTGCCGCGCGGACCGTCGCGGCCGCATGACAAGATCGCATCTTGCGGATGTTCTCTCGATCATGGACCTCGAACCGCGGGAAGTCCCATCGTCTCAGGTCGGAGGCCATTCGCGCCTCAGGTCCGAGCGCTGGAGCCGCTGTTGATCGGCGGAGGCGTTTCCAGGCACGGCGGCCGCATCGACCGAACGGCCACCCACCTCGATGTCAATGAGCAGGCTGAGGTGCCCAGGGCTGCTGGCTCCAGATCGGCGATGCTGCCCGACACGATCGCGCGAAACCCTCCGGGAAGATCGGGGAGTTGGACCGAGTGACGGCCGGGCAGGTAGACGTGATGCCGTACGAACGGGGAGAGGCAGGCGACGTCCCCGTCGCGGACGTCGAAGCACAACCGCGAGGGAAGGGGGATCATTGAACGGCCACGATCCAGCGGCCGGCGGACCGGTCGCGGACATCCTCCGTGCGGCCGTCACCCCGTCCCTCGCGTGGGGGACGGGCATCCTCCGTGCCGTCGATGCCCCTGCGGGATCCACGACTTCAGAGTTGGTGCCATGGCTGAAGACGAACGGGAACGCAGGCTGGACGGCTTCGTGGCAGCACCGGGGCCACTTGCCGCAGAGCACGGTCCGGCAGTCCTTCCGGGCCGACTTCGGTGGGCCGCGGCCGCCGCGCCGGCGGCGGCGATCTGCTACGGACTGTGGCAGGCCCACTGGTTGCTCAATGGTGCGCCGTCCTTCGGGCGTTTCGGTACGGACCTGCTGGTCCTTCCCCGGTGGGGTGTCGTCGTGCTGTGCGCTGCGGCCGCCGTGATCGCAGGGCTGCTGCGGATGGCGACCCGGCCGCGCCGACCGCTGGTGGTGGCGGCCTGTGCGGTGAGCGCCGCGCTGCTGGTGTCCTGCCCGCTGCTGCTCCTGGACGTGATCGGTCGGCTGATCCCCGGTCTGCACATCCCGCACGACCTGCCGGGCGCGCTGAGCAGGGCGGCGTGCCTCACGGTGGCCGTCCTGCTGTCGGTTGCCGCGCTCTCGCACCGGCGCCGTCTGTGGGGTGGCTGCCCGCAGTGCGGCCGAACCGGGGAGCCCTCGATCCCCAACCCGTCGGCGGTTCCGCCGCGTTGGGCCTGGTGGGCGGCCTACGGCGCGGTCGCGGCCTGCTGCCTTCGGATCGCCGCGCAGTACGGTCTGGGCTGGGGCGCCCCGGGGAAGCTGACGTCGGCGGAAGCGGTGTCGCTGGCCGTGTTCGAAGCGGGCTTCCTGCTGGTGGGGACGGTACTCCCGCTGTCCCTGGTCCATCGCTGGGGCCGGGTGCTCCCACGCTGGGTGCCGCTGGTCGCCCGGCATCGTGTACCCCGATGGCTCGTGCTGGCACCGGCGTCCGGTATCTCGGCCGGGCTTCTGGTCTACTTCGGGGTCGGTATCGGGCAGTTGGTCGGCGACACGATGCATCCGAAGCCGCATCCGGGTGCCCTGCCGCTGTCCTTCCTGTGGGTGGCGATGCCCGCGTACTGGCTGTGGGGCCTGGGGCTTGGCGCTGCCGCGCTCTCGTACCACCGTGCCACTCGCCGGCCGTGCCGCCGGTGCGGTCGCTGAGCTTCTCGCTGTCGACCGAGTCCCGGGGATGCCGTACGCGGTGAGCGCGTTGAGCCTGCCGGCCCGTCTTCCCGACGGATCCCGGCACGTCGGTGTGTGTGGAGGCCTTCGCCCGCTGCCCGCCCGAGGCCCGTGTTGCCGCAGTGTCCCCGAGACCGAGACGGCCGGGCGGCCGACCGGGCTCAGCCTCGGCATGCTGTCGTGAGAGAGTGCAGCATGCCCTACCATCTGCGGTTCTTCTTCGAATGCGGCGTGCCGCACACCCCGTTGTGGCCAGGTCCGTCCGGCGCTCCCGACCTTGACGGCCCGTACGGCTCGCCCTGCGAGCTGGACCTCCTCCCGATCACTCCTGACACCCGGATCCGACTGGAGGGCCTCTGCGAGTGGTATCAGTCGTCTCTCGACTGGGACGACCCCGGGGGTCCGTCTCCGTGGTCCGAGGAGCAGCGCGAGCAGTTCGACCGGCAGGCGGACGGCGCGCTGGAGACCCTGCGCCGTGAGCTCGGAGACGGCTGGACGGTGGAGGACCGGCGCCACCCGTCCTGAGACCGGTCTGCCGGTATGCCGTCCTGGGGCGCCACCGCCTCACGAGGCGTCGGGCCCTGGACCCGCGCGGTGGCCCGCAGGAAGTCCCGGTCAGTCGCGCGGCGGGTCGGAGGGGCAGAGGACGAAGTCGGGGAAGGCGCGTCGGCTGGGCCGATCGTCGCCGACCTCCCGGATCGCCGCGCGGATGTCGTGCAGGTGGCCGGTGGTCAGCTGAAGCGGGGGCTCGTCGGGCTGGAAGGTGGTGCGGATCGGGTAGTCCACACCCGGCTGCCTGGTCATCTCGATGTGGCAGCCCAGCACGTGAGTGACCGGCCGGCGGTCGGAGAACTCGATCAGCCGGTCGATGCTGCGGGCGAAGGCGGGCCAGTCCTGGATGTAGAGCCGGCCCGGGTAGACCGTGTCGCCAGTGAGCAGGAATCCGGTCCACGGGTCGTAGAACGTGACCGCAGCCTCGTGGTGACCCGGGGTGGCCAGGCACTCCAACACCCGTCCACCCAAGTCGACTTGTGCCACGGCGTCAGGGTCCTCGTCGAACCCGAAGTACTTCCGGGTGGTGGCCAGGTCCGCTCCCACCACCGTGGTGTCGGGGCGGTCGCTGAACTGGGGGTCACCCGCGATGTGGTCGCCGTGCGGGTGGGTGTGCAGGACCAGCAGGTGGTACCGCTCCCGTGGGTGCCGGGCGAGCCACCCGTCGACGAGTTCATCGATCACCCGGCGCAAGGGGAAGAACTCCGCGGAAGCGGTGGCTCCGGTGTCGATCAGGACCGCTTGGGCGTTCCCGAACAGCAGGAACAGGAACGGCGCCTCGTAGTCGACCGCCATGTTCTGCCGCAGGATGTACGTGTGCCGGTCGTAGGCGTGGACCTGGATGTCCGGGTCGGTGTTGTGTTTGGCTGACGGCGACCCGTGGATCCACCGGACGTCCAGCGCACGGGGCTCGGGAGCCGTGCCGGCGAGATCGACCCAGAACGTGCCCGCGTCCACGACGTCTCCTCAGTGCGTCGTCTTGGCAGGCCGGGTACGGCGCACATCTCGTCCGGGGCAGGCGCTGTTGAGCCTCCGCGGGGACGGTACCACGGCGAGTGCCGACTGCGATCGGCACGACCTGGACTCGCCGCCACGGTAGAGGACTTGGTCCCGCCGGCCACATCGCCGTACTCTCGTACGCGAGTGCGGTGTGCTACGCGCTGCCGGGCGGGCGCAAGTGGCCGAGCCGGTGTTGGGCGAGCCGGGTTCACCGATCGGCCCTTCCGCAGCGGTGACCGCCCGTCAGTGTCCCGTTCCCGCGAACCGGTCCACCAGGACCTCGAGCCGCCGCGACGCCTCCCGCCGGGGAAGCCGGCCCGAGCTGGTGAGCGAGACCAGGCCGTGCAGGGCCGACCAGAAGACCTCGACGAACAGCGCCGGTTCGGCGTCTCCCGCGAGGTTGCCGAGCGTGTCCAGCAGTGTGTCGAACGCCTCGCGCAGCGGGGCCGGTGTAGCCGCGTCGGCGAACGGGAGGCCGGTGTCGAGGAGGAACATCGCCGGCGACCGCCGCGAGGTCGTCCGCCCGGTCAACCCGAGCGGCCGGAGCGGGGCGCGGTTCCCTGTGCGAAATCCGAGTGCAACCGGTCTTGCACCACGGCACGATGGGCGGATGGAACTGCCGCCTGACATGCCTGAACTCACCGTTGATGGAGGGTTCACGCTTCGGCCGTGGCACCTTTCGGACCTTCGGCTCGTCCGGGAGGCGTCGGAGGACGATTACATCCCCTTGATCACCACTGTGCCCTCGCCCTACTCCGAGCCGGCAGGTGTCGCGTTCGTCGAACGGCAGTGGGGCCGCGTGACCGCGAGGACCGCATATCCGTTCGTCATCGTGAACTCGCACGGTCGGCCGGTCGGCTACGTGGGGCTGATGCTCAAGGACTCGGCGCAGGGCCGTGCGTCGTTGGGCTACTGGGTCGTCAAGTCGGCGCGTGGTCAGGGTGCTGCCGCGGCCGCGCTCGGCGCAGTGACCTGCTGGGCCCTCCGCGAACTGCGGATCCCTCGGCTCGAGCTGTATGTGGAGCCGTGGAACACGGCTTCCGTGCGCACCGCCGAGCGCGCGGGGTTCCGACGCGAGGGGCTGCTGCGAGGGTGGCGGCAGGTGGGGGACGAGTGGTGCGACATGCTGATGTATGTGCTGCTGAACGACGGCGATACTCGACATTCTGTCGAACCCGTGGCCCCCGTCCTCCCGGTCCGTATGCCCGGCCGCTCGTAGTTATGTGATGTCCAGTCAGTCAGGATCGCTCGGGCGCTGACAGATATTCGATCGTTGTGCGAGACTCCCCTTGACGACCGGTTCGGTGGTGAGTGCCGTGCCGGCACAACGGGGGAACAGAGCGGCATGAGCACAGGTACGGGCCGAATACCGGCTCGGTGGGCATGGCCACGGCTGGTGGTGGCGGCGCTGGTCACGGGTGCGCTGGTGCTGGCAGCACTGGCACTGCAATCCGCTTCCGGTCAGGGGCCCGCGCCCGGGCCGGGGCCGCTCGCCGGGCACCGGGCGACAGTCCTGCTGCTGTCCCTGGGTTGCGCGGTCGGCGGTGGTGTGCTGACAGTCCACCACCGGACGTCCACCCGCGGGACGGACACCGCGAGCCCGGTGGCGTGGCGCCTGGCCTCGGCCGGGACGGTGCTCCTCCCGCTCGCGGCGGTCATCGTACCGATCACACTGATGTGGCTCCCGGCTCCGCCCGCCGAGCGGGACGACAAGCCGATGGTGATCGGGCCCGGAGCACAGCCGGGTCCCGTCACGGAGCCGTCGCAGGGGTCCTCGCAGACGGTCGGGCCGGCGCCCGACGGGCGGTCCGCCAGCCGGTTCGACCTGAGCCAACTGCTGGCCGTGGTCGGCGTGTTGCTCGTGGTGCTCGCGGTCGTGGTCGGCGCCGTGCTGCTGTGGCGGCGGTTCGGCCACCGCCGCCGCGAGCCGGAGTCGTTGGACCTCGGCAACACCGAGCCACTCACCGGCCGCGCCCTCGCCGATGCCGTCGACGAGGGCCGCCGAGCCCTGCACGGCGCCGACGTCCGCGCTGCGGTGATCGCCTGCTACGCCGCCATGGAGACGTCGCTGACCGACTCCGGAGTCGTCCGCCGGGCTTCGGACAGCCCGTCCGATCTGCTGCAGCGGGCGGAAGCAACGGGCCTCCTCGCCGGTCCGCACGCGTTGGCGCTCACCGTGCTGTTCCGTGAGGCGCGCTACTCCAGCCATCCGCTGGACTCGGGCCAACTGGAATCGGCCCGAGCGGCGCTCGACGCCATCGCGGCCCAACTCGCCGAGCACGACTCCCGGACGGGCCAGGGTACGGCGAGAAGCCGTACGGAGCGCCGTACCGCGTGCCGGGCGGGGGCGGGAGCCCGGTGAGGCCGATCCTTCCTCGGGGAACCCCACGGATTCTGGCGGCGCTCTGCACGGCGCCCGGCGGTGCCGAGACGGCGCTCGCGCTGGTCGGCGGGCTCCGCGCGGCTGCCGCCGGAGCCGCAGTGATCACTGCCGTCGCCCTGGTCACCGCCCGCTACACGACGGGCTTCCACTCCCAGGACAGTGCGCTGCGTGGCCCCCTTCGGCTGATCGAGGAGCAGCGGGCCGGCCTCGGTGACTGGCGCCGGGTGGTCGAGAACGGACTGACAGGCCGGGGAGACGGCGCTGAGGTGCTCCGACGGCGGTTGCAGTGGCTGTACGCGGCCCGGCTGGCCGAGCGGCACGCCGTCTCCCTCCACGACCGGCCCCAGGCCGCTGCCGCCCTGGTCGGTCCCGAGGTCTGGCCGCTGATCGACCCCGCGTGCCCCGTCACATCCGAACCCGTCCCCGCGCCGGTGCTCCGCGCCGCCGTGAACCGCCTCTCCAGCCTCTGACCGACAACAGCACCGTAGGAGCGCAGTGAGCAGCACCCATCCGACCGACGCCGGGCCGTCGACCCCGGCCCTGACTCCCCGCCAGGCGGGGGAGCGTGCCCGACGGATCCTCGACGAGGTCGGCCGCGCCGTGGTCGGCAAAGCCGAGACGCTCGAACTGGTGATGTCCGGCGTGTTGGCAGGCGGCCACGTCCTCATCGAGGACCTGCCCGGTCTCGGCAAGACCCTGCTGGCCCGCTCCTTCGCCACGGCGCTGGGCCTGGACTTCCGGCGGATCCAGTTCACGCCGGACCTCCTTCCCTCCGACGTGTCCGGCGCACCCTTCTACGACCAGCGCAGCGGCGAGATGGTCTTCCGGCCCGGCCCGCTCTTCACCCACCTCCTGCTGGCCGACGAGATCAACCGCACCCCGCCCAAGACCCAGGCCGCTCTGCTGGAGGCGATGGCCGAGTCCCAGGTGTCGGTCGACGGCGTCACCCGGCCGTTGCCGGACCCGTTCGTGGTGATCGCCACCGCGAACCCCATCGAGTACGAGGGCACCTACTCCCTCCCCGAGGCCCAGCTGGACCGGTTCCTGCTGCGGGTGCGGATGGGCTACCTGCCCGTGGCCGAGGAGGCCGCGATGCTGCGCGCGAGGCTGGACCGCGCCACTCCCGAGACGGTGCTGCGGACGCTCGCCGATCCCGCCGAGGTGCTGGCCATGCGGGCCGCGCTGGAGCAGGTCGAGGTGGACGACGACCTGGTCTCCTACGTGGTGGCATTGATCGACGCCACCCGCTCGCACCCGCAGATCCAGGTCGGAGCCTCTCCGCGCGGCGGCCTGGCGCTGATCCAGCTCGCCCGTGCCCGCGCCGTGCTGGACGGCCGCGACTACTTGATCCCGGAGGACATCAAGAGCCTGGCGGTCCCCGCGCTCGCCCACCGCGTCACGCTGCGCCCTGAACTGTGGGTGCGCCAGATCGCCGCCGACGACGTGATCGCCGAACTGACCGAGAGGGTCGCCGCCCCGAACACGGTGCCCGGCCTGGCTGTTCACCGGTGAGGCCCGCTCGGCCAGGCGGCTCGGCTCAGCGGACTTCCGTGCGGGCCACCCATCGGACCGGGCAGATCGACCGGTCCCTGCACGGCACGCCGAGAGACCGGTCCCTGCAGGGCACGCCGAGTGACCAGGCGGACCGGCGCAGCGTGGTCCGGGCCCTGGGCCCCGCACCGGCCTCCACTCCCGCCGCTCTGCCCGCCGAACCCCCGCCTCACTGGCGAGCGAGCGAGCGGGCGCTGCGGCTGGCCACGGTGTCGGCGGTCGCCGGAGCCCTCGCACTGCTCACCGGGAGGTCCTGGCTGCTGGCCCTCGCCGCAGGTCCGGCCGTACTCCTGATCCTGGCCGCGGCGGGCCGAAGCCGCCCGGCCCGGTTCGAGGCCCGGGCCCAGATCGGACGGCGCCGCGCCTTCGAGGACGACACCATCGACGTCCGGATCGAGCTCTCCTTCGACGGGGTCGTCGGCTGGGTCGATCCGGGCGTCTACGCCGGGCCCGGCATCGAGCTCGGCAGCCTGGAGACGACCGGTACGACGGTCGAACTCCGGCTCACCGCCCGTCGATGGGGCCGCTGGTCACTCGGTGCGGTGGACCTGGATGTTTATGACCGCGGCGGGCTGACCCGACGTACCGTCCGGGTCGACCTCGGCGAGGTCCAGATCTTCCCGACACCCTCGCAGTCCTCGCTCACTCCCGTTCAGGTCCGGCTGCCCGAGCGGATCGGCGAGCACACCGCCGGGCAGAGCGGCGAGGGCGTGGAGGTGGCCGGGGTGCGTCCGTACGTCTGGGGGGAACGTCAGCGGCGCATACACTGGCCCTCCACCAGCAGGCGCGGCACCGTCCAGGTCAACCAGTTCGTGGCCGAGCGCACCGCCGACATCGTCGTCCTGATCGATGCGTTCGGCGACTTCCTCGACCCGACCGACGGCACCTCCAGCCTCGACGAGACGCTGCGCGCCGCCGCCGGGATCACCCGCGCGTACCTGCGCAGCCACGACCGGGTCGGCGTGGTCTCGGTCGGCGGCAGTACCCACTGGGTGAAGCCGGGAAGCGGGGCAGCCCAGTTCTACCGTCTCGTGGAGTCGGTCCTGGAGGTGCGCAGGGACCTCGGCTACCACGTCCCCGACATCCCCCGCCTGCCCCGGCCGGTGATCCCGGCCGACGCCCTGGTGTACGTGCTGACGCCGCTCGGCGACCAGCGCATTCTGGACGTGCTGCACGACCTGACGGAACGTGGCAACCCATTGGTGGTCATCGAGGTGCCGACCGGCGACCCCGAGCTCGACCCGAACGACACGCTCGCTGACCTCGCCCTCCAGCTGTGGCACGCGAACTGCGAGGCCGTCCGGTTCACACTGCGCAGCCGGGGAATCCCGGTGCTCGGGCTGCGGCCCGGCGAAGGTCTGGACCTGGCGCTCGCACCGCTGCAGCGCGCGCGTATCCGTGGAAGGAACCGATGACCGACCAGCCGACCGCGGTCCGGCTCGCACGCAGCCTCGGGACGGCCGTGGCAGCCAGCGCACCCGTCGCTCTGCCCGAAGGCCCGCTCGCCGCAGTACTGGTACCGGCCGGTGCCGCGCTGGCGGCCTGGTGGGCGAGCCCGGCGACCGTACGGCGGCCCGTCGCGGTCACTTTCACCCGACGCGCGCAGCTCGTCCGGCACCGGAACACGGCGCTCGCGGTCGGCTGCGTCCTGCTGTCCGCCCTGTCCACGCCGCCGATCTGGGCAGCGGCCTGCGTGACCGCGCTGCTGCTCGGCTACCTGATGTGCGTGGACGCGGCCGCCGGTCCGGCGGGGCTGCGACAGCTGCGCAGCCGCTGGGTGCCCGCCGCGGCCCATACCGCAAGCGCCCTCGTACTGCTCGCGTCCTACGCGTCCGTGGCCCCCAGCGGGTGGGGGCGGATCATCGCGGCGCTGGCGGTGGCCTGTTCGGCCGCCGCGGTGGGACTGGCGCTCTGGTCCCGGCGTTCGGATCAGGGCTGATGTCGCGGTGCGAGAAGGCGAGTTACGGCCTCCGAGGGCCAGGACGACCTTCGCCGTCGCGGTGGACGTCACGGTCGAGGAACCGCACCTCGAAGCGTTCCTGTCCGCGGACGGGGCATCGGCCGGGATCCGGAGGCCCTGAGGCCTCGGTGACTTGTGGATGTGCGTGATAATGCCCGTCGTGACTTCTGGTACAGATCGCCCCAGATGGTGGTTCGCGCTTCGAGCCGGCCTGTTCTTCCTCGTGGGCGGAGGTCTCGCGCTTTTCGCGTGCGGCATGGTCTCGCACCGGACGGCCGCGGCGCCGGCATGGGGCGGCTTGCTCTTCGGAGCCGCCGTGGCGGCGATCCTCAGCGCGGTGTTCCCCCCAAGGCGCGGACGAGGGCGTTGAGCCTCGTTCCGATCCTCGGCAAGGCGGTGGCTCGATCCGCCTCGCAGGTCTGACCGGACTTCCGCCGCGCTCCGGGCGAGCAGGAAATTCGTCCCTCCGACCTGTCACATTCGCGCGGGCGGCGGGGTCAGTCCAGTGAGGCCGTACCGAACCGGTTGCGGCGAACTGAGCCCGATGAGGAGCACCTGCCACCATGTCCACCGCACACGTCGTCGTCACCGTTCTGGGCGCCGTCATGGCCGGCTTCTCCGCCGGAGCCGTCTTCACCCGCGCCGAGTTCGTCGTCAAGCCCCTCGCCGACTACGGCGTCCCCCGCTCCTGGGGGCCCTGGCTCGGTACCGCCAAGGCCGCCGGGGCCGCGGGCCTACTGATCGGACTGGCCGTCCCCGTCATCGGCAACCTTGCCGCCCTCGGTCTGATCCTCTACTTCCTGGGCGCCGTCATCACCATCATCCGCGCCCGCTCCTACGCCCACATCCCCTTCCCCCTCATCTACCTCGCGCCCGTCGCCGCGTCGCTCCTCCTGGCGTGAAAAGCCCGACGCTGCCGGCGCGGATCGATCTCCGTGAGGCCCGGTTCGCCGGTCCGGAGACGACCATCCGCGTCAACGCGTGGATCAGTACCGTGTACGTCGTCGTGCCCGAAGACATCGAGGTACATGTCACGGGCACCGGAATCCTGGGCGCCTTCAAGCAGGACCGCGAAAGCGCGGACCACTCGGCGGCGCACCGGACAGACATCACCGGCATCGTCGCTTGCGGTGCCGTCCACGTCGTCCAGCTGCAGCTGTCGACGGTCACCGGCCCCGACGTTGCTGGTCGGACCGGAACTGCGGCTGCGGGGGACCGCGTTGACCCCGCGCTGTGCCGTCCCGACCCTGCCGCACGGCGAACTACCGCCGGATCCCGAGGCGTTGCGGATGGTTGCCCGGGAGAACCGGGTCGAGTCGATGCCGGGGACGGCCGCGCTGCCGTGCGCCGGGGTATACGCGCAGGTGGTGCGGCCGGGCCGGATCGAGCCCGGGGACACGGTCAGGCTCGGATGACGGCGGCACTGGCGGCTCACCCCGGACGCCGCACAGCCGAAAGGGCCGCCCCGCCCGCAGCCGGGCAGCCCCTCGACCAGAAGAGTCCGCCAGTACCGGGCCTGTTGGGCCGGCCGGGCCGCGGCGGGGAGTCGACCCCGTCGGGCCTCGGTCCGTCAGGAGTCGGTTTCGGAGGGCTCGAACCACAGGCTGGCCATGGGGGAGTGGGTGGTCCAGCCCAGCGTGGAGTAGAGCGCCTGCCCCTCCGGGGTGCCGACCAGCACGCCGGTGGCAGCGCCGGCCGCGTGGGCGGTGTCCTGCAAGGTCCGCATCACCAAACTGCCGAGGCCTCGACGCCGGTGCCCCGGCGAGGCCTCGATCTGGTCGACGACGGCGGTGCGGCCGGTCGGGGCGACCTGGCCGCGGGCGGCGAAGTGCCCCTCGGTGGTGCGGACCAGCACACGGGTGACGCCGCCCCGAGTCCACTTGGTCAGGGTGTAGCCGGCCGGCACCTCGGGCCGCTCGGGTGCGAGCGGCACGGTCATCAGGAACCCGGGCTGGTCGAACCGCCAGCCGGGTCCGAGCCACGGGCGTACGGTGTCGTCCGTCGCGAACAGCTTCAGCCACGTACCCGGCGCACTCGTGTCGGCCACGATCTTGCGTACGTCGGCCTCGCGGGGCTCGGGCAGCACATGCCGCGACACATGCGCGGCCTGCCCCATGTCGATGGTCCAGCCCCACGGTTCGTCGATCGGATCGGACGCGCCCCGCGAGACGATCCAGCCGTCGATCCACATCCGTACGAGCTCGCCGACCGTGACGTCGCGCACTGCCGCCCCCTCAGCTTGTAATAGGTGAATGACCTGAGCGTAGCTTACGAGTGAGATGGATGGCGAGAGCCGGTGGCGCTTTCGTCGGTAGGTTGACTGACTGGATAAGCCGGCATCCAGGTGAACCGTTCAGCGGTACGCACGCTGATCCCGGAGGCAGCGATCTGTGGTTGCCGGGGCGGACGCCGCTCGCGCCGACCTCGGTGAAACGGTGCTCGCTGGGGAAGCGGCGCGCACGCCGCCGGAGGGCGGCGGGATCAGGCGTCGACCATGCCTCCACCCTCGTGGCGGCGCAGCACGCGCGTCTTCTTCGGGCGCTCAGGTGACGGGTCGTGGAGTCAACGCGGCTGCCGATGCCGGGAGTCGGAAGGGGAGGCTCGCAGCCGGGTCAGCCGCAGTGGCTCCAGCCGCTGCTCCAGTTGTTGCCCTGGTACGAACCGCCCCATCGGACGCAGTTCTTCGGGGCGTGCTCGGTGACCGGGCCCGCGTAGTAGGTGAAGCTGCCCGGGTTGCCTGCCGAGGCTCCGCCCTGGACGGCGAGGGTCGCGTTCATCGGGACCGCGCCGCCCGGGTGGTCGGGGATCGTGACGACGCAGTTGTTCCCGGTGGCGTCGTTGAAGAGCAGATACACGCTCGCCCCACCAAGACCGTGGGAGTCGACGACCTTGTAGCCGCTGCCGCACACCTGACCGGCGTTGTACGGGTTGGCGGCTGCCGGCGGTGGAGTCGGCCGGCCCTTGGAGCCAGGGCTGTCGCTCGGGCTCGGGGCCGTCGGGGCCGCAGGGGCCGCCGCCGTCGGAGTGGCCGGTCGTGAGGCCGCGGTGCTCGGAGTGCCGGAGGCGCTGACCGAGGCCGACGCCTGGGCCGAGGGTGAGGCTCCTTCAGTCGGAGCGGCGGGCGTGCTGGCATTGGCATCGACCGAGGGGCTGTGGGCGCCGTCAACCCGGTTGACTCCGCTGGCGGCGGGGTGTGCGGCGTTGCCTTCGGAACCGGAGATCTGAACCACGGTGGCGATGATGCCGCCGATGGCCGCGGTGGCCGCGACGCCGGCCGCCACCACACGGATCTGCTTGCGCCGTCGGACCTCCTGCTCATGACGCTCCGCCAGGGCCGCCCAGTCGGGCTGCGTCGTCGCGGTCACCAGCGGCTCACCGGTCCAGGCCGGTCCTGTTCCCCGTGTCTCCGTCATGATGCGACATCCTAGGGCCTGTCCGACGAGTCGCCTGACTGCATGGTGCGTTGATCGTTCTAGTCGGCGCGGGCGGGCTGACTTGTCGAACTGAGACCGGGCTCGGCCGGGGCGCTGCTTGCCGGAGGGCGCCGTGACCAACGGCCGACCGCCGATGTCGAAGCCGAACTGGAGGCCGCGTTCAGTCCGCTGGATCCGGCCGGGCTGCTGCTGTCGATCAGCGGGCTCGCCTCTCTTGCCTACGGGCTGATCCACGCGGGGGAGGTGGCTTCCTGGCGCCCCGCGGAAGTCTGGCTACCGACCACCGCGGGACTGATATGAGCCGGTGCCGGAGTAGGTCTGACAGCCCGGTCTCGACGGTAGGTGAAAACCGACTCATCCATCGTCGAGACCAACGAGATGAACTGCCACTCCTGGCCCGACCACGTCCGGCGCACCACCGGCGCCAGCAGCTGACCACATCCCAACCGTGCCGCTGAGAAGCGTGCGCACGACCGGCCGCGGTTCGAGGGCGTGTCTGGCAGTTCAGGACGGGCGGCAATCCGGTGCATGTGCTGGTAAAGGCCAGCCAAAGTGCAGGAATTGTAGGGGGATGGACCGCAGTGTGGTCTCTGGACCGGCGAAGGGTCGCCGGGTTGGCTAATCTTCGGATGATCAACATCTGTTGATCACGCAATCCGTCAGTCATGGGGGTCACAGTCATGTCCGCGCCACCACCCTACCCGCAGCAGCCGTACCCGCAGAATCCCTACCCGCAGCAGCCATATCCGCACCAGCCGTATCCGCAACAGCCGTACGGACACGCGCCGTCGCCGCAGCCGCCGTACAACGGTCAGCAGGCGCCAGGCGGGCCGCAGGGCCCGCAGCGGAAGAGCCCGCTGCACGTAATGCTCTCCATCGGCATCGTCCTGGCGGTCTTCGGCGGCGGCGCCTGGTACGTGTGGAAATACAACACTGATCCCAACGGCGGCAAGGCCAAGGCGGAGGCTTCCCGCTCCGCGCAGGCGGAGGAGGCCAGGACGCACGACCCGAGCATCGGAGACTGCGTCAAGATCCAGGATCCGGACGGCAAGCCGCTGCCGACCGTCGTCGACTGCAACGCCGCCGACGCCGAGTACAAGATGGCCCGCAAGCTGTACGGCCCGGACAAGCACTGCGGGAACGATTTCGACTACGGCATCCAGGTCACGTACAACCGGGGCACCGACTACACGATGTGCTTCACCAAGGTCCGCCGTTAGGCGTAGCCTCGGCCGACCGCCCGCAGAAGCGGCGGTGGCTCAGACGGCGCCGGGCCCGGCCACCGAGGAGACCGGCAGTCCTGCCGGCGGCTGCTCCCCTGCCTGGTGGTGGTCCGTGGTCGGCGAGAGGCCGGTGTCCGCTGCGATCGAGGTGGCGGGCGCCGGCACCTGTTCCGGAACCTGTCGGGTCGCTCAGGTTGATGGCCCATCCGTAGCGGGCCCGTCACCTGTGGTGAGTGCCTGAGCGTCTTGCCGGCTGTTGCCCAGGTCCGGCCGGTGTCGCCAGCGGCGTGTGGTCGGTATCAATCGGTTCCGGGCTGTAGCGTGCCCCACCACCTGCCGCAAGGCCGGACGCCGCCCGCCGCGTCCATCAGCTCCCACGGGACCGCTCATCGACTCTCAGGCTCGGGGGACTCCGGTTTGTGCGCCAAGAAGCTGGCTATCGTCCGCTTCATCCCCTCGCCGGGCTCCTGCACCAGTCGCGCAGTGACGACGAGCCCGGCGTGGCCCAGCAGTTCGGCGATCCGGTCTGTCGGCAGCAGGTACGACTCGAAGGACACGGGGTGGTTGCCGTAGGCCTGCGTCAGCCGCAGATGCTCACCGCTTCCCACATAGCCGACGAGCAGAAGATGTCCGCCGGGTGCCAGGGTGCGGTGGAACTCGGCGAACACGACCGGCAGCAACTCCGGCGGCGTGTGGTGGGTGGAGTAGTAGGCCAGGACGCCACCGAGCTCTTCGGTGCCGATCTCCAGCGCGGTCATCGATCCCACAGTGAACCGCAGGGCCGGGTAGGCCGCTTGGGCCAGTTCGATCATTTTCGGTGAGACGTCGATACCGAACGCCGGCACCCCCAGTCCAGCCAGGTGGGCCGTCACCTTGCCGGGACCGCAGCCCAAGTCCGCGACTGGCCCTCGGTCGGCGGCCTGTACGAGTTCCGCGAACGCGGCCAGCATCGCGCGCGACAGCGGATCCAGCTCGGTGGGGGACTTGACGCGTGCGACGTAGTCGGCGGCGACGGTGTCGTACGACTCCCGGATCGCGGCGAGGTAGGAGAGCTCTGTCACGCGGCCAATGTAGACGGGAGCACCGACAGGACCCCGGTGAGAGCCGGCTCCCAGGTGCGGTGCGCCCGGAGGCCCGGAACGAGGCCGCTGTCCGGCGGCGAATCAGCCCTTCGAGGTCACACCCTGGCCGGCGCCTTCCGTCTGGAGCGGTACTCCGCTGCGAAGGCGGTGAGGATGGGGAGGGCGACCGCCGTAAGCCCCAGCCCGAGCACTGCCGGGGCGACGTAACCGGGAGCGCTGTCGGCGGTGAAGCTGCCGCCGCCCTTGTCGAGGTGGCAGACGAGGCGGATGGGCAGGTACTCGATGCGATATCCGTCGACATGGGCCGCCTGGTCGACCCCTCCGGCTCTGACGCATGCCGGAGCCGGGCTGGAGTCCGCGCCGCCGCCCTCGGCCTCCATGAGCGGACCGACGACGTGGAGAGCGCCCCACACGTACACGGCGGCAGCGGCCGCTCCCGCGAGGGTGGCCAGGCCGTGAGAGGTTCTGCCCACGCTGGAGTGCCCGGTACGTCGTCGGGTCAGGGTGGCGCAGCCGAGGCAGATGAGCCCGACGGCGACGATCCCGCCGGCCAAGATGATCAGTAAAAGGATCATCACTTCAATGTAGTTGAACTCCGATGCAGTTGAACGCCATACCGAGCTGACGGAGCTGCCGGCAGCTTGGACGCCGGCGCGTCCCCCTCGCTCACCACGCCCGCAGCTGATCGTGGAGGGACCGGGCCACATGCGCCATCACGGCTTCCGCCGTCGGCTGCGCGGCCGCGGGCACGGTGGACTCCGTCAGGGCCGCGACGGCGTAGCGCGAGCCGTCCTCGTGCTCGACCACCCCGATCTCGTGGCGCAGATTGAGCAGCGTGCCGGTCTTGGACGACCAGCGTGAGGCGTCCGAGCGGAAGTCGGGCGCGAGCCGGTGCCGGATGATGTTCTCGCTCATCAGTGAACGTACGTGCGTGGCGACGGCGGCAGGGATCCGGGTGGGAACCCACAGGGCCTGGAGGAGGTCGACGCAGGCTCGGGCGGTCCCGGAGTTCGCGCGGCTGACGTCCAGTTGGGAGACCGGGTGCCCGCGCCGCGCGGTGCGGGAGCCGATTGCCAAGGACTGGGCGAACTGCACCTCGCGCGCCTCGAACCGTTCCGCCGGGGTCCGGGTGAGTTCGCGCATCAGGTGGCGGACGGTGATCCCGGTGATACCGGCGTTCGCCAGGGTGTGGTTGACCTCAGCGGGTGGCACGAGGCCGAACAGGACGTCCGCCGCGGTGTTGTCGCTGAGCGCGGTGCTGAGATAGAGCAGGTCCTCGACGGCGATCCGGGCGGGGTGGCGGAACCTGCTGAGTCCCACCGGACCTGCCGAGGTGATGCGCCCCGGCGGCACGTCGATCACGGCGGCCCCGTCGATCCGCCCGTCCTGGATACGCTCCAGCACGGCTGTTGCGAGCGGCACCTTGACCAGCGACGCGATCGGCAGCTCGACGTCCGGGTCGATGCCGAGCTCGTCACCGGTGGCCAGGTCCCGGACCAGGAACGATCCGGACAGCCCGGCGTCCTCGAGCATGGAGCGCAGCTCCCGGACGGCCCGCTGTGCGTTCATGGATGCTCCCGTCCGTCGACCGGTACCCCGAGGCAGCGCGCGATCGGCTCCCACAGCTCCTTGCTCACACGCCGTACGTCGTCGCCGCTGCCGGCGCGCAGCTCGTAGCCGCGAGCGACCGGCGTACCCGCCAACGCCCGCCAGTACAGCCCCAGTTCGTCCGCCTGAGCGGACGAGCAGAGCAGCAGGGCGCCAGTACGCATGGTCTCCGACACCGCCGCGGTGAGCGAGGCCGCGACCGAGATCTGCGCGGGCAGGAGGGCGGCGCGGTGGCCGAGTTGCTCCAGCCGGTCCCGGACGTGGGGCAGGTCGTCCTCCGGCTGGATCCAGATCCGCTGGAACGGGCGCCGCGGTTGCCGGTGGCGGAGCGTCTCGATGCGCAGCGGCCGCGGATCGGTCCTGACCGCGGTGGCCACCCCGAGTGGTACGGCCCAGGTGGCCTCGTGCGGAGGAACCGCGACCAGCGCCAGACGTACCTCGTGGGCGTTGAGCAGTTCCATCCGCGGGGCAGGGCCGGCGGCACGCAGGCCGAGGACCATGCCCAGTTCGCGGGCGGCCGCGTCCAGCACGGCCAACTGCCGGATCGGACAGGTCTCGGGGACCGCGAAGGCCATCGGTCTGAGTCTGGCCTGCTCGGCGTCGCACTCCAGCGCGTCCGCGAGTTCCACCAGCCGCTTCGCGGACGGCAGCAGGTCCCGCCCGAACGGGGTCAGCACGGCGCGGCGGCCGGAGCGGTCGAACAGGAGGCCACCCAGGTGCCTCTCAAGAGCGGCGATCCGTCGGCTCGCGACCGGCTGCGGCACTCCGGCCGCCTCGGCGCCCAGGGTGAAGCTCCCCCGCTCGCCGACGCGCACGAACACCCGACACGCTCCGACCAAGTCCACCTCGGCATCGTATGCCGAAAACGCATGGAAGGTCACAGATCCGTCTTTGATTGCATGAGACGTGGGGCGGCAGGCTGTCGGCCATGCCTTTCATGAAGACCGGTGGCGCCCGGCTCGCCGTAGCCCTGCTCGCGGCCGCCCTCCTGACCGGATGCGCCCCGAACGACAGCCACACTCCCGCGCCATCCCGCACCGCTGCCACGACCCCGGCGGCCGAATCCTTCAAGCAGCTCGAGCAGCGCTTCGGTGCCCGGCTGGGGGTCTACGTGCTGGACACCGGCTCCGGCCGGGAGGTGACCTATCGCGCGGACGAGCGGTTCGCCTTCGCCTCCACCTCCAAGGCCCTGGCCGTCGGCGCCCTGCTGCGCCACAGCTCCGACGCGGACCTGGACCAGGTGGTGGCCTACCGCTCCGAGGACCTGCAGAAGTGGGCGCCGATCACCTCGAAGCACGTTGACACGGGGATGCGACTGCGCGAACTGGCCGCCGCCTCCCTGCAGTACAGCGACAACACGGCGGCCAACCTGGTCATGGACCGACTCGGCGGCCCCGACGCGCTGCAACAGGAACTGCGCGGCCTCGGCGACACGACCACCGACGTCAACCGCACCGAGCCGACCCTCAACGAGGCAACCCCGGGCGACCCCCGGGACACCAGCACGCCCCGCGTGCTCGCCGCCGACCTGCGCCGCTTCGTCCTCGGCGACATCCTTCCCGACGCCCGGCGGCAGCTGCTCACGGACTGGCTGCTGGGCAACACGACCGGTGCCCCCTACATCCGCGCGGGCGTGCCAGCGGGTTGGAAGGTCGGGGACAAGACCGGGAACGGCGGGTACGGCACCCGCAACGACATCGCGGTCGCCTGGCCGGACGGCGGCGGCAGCCCCGTCGTCATCGCCGTCCTGTCCGACCGCGGCAGGGCCGACGCCACTTCCGACGACGCCCTGATCGCGCGGGCCACGAAGGCAGCCCTGAGCACCCTCCGCTGATCACGGCTGATCGGTCGTCCGCCGTCCGCCACGAGGCCGACCATCTCGCCGACCGCCGGCTCCCGCTGGAACTCCCGGATAGGCTGCGAGGTTCGAACTCGACCATCGAGGGAGATCCGAGCATGGGGGGAGTGGTGGTCGATGGATGACGTGACCGCGCGCTACCTGGAGCTGTGCCGCGAGGGCGGGAGCGGGCTGTGCGACGCGGTGACGGGGGCGGACCTGCCGGTCTCGCTGTGCGACGCGCGGTTGCTGGCCCGGCCGCTGTTCGTGGCGGAGCCGGCCTTGCGGGCGGCGGCGGACGACCTGCTCTCCCTGTTCGGCACCATGGCCTCGCTGCCCGACCGCCTGTTCGACGGTGACCTCGGGCGCTACTGGTCGGCGCTGGGGGGCGACCCCCGTCTTGTTCCCCTACTGCGGCGCTACACGCCGGGCGGGCCGACGGCCCGATTCGGACGGGCCGATCTCTACCGGACCGAGCGGGGATTCGCACTGCTGGAGTTCAACGTCGGCGGGGGCGTGGGAGGCTTCGAGCTGGGCGAACTGCCGCACGCTCTGCGGGCCGTGGATGCCTTCGCCGACTTCGCGGAGCAGTACGGGCTGGGCCATGTGCGCACCGCGGAGCGGGTCGCGGCCACGCTGTGCGCGGTGGCGCCGCGCCCGTCGCCCGTGGTGGCGTTGGTGTTCGCCCCCGGGATGCTGGCCCCTTACCGGCAGCCGCTGGCGCCCACCGTCGCCGTCCTGGAGGGACAGGGCCTGGACGTGGTCCTGGGCGAGCTGGGCGAGGTGAGGGAGAACGGTGGGAGGCTGTTCGTCGGCCGGGCCCGGGTGGACGTGGTGCTGCGGTTCTTCGCGGTCGACGACACCATCGGGTTCGAGGAGCACATCGAAGCCGTCATGCGCGCCCATGAGGCCGGCGGCGCGGTGCTGTGGACGGGGTTGGACAGCACCCTGTTCACCAACAAGGGCGCCCTCGCATTGATCTCGGATCCACGGTGCGACGCCCTGCTGTCCCCGCAGGAGCGCCAGGTGCGCGACCGGATCCTGCCCTGGACCAGGATGCTGACCAGCGAGCTGGTCGACCAGTGCATGGCGGAGCAAGAGGAGCTGATCCTCAAACCCTGCCGGGGCCTTGCGGGCGCGGGGGTCGTCACGGGATGGAACCGTCCCGAACGGGACTGGCGCGCTGCCCTGCGCCGGCATGCCGGTCAGGGGTTCGTGGTCCAGCGCAGGGTCGTACCCCGCCTGGAGGCGGTGGTGGACCCCGTGACCGGTGGAGATCAGGAGTGGATCGCGGTCTGGGGCCTGTTCGTCACGCCGGACGGTTACGGCGGCAACGCGGTGCGCGCCCAACCCGCTGCGGGCGGCGGCGTCATCGGCTACAGCACCAGCACCGCCACCCGCGCGACCGTCGCGTTCAGCCACCCCTGCCCCGGTCAGCCGACGGCGTCCGCCTCGGCGGCCGTGGTGCCGTGAAGGAAGCCGTCCTGCCCGGTCCAGTACGGGGCACGCAGGGCCTTCTTGTCGACCTTGCCGATGGGGGTGAGCGGCAGCGCGTCGACGAACTCGAAGCTGGCCGGCACGTAGACGGGCCGCTCCAGTTCGGCCAGCACGTACTTGCCGAGCTCTTCGGGCTCGACCCGGGCACCGGGGGCGGTGACGACGACGGCGTGCGCGGCCTGCCCGTACAGATGGTGCGGAACGGGGATCACGGCGGCGGCCCGCACCGCGGGGTGGGCGCCCAGAGCGTTCTCCACCAGCGGTGAGTAGATCGTGGAACCGGCCTCCCCGGTGATGATCACGTCGTTGCGGCGGTCGAGGAGGAAGACGTAGCCCTCCTCGTCCTGGTACCCGATGTCGCCGGTGCGCAGCCAGCCGCCGGGGTGGAAGGCCGCCGCGGTGAGTTCCGGCTGGTTGACGTAGCCCGCCATGATCCGGGGGCCGCGCGCGCAGATCTCGCCGGACTCTCCCGGCGTCACTGACAGGCCCTGCTCGTCGCGGACGGAGACCTCCGTGTCGGGGAACGGCTTCCCGGCCGCGCGCAGCAGCCTGCCGTCGTCGAGCACATGGTCCGGTGAGGTGAGTGCGGCGATGCCGAACGCCTCGGTCTGGGCGTAGAGCTGCCACAGCACCGGCCCGAACCGCTCGACGGCCTGCTGGGCCCGGTCGGCGGTGATCGGGCTGGCACCGTACATGATCCGGCGCAGCTTCGAGCAGTCGACGCCGGCCAGGTCCGGGTGGTCGAGCAGCCGGTACAGCATCGGCGGCATCGTCATCATCGCGGTGATCCCGCCGCCGGCCAGCGCTTCGATGACGGCCTCGGGGGTGAAGCGGTCCAGGAGGGTGATCGTGCTGCCCTGGGCCAGGCTGGTCAGCGCGTACAGGCCGCCGACGTGGCAGATCTGGCTGGTCACCAGCAGGTTCACCGGCTCGGGCAGGAACGGATGGGCAAGGATCGTCTCGTACATCCGGTGCCGGTGCAGCACGCACTTCGTAAGCCCGGTCGTTCCGCCCGAGCACAGCACCGTCTCCACCTGCTCGGCGCCCGCCCAGCCCTCACGGTCGTCCGGATCCGCCTGTCGGGCCGCGGTCATCGCGTCGAACCCCGGCCCGCCCGGCCCCAGCGACCCCACGCGAGCACCGGCGAAGGCCGCCGTCACCGCCTCGGCGCACGGCTGCGAGATCCGGTCGTCCAGGAACAGAACGTCGGCCGGCACGTTCGCCGCGATGCTGGCGTACTCTGCCGGCCCCCGGTCCGCCGGCATCGACAGGAACCGTGCCCCCACCAGATGCGCCGCGAACGGCACGCACACCGCCTCCGCCCGGTTCCCGCTGGCCAACGCCACCGTCGTCCCCGCCCCCAGACCCAGCGACCGGAACACCGCCGCCAGGCGCCGGATCGTCCCGGCCAACTCGGCGTAGGACAGCCGCACATCCCGGCACACCACAGCCTGCCGCTCCCCGAAACCCGGGAAGACCTCCTCCACGAGCCATGCGGCATAGCTGCGCTCCGGAACTTCGCCTGTCCTGCCCGTGAGCGCTGAACGGTTGACCATCGGGGCTCCTTGATCTGTCGAGCCGCCGGCCGCAGTAGGGTCGGCGCCTCCGCGAGATGCGGACGGTGCGCGACCGGAAGGTCACACACAGTCCTACTATTCATCCCACAGGTGATCTTCCGTGGCGATGTTCACCTCCGGCGGAAGGACTCCGGCCGGCCAGCCCCTCGTCGGCCGACGCCGGGGAGGAGCGTGAGGCTCCGCAGGCCGACTTCGGCGAAACTCCGCCGCTCCCGGCGAGAGTCGGCTGCTGTGGCGGGCCTGATCGGCCCCGGGGACAATAAGGATCATGAGCTCTCTCGGTCGCGCGAGCTCTCCCGGCGAGATGCGGAGTTGGATTCGGATGTGAAGCTCTTCGGTGGTCCGGTCGAGTCCGCCGCGTCGCTCGCGCCCGGCCCCCGCGCGGGTGAGAAGGGGCTCAAGACCGGCGCGCTGGGACTGTTCTCCTCGGTCGCCATGGGTTTGGCCTCCACCGCTCCGGCGTACAGTCTGGCGGCAACGCTCGGCCTGATCGTGGCAGGGGTCGGTCTCCAGGCCCCGATCATCACGATGCTCGCCTTCGTCCCGATGCTGCTGATCGCGTACGCCTACCGGGAACTCAACGCGAGCGACGCCGACTGCGGGACCACCTTCACCTGGGCCTCCCGCGCCTTCGGCCCGCGCATCGGCTGGATGGGCGGCTGGGGCATCATCGTCGCCGACGTCATCGTCATGGCGAACCTCTCGAAGATCGCCGGCATCTACGGCTTCCGGCTGCTGGGGTTCGCCTCGCTCGCCGAGAGCCGGCTGTGGACCACTGTCGCGGGGGTCGTCTGGATCGCCGTGATGACCGCGGTCTGCTACGCCGGCATCGAGGTGTCCGCGGCCCTCCAGCGCTGGATGGTGTGCGTCGAGATGGCGGTGCTGATCCTGTTCGCGGTCACCGCCCTGGTCAGGGTCTACGCCGACGGCCCGCCAACGGCGATCCACGTCTCCGCCTCCTGGTTCAACCCGCTGCACGTGTCGTCGGTCAAGGCGCTGACCACGGGCATCCTCGCTGCCGTCTTCGTCTACTGGGGCTGGGACACCGCCGTCGCGGTCAACGAGGAGACCTCCGACAGCAGGCACACCCCCGGACGGGCGGCCGTCGTCTCCACCGTGCTGCTGCTGGGCATCTACGCCCTGGTGGCCACCTCGGCCCAGGCGTTCGCCGGAATCGGCACCGAGGGCGCCGGCCTGGGCAACAAGGCCAACTCCGGGGACGTGCTCTCCGGCCTGGGCGGCGCCGTCTTCGGCACCCGGGGCCCCGGCTGGTTCTTCACCGAGCTGCTCATCTTCATGGTGCTGACCTCTGCGGTCGCCTCCACCCAGACCACGATCCTGCCGCTGGCCCGGACCGTCTTCTCGATGGCCGCCCACAAGGCCGTCCCCTCGGGCTTCGCCCGGGTGCACCGCAGGTTCCTCACCCCGACCTGGTCGACCGTCGGCATGGGCCTGGTCTCCGTCGCCTTCCTGGTCATGCTGACCGTGATCAGCCGGGACGTGCTGGCCGACTCCATCGACTCGGTCGGCCTCGCGATCGCCTTCTACTACGGCCTCACCGGATTCGCCTGCGTCTGGTACTACCGCAGGCTGCTCACCCGCAGCCCCCGTGACCTGCTGTTCAAGGGCCTGCTCCCGGGGCTGGGCGGGCTCATGATGTTCAGCCTGTTCTGCTACGCAGCCTTCGACGTCTACGCCGACCCGAACTACGGCGCGACCTCCTTCGACCTGCCGTTCATCGGACGGATCGGCGGAGTGACCGTCGTGGGCCTCGGCGCCCTGGTGGTCGGTGTCG
This sequence comes from Kitasatospora cystarginea, assembly GCF_039533515.1. Lineage (NCBI taxonomy): Bacteria > Bacillati > Actinomycetota > Actinomycetes > Kitasatosporales > Streptomycetaceae > Kitasatospora > Kitasatospora cystarginea. The sequence goes on along the minus strand of NZ_BAAATR010000026.1, from coordinate 29,967 downwards.
TCCTGATGCTGGTCATCACGCGGGAGCACACCGCCGCCCTCAGGCTGCAACGCGGCCTGCTGCCCCACCGCCTGCCGCCGCTGACCGGGGTCGAGACGGCCAGCCGCTACGTGCCCGCCGACAGCCGCGCCGGGGTGGGCGGCGACTGGTTCGACGTCATCCCGCTGTCGAGCACCCGGGTCGGCCTGGTGGTCGGGGACGTGCTCGGCCACGGCCTGCGCGCCGCCGCCACCATGGGCCGCCTGCGCACGAGCGTGCACGTCCTGGCCCGGCTCGACCTCGCCCCGGACGAACTGCTCGCTCACCTGGACGACGTGGTCGGGCAGACCGCCGAGGAGCAGAGCGCCGAGGAGCGGGCGCATGGCCACGGCGGGGGCAGACCGGGGACCGGCGGCGACGAGGCTCTCGGGGTCACCTGCCTGTACGCGGTGTACGACCCGGTGTCCGGGTGGTGCAGCATGGCGCGCGCGGGCCACTCGCCGCCCGCCGTCGTCGACCCGGCCAGCGGCGACGTCAGCTATCCGGGCCTTCCGGCGGGGCCGGCCCTGGGCCTGGGCGGGGCGCCCTTCCAGAGCGCGGAGTTCCAACTGCCAGCCGGGAGCCTGCTCGCCCTGTTCACCGACGGTCTCGTCCAGGCCCGGGACCACGACACCGACACGGGGCTCCGCCTGCTCGCCGGAGTCCTCACCCGGTACCGGCGCCCCCTGGAGGAGCTCTGCGACCGTACCGTGGCGGCACTGCTGCCCGGGCCGGTGGACGACGACGCGGCCCTGCTCCTGGTCCGTACCCGGATGCTCGGCCGGCACCAGGTGGCGGTGTGGGAGCTGGACTCCGACCCCGCCACGGTGGCGACTGCCCGGGCCGCCGCGAGCGGGCAGCTGTACGAGTGGGGGCTCGAGGAACTGTCGTTCACAACCGAGTTGATCGTCAGCGAGCTGGTCACCAACGCCATCCGCTACGCCTCCGCCGGGCCGATCCACGTTCGGCTGATCCGTGACCGCAGCCTCGTCTGCGAGGTCTCCGACACCGGCCACACCTCGCCCCACCTGCGCAACGCCGCCACGGACGACGAGGGCGGCCGGGGCCTGTTCATCATCGCCCAGCTCACCCGGCGCTGGGGCACCCGCTACACCGCCACCGGCAAGACCATCTGGGCCGACCAGCCCCTGCCGAGCATGGAGTGAGGCCGGCCCGGGCGAGCCGGGCCCACTGCTGCCCGGCACCGCCGGGCGGCGGTGTGACAAAGTGGGGTAAAGCGCACCGGCGCAGGTGGGGGAAGCAGGGAGGTGGCCCTGTCATGTCAATACAGTCTGATCGTCTCGGTCCGACCACCACACACCCCGCACTCCTGCACTCGCACAGCGAGGTGTACACGGACCTGTTCGGACAGGCTCCGGTGATCTTCGCCGCGCTGAGCGGCCCGAGGCATGTGCTGCAGGCGGCGAACCCGGCTTTCTTCGACGCCTTCACGGGGGGCCGGCCGGCCATCGGCCGGCCGGTCGGGGAGTTGGTTCCGGAACTGGCCCAGCAGGGCTTCCTCGAGCGGCTCGACGAGGTGTACCGCACCGGCACCGCGTACCGGAACCGGGGCGGGCGACTCGTGCTCGGCGGACCGGTGGCCAGCCGGGAGGAGTTCTTCGACGTCACCTGTGAGCCCCGCCGGGATGCGGTCGGCCGGGTCGACGGGCTGGTGGTGATCGCGGTGGAGACCACCGCGCACCACCACGCGCAGCTGCTGGCTGCCGAGCAGCGCGTCCTGCTGGAGCAGATAGCCCGTGACGCCCCGTTGGGCGAGATCCTGGGCGGCATGGCGCGGGCGATCGAGGAGCTGTCCCCGGACATGATCGTCTCGGTGCTGCTCGTCGATTCCGACGGCCGTCACCTGCGTCACGGTGCCGCCCCGCGCCTGCCCGACTTCTACAACGAAGCGGTCGACGGGATCGCCATCCGTGACGGCACGGGCTCCTGCGGTACGGCCGCCTACCTGCAGGTACCCGTGATCGCCAGCGACATCGCCACCGATCCCCGTTGGGAGGGTTACCAGGATCTGGCGGAGCGAGCCGGGGTCGCAGCGTGCTGGTCGACGCCGATCCACGGCCTGGACGGACGGCTGCTGGGCACCTTCGCGATCTACCACCGCACCCCAAGGACGCCCGAGGACAAGGATCTGGCGCTCAGCGCGGCCTTCGCGCGCATCGCCGCCCTGGCGATCGAGCGCCATCACGCGGTGGAGACGAGCCGTGCCGCCCAGGCGCGGGAGAAGGCGGCCCGTGAGGATCTGGCCTTCGTCCTGGAGGCCAGTACCGCGATCGCGTGCGAGCCGCACTACTCCGACTGCCTGGAGCGACTGTCCCGGTTGACCGTGCCGGCCTTGGCACCGCTGTGCGCCGTTCACGTGGTCGAGCACGGCCAGATCCGGCGGATCGCCGTCGCCGCCGCCAGCCGAGCCGAGGAGGACCTGCTCGACCGCCCCGAACTGCGGGTCGAGATCGACGACGCGGTCTCCCGCGTGCTGGCCCGTGGCGCCACCGAGACCGGCCGGGCCGGCTCCCGTCCGGGCGGCCTGCCTGCGCGGCTCGGCATCACCGGCTACGTGTGCGTGCCGCTGGCCACCCACGGCCGCATCTTCGGTGCACTGACCCTCGTGGCCACCGAGCAGCCGCTGGACGACCACACCGTCGCCCTGGCGGAGGAGCTCGCCCGCCGGGCCGCTTCCAGCGCCGACAACGCCCGCCAGTTCACCGACCGCGTCCGACTCGCCCGCGACCTGCAGGCCGGCCTGCTGCCTCCCGAACTGCCCGAGATCCCCGGCGCCGTGCTCGCGGCCTCCTACCACCCCGCCGGCGAAGGACTCGACGTCGGCGGCGACTTCTACGACGTCTTCCCGCTTCCCGACGACCGCTGGGCGCTCATGATCGGCGACGTGTGCGGACGCGGCGCCCTGGCCGCCACCACCACCGGCATGGTCCGTCACAGCGCACGCACCGCCGCCCGCCTCCTCAACGACCCGGCGGCGGTGGTCGCCGCCATCAACGACGCTCTGACGGATCACGCGGTCGGCGACGACTGCTTCGTCTCACTCGTCTACGGCGAACTGCGACACACCTCGTCCCACCTGGCGCTGGACCTGATCCGGGCCGGCCACGTGCCCCCACTCGTGCGCCGAGCCGACGGTACGGTCGAGGAACTCACCCAGCCGGGCCTGCTCCTGGGCGTGGGCCCCGACTGCGACCCGTCTTCCTGCAGCGTCGAGCTGTACTCGGGTGACAGCCTGATCCTGGTCACCGACGGCATCACCGAGGCCCGTTCCCGCAGCGGCGAGCTCTTCGGGGAGGAACGCCTGGCCGATGCCCTCGGCGGACTCAGGACCTCGTCCCCCACCGCCGGGAGGCTCCTCGAGTCGGTCTCGGCCGCGGTCGCCGCTTTCGCCGGTGACGCCACGCACGACGACCAGGCCGTGCTGGTCCTCACCGCCTGCTGACCGTGGAACCGCTTGCGGGGCGGGAGCGTTCGCGAAAGGACGGGCTGCCGGGAGAGTGCCGATGGGTGCCCCGGCGGATGCCGGGGCACCCATCGCGCTCCACGGCCCGGGCGCCCCGGATGTCAGCCGTGCCACAACTCGGCCACCGAGGCGGCCAGCGCGGTGGCCTGGGCGTGGCCCGCGCGGGCGGCGGCCGGGCGGCGTGTGTCGTCGGCCGGGTTGCGGCCCATCGCGCGACGAGCGGCACGGTCCGGGGAGAGCAGGATGACCTGCGCCCCGTCGCCGGACAGTTCCGCGGCCTGCTGCTGCGCGCTCGGATGCGGGCCGACCGCGTGGGGGATCGGCACGACCGCCAGCACCCGGCGGTACCCGCGAATCGTGGAACGGTCCCCGGTTGTTTGCCCGACGATGGCACCCGTACCGGGGAGTGTTCCCCGTTAACGGTGTCGAGGCGACCAAGGGGCCGTGCTGGGCGGGGCGCCGACGGTGCGGTGCAGCGATGCGCTGTGCAAGCGGCAGGTGTCGGTGAGAGGACGGCCAGCGAGGTCTTCGCCGGACACGGGCTGGACGCCCACTTGAAACACCCGATGCGGTTTGCCGCGGCCGACGGAAGGCCGAGCACATGCATGAGAACCGCACCGAAGACCGCACCGTGCTCCCCGCTCCGGCCGGGTTCCGCCGTCGTGTGAGTCCGCGTTGTACAGTCCGATCCATGACTGGCGACTGGCAAGCAGACAGGATCGGCAGCGCGCTACGAGGGGAGAACCCCACCGTGCTCCGGCGCCTCGACGCCGGGTTCGCCGTGATCGGAGACGTTCAGTTCCTGCCCGGTTACTCGGTCCTGCTGACCGACACGCCCGGTGCGCAGCGGCTGTCAGACCTGCCCCGGCCGAAGCGGATGGCGTTCCTGGGCGACATGGAACGGCTCGGCGAAGCCGTCGAACGCGCCTGCACACGGCTGGATCCGGCATTCCGCCGGGTGAACCTGGAGATCCTCGGCAACACCGACCCCTTCCTCCACGCCCACGTGTGGCCGCGGTACGAGTGGGAGCCTTCGGACGTTGTGGGTAGGCCGGTATGGCTGTACCCGCGGCAGAACTGGCACGGTGAGGAGTTCACGCTCGGCCGGCAGCACGATGGGCTACGGGAGGCGATCGGAGCCGAGCTGGATCTTCTGACCCAGGTGGCGCGGGCTGAGCCGATGCCAGGGCAGACACCGAGACCGCCGCGAGACTACCGATCTTGGTGACAGCCATGTAGCAGCCAAGCTCCGACTGCGGGCCTTCCATGAGACGGACGGCCCAGATGGGAATTCCGGTCGCACTGCATCGGCGGGCCTTTCGACCGCGGGCGGTCGCCGCTCCATCAGTCCTCCACGCCCTCAGGGGGAGGAACCTCCTCCAGCAGCTGCGGCCCGTTGTTCCGCACGCTGTTGACGGCGGTCGAAACCGGCCGGGCGATGAGATTGCCGCCGGCAGGCTGGGCGAGCAGGTCCCGCAGAAGGTCGGTGTCCTGGTGCTCGGGGTTCAGCCAGTCGTCGGTGGCGTCCGGTGCGACGGCGAGCGGCATGCGGGGGTGGATCCGGCCGGCGGCGTCGGTGGCCTCGGTCGTGATGATCGTGGTCGTGGCGAGCCAGGCCTCGGGGTGGTCCTCGGGTAGGTCACGGTTGCGCCAGAACTCGAACAGCCCCGCCATCGGCATGAGAGAACCGTCCTCCGGCGCAATGAAGTACGGCTGCTTGCGGGGCCGCCCGCCGGCCGGAGCGGCAATGGTCTCCCACTCGTAGAAGCCGTCCGCGGGAAGCAGGCACCGTCGGGCGGCGAACGCCTTGCGGAAGGACGGCTTCTCGTGGACCGTTTCCACCCTGGCGTTGATCAACTTGCTGCCGGTCGACGGATCCTTCGCCCACGACGGCACCAGCCCCCACCGCAGCGCACGCAGTTGCCGAACCGGCTCCGGCCCCTCGTCGCGAACCGGCCGCTCCAGCACCGCCCACACGCGGTCAGTCGGCGCCACGTTCCAGCTGGGCGCCAGCGTCTCCACCGGCGTCCACCGCGTCACACCGAACAGCTCGACGAGGTCCTGAGGAGTGGAAGTGGACACGAATCGACCGCACATGACTTCACCGTGCCACACGATCAGCCCGCCACGGAGCGGCGACGCGCTTGTCGGCTCTCCGCTGCCGCCGGTGATGTCACCGGCGAGGACCGGCATCGGCAGGTGTTCGGGGGCGATGATGCTGATGTGACAGCGAGAAGGCGGGCACCGGTCGATGAGGGGTCGCGGCGGCCCTCGGAGAGAAGGGGGCAAGCGGGATGACTACGAAGTCACTGGCGGACGTCCGGACGTGCAACTGCTTCCGATAGATTGATCACAGCCCGTCAGAAGACAGCGAACAACGACGTGTGAGGGAGTTCGCATGGCCGTCATCCATCGCACCACCATGACGCCCACCAAGCTGGAGCTGCTCGTCGAGTGGCTGCCGAAGCAGAGCTGGTACGTGGGTGACGGGGGAAGGCCGGAGCTGGTCAAGGCCGGTGGGTTCCGGTTGGACGATCCGGATGGTGCGGTCGGGATCGAGTTCATGGTCGTCGTGGACGCTTCTGCGCAGGAGCCGGTGGCGTACCTGGTGCCGATGGGCTATCGCGGTGGGGCGCTGGAGAACGTCCCCGGCGAGGCGCTGATCGGTACCTCTGAGCATGGGGTGCTCGGGACCCGGTGGATCTACGACGGCGTCAACGATCCGGTGGTGATGGCGCAGTTGCGAGCGCTGCTGAGTGGCGAGGCGATGACGCAGCACCAGGACGAGAGCGACACCCTGGACCCGACCGTCACCGTGTACGGAGCCGGCCCTGACGGTCAGTTCGATGTGCAGGTCAACCGCGTCCTGCAGCCGGCGGAGGCAGCGGAGGGGGCGGCCGGACGCGTGGTCGCCGGGTGGACCTGGCCGGACGGGACGGCTGTGCGGGGCGTGTTCGCGACCGTCGCCCGGCGGTGAGCTCCGCGGCTCACCGCCGGCGGGGCACCAACTCGGTGACGTCACGCACCTGGACCCTGGGACTCGCCGGCACACGGGGTGTCGTCCCGGCCGGCCGCTGACGGCTCTCGGCCGTCAGCCGGGCCACCGGCCAGGTCGTTCAGGCCGTCGTGAATTGGCGCCGTGCACAAGGTGGCGAGCAGGCTCATGCACCCGTCACCGGGGTGGCGAGCAGGATCACGCACCCGTCGCCGGGGCGGCGAGCAGGCTCATGCACCCGTCACCGGGGTGGCGAGCAGGATCACGCACCCGTCGCCGGGGCGGCGAGCAGGCTCATGCACCCGTCGCCGGGGCGGCGAGCCGCTCGAGCCACCACTCCACGGTGGCCTTGAGCTGCTCCTCGACCGGGGTGGCGCACACGGTGAACGCGGACTCGTAAGCGGACGAATCCAGCACGAACGGCCGGTCGAACTGATAGCGGACTTCTCGCAGTTCGCGGATCAGCGGTGAGAAGAGCGACGCCAGGCCCAGTACCGCCGGCGACAGCCGCCGCACCGCTACCGGGCCCGTCTTCGCATCGGCGGCAACCCGGTTGACCATCTCCCGGATCGACGCGGCGGGGGCCGTGGGCACGTGCCAGGCCCGTCCCCAGGCCCGTTCCTCGCCCGCGACCTCGACCAACGCCCTTGCCACATCGGGGAGATACGACCAGCTGTGCGGCGCGTCCGGGTCGCCGAGCACCGTGACGGGCTTGCCGTTCAGCAGACGCGGCATGACGCGTGCGGCCAGGTGGCCTCCGTCGGTCACGCCGGGGCCGAAGAAGTCCGACGCACGTACCTCGACCGCCCTGATACGGCCCGCCTCGTGCAAGGTCCGCGCCTGCTCCCAGAGCGCCGCCCGTACCCGTCCCTTCGGGCCGGTCGCCGCGAGGGGCAGGTCCTCGGTGATGGGACGGTCCACCGGGCCGTAGCCGTAGAGGTTCCCGAGCATGACCAGGACGGCCCCGGTCGCCTCGGCCGCCGCACAGATCGACGAGGCCAGCGGCGGCCACTCGGTCGCCCAGCGGTGGAGGGGCGGCGCACCGCAGCTGTGGATCGCGGTAGCGCCGCGCGCGACCTCGGTCAGCCGCTCGGAGGCCGTCGCGTCCAGCGCCACGTGCTCGATGCCGGGCTCCGGGGGGCGGCCCGACCTGGTGACCACGCGTACCGAATGCCCCAGTTCGGCCAGCAGCCGAGCGGTGGCCGCCCCAGCGGGCCCGTATCCGACAACCACATGAAAGCTCACCCCCACAGAGTAGCCGGGCCGTTGAAGCTGGTAACACGGGCATGATGAGCGGTGGTTGAGTCGACGCGGCAGATCAAAGACGGAACCGGCGGGACGGAAGCCGCGGCGTCCGGCCGGTTGGGGTGAGCCGATGAGAGGCCCGGAACCTCCTTACCGACCCCGGTTGAGAGTCTGCCGATCCGAATCGGGCACGCGTCCACCGTGCGGTCCGCTGCCCGCCACCGTGACCGCGGCCGGGCGGGCCCTGTTGGCCGCCCGGCCGCGGTCGGTCAGCTCTCGCCGGGCGCCCTGGGAGAGCTGCGTCCGGTTCAGAGCGTGCGGTCGAACAGGGCGAGCAGCTCGCGCCAGTGGCGCTGCTCCGCGGCGGGGTTGTGCGCGGTGGTGTCCGCCTGGCTGAAGCCGTGGTGAGCGCCCTCGTACACCTCGCTGCGGTAGCGGACACCGGCGGCGTCCAGGGCCTTCTCAAGGCGTGCGATCTGCTCGGGCGGCATGGAGGAGTCCTGGTCGGCGTGCCCGAAGTACAGCTCGGCGGTGATCCGGTCAGCCACCAGGTGCGGGCTGTCCGGGGCTTCGGTGGCCAGGCGGCCGCCGTGGAAGCCGGCCGCGGCCGCGACCCGCTCCGGATGCGCGCCGGCGGTCCGCAACGCCAGCCGGGCGCCCATGCAGTAGCCGGTGATGCCCACCGGCCCCGCCGCGACCAGCGGGGAGGCGGCCAGCCAGTCGAGGTAGGACTCGGCATCGGCCGTCACCAGGTCCGGGGTGAGCGAGTCGATCATCGGGCCGAGGTGTTCGAAGAGGTCGGGCCGCTGGGAGGTGTCGATGAAGTCCGGCAGGTCGACCACCGGCGCGCGTCCGTGTCGGTAGAGCACGTTCGGGACCAGGACGGTGTAGCCGGCGGCGGCGATGCGCTCCGCCATCTGCCTCAGCCAAGGGCGCAGGCCGAAGGCGTCCATGTAGAGCAGGACTCCGGGATGCGGGGCGTTGTCGTCGGGGTGGACCAGGTAGGCGTCGGCCAGGCCGTCCTTGGTCGGCACGTCCAGGGAAGTCGTGCGTACTGGCGTCATGAGTGGGAGTTGCTCCTCTGTCTTCCGGTCCTGCTCGATCCCGGAGGCAGGACCTTCGTGTGCTGAGCGATCCGGATCAGCATGTCATCTTTCTGACGTTCCGCCATATGGATTAAGACCGATCGGCACTGGGGAGCGTGGGAGAAGGAACGGGCCCTATTGCCGATCGGTCTATAAGTGGATGCCGTCTCGTGGTGAGGATCGACGGGACGTTCCGGGCGGCTGAAAGCCGGTCGTCCGGCCGACGCGGGGGAGTGAGGGCCGGGCGGTGAGGGGTCAGTCGGAGGGTGTGGTCGTGGCGGCGGCGAGTGTCGCGCGGAGCTGTCGGCGGAGGAGTTCGTCGGAGCGGATGATCTCGCTCTCGCTGCCTTCGCTGACGATCCGCCGGTCCCGTTCGGCGAGGGCGGTGAGCCGGCGGTGCTGGCTGCCGGTCAGGGCTGCCGTGTCCAGGGCCTGCAGGGCTTCGCAGGCGCCCTGCACATCGGCCTCCGTCTCGGCGGAGCGCAGGGCGGCTTCGGCGAGTGCCGAGTGGTCGAGGGTGGCGGGGTCGGCGACGGCGAGGAGGGCGAGCACCGCGGCGGGGGCCTGCTTCGGTTCGCCGAGTGCCCGGGTGAGCCGGGGAGTCAGGGCCCGTCCGGCCGTCCGTCCCGCAGTGCGGCATCGATCAGGGCACAGGCCACGTCCCGGCCGGCCGCCGTGCCCCGCAGCAGCAACGCCTCGGCGATCGCATACAGCGGGGACGCTCGCCTGACGGGCTTTCCGCGGCGGCTCGGCCCGTCCGCGCCCCCGGCGGCGTGACCCCGGCTCGTCAGGGCTCGGGCGACTCGTCCGCGTCCGCGATCCGCCGGGCCACCTCCGTCAGTGCGGGCCCCAGGGGCAGGCAGAGCTTGGCGGCGGCCAGGTCGTCCCCGCGGGTGGCGCCCTGGTTCACGATCGCCACCGGCATGCCCGCGCGAGCGGCGTGGCGGACGAAACGCAGGCCCGACATGACCGTCAGGGACGAGCCGAGGACCACCAGCGCCCGCCCGGCGTCGACCAGCGTGTAGCAGCGCTGGACCCGGTCCCCGGGCACACTCTCGCCGAAGAACACCACGTCGGGCTTGAGGACGCCGCCGCACTCCCGGCACGGCGCGACCCGGAAGGAGTCCACCAGCTCCTGCGGCAGCTCCGCGTCCCCGTCCGGGCACAGGGCGGCCTCCGCGTCCCGGAAGTCGCCGTTCAACTCATCGAGGCGCCGGTCGAGTGCCTCGCGCGCACTGGTGCGCCGGCAGCCGAGGCAGACCACCCGGTCGAGCCCGCCGTGCAGTTCCACGGCCTCGCGCGTGCCGGCCGCGCGGTGCAGGCCGTCCACGTTCTGGGTGATCACCGCCGATATGTGGCCCGAGTGGCGAAGCCGCTCGACCGCGCGGTGCCCGGCGTTGGGCTCGGCCCGGGCGATCGTGCGCCAGCCGGCGTGGCTGCGCGCCCAGTACCGGCGCCGGGCCGCCTCGCTTCCCGCGAACTCCTGGTACGTCATCGGCGGCCGGCGGCGCCGGCTGCCGGTGGCACCCCGGTAGTCGGGAATGCCCGACTCCGTGGACAGCCCCGCGCCGCTCAGCACCACCACACCCCGCCCGGCCACCAGCCGTACGAGCGTCTCCAGGCCGGCCGCGTCGGTTGCCGGGCCGTCGAGCGTTGCAGGCGCACCCATGCCTGCCAGCGTAGACCGATCCGCCCCGACCGGAGGTGCCGGACCACAGGTCTGCCGTCCGGCCCGGCCTTCACTCGGTGTGCAGCGCCGTGACGGTCCGAGTGCGAGCCGCCCAGGCCGCCGGCGCGAGGCAGCCGAGGACGGCGATGACCAGACCGCCGAGGCCCAGCAGGACGAGCTCGGGAGCCGGGTAGACGTCGAGGGCCGCACTCGGGAAGTCGAGGCCGGCGCGGTGGCCCATGGCGGGTCCCGTCACGGCGTGCAGGGCGAGGCCGAGCGGGAGCCCGATGCCGCCGCCGATCAGGCCGACGACCGCGACCGAGGTGAGGACCATGCCGACGGTCTGCCGCGGCGTCATGCCGAGCGCCTTGGCCACACCGATGTCGCGGGCCCGTTCACCTTTGTTCTCCCCGGATGCTCCGGCCTTCAGGTCGGGGAGATGGGGGTCCCCCCCCTGCCCGGAGGGTGGGGGAGGGTCCTTGGGTCGGAACCGCGAAGCGGCGGAGCGATCTTCGGAGGTTTGGACGTGAGCTGTTGTCAGTGACCTTCGGTAGGTTGACCATGTGCACCTTCGGTACTCCTGCCGTGTCTACCCGACGCTAGGTCAGCGTGCCGCGCTGGCCCGGGCGTTCGGGTGTGCGCGGGTGGTGCACAACGACGCCCTTGCGGCGCGGAGGTCGTCGAGCAGGTGGAAGAACTGGAACACCATGCCGATCCTGGCCCGGGTGAGTCGCGGCGGGCGGGTAGTGCGGCGCGGAGCCGTGCCGCGAGTTCGGCGTTGCTCAGCCCACCTGTCGGAGGCGACGGTCAAGACCCACGTCGCCCGCATCCTCGGCAAGCTCAGGCTGCGCGACCGTGCACAGGCGGTGATCGTCGCCTACGAAACCGGACTGGTCAGCGTCGGCACGGTGCGCCCGGTGTGACCCGGTTGTGCTGCGGGGCTTCAACTCGCCCACTTGTCAGGGGACATCACGCAGGAACACCGAACCGGGCTGCCCGGTCGACCAGTTCGGACCGCCGGGCTACCGGCGAGCCGCTTTTGGTCGACCGGCCCGTTCCGACCGGTGGTGACCTGCAGCGGGACAGGCACCCCGGCGAGTGGTGGGCCGTGCACGATCTCCTCCAACGCGGTCCGGCGCGCCAGCTACCCTCGCAGCATGACGATGCACAGGACCGCCCAAGTGAGTGTCGACGCGATGATCGAGGATCTCAGGACACTCGTCGAAATAGAATCCCCATCGCGCGATCTCGACGCCCTGGCGGCATCGGCCAAGACCGTCGCCGCCGTCATCGAGAGCCGCCTCGGCGGGCAGGCCGTCCTCGTCGAGAGCGAAGCCGGGCCGCACGTCCACTGGTCAGCCGGTGGCGACCCCAAGGTACTGATCCTCGGCCACCATGACACGGTGTTCCCGCTCGGCACCCTCGCACGCCGCCCGTTCACGGTCGAGGACGGGCACGCGACCGGCCCCGGGGTCTTCGACATGCTCGGCGGTCTGGTACAGGCCGTTCACGGCCTGGCGACGCTCGATGACCGGTCAGGCGTGGAGATCCTGGTGACCGCCGACGAAGAGGTCGGTTCCCGCTCCTCGCTGGCTCTCATCGAAGAACGAGCCCTTGCCTGCGGTGCGGTACTCGTGCTCGAGGGTGCCGCCGACGGCGGAGCCCTGAAGACCGGCCGCAAGGGCACCGGCACCTTCCAGGTCTCCATCGCGGGCCGGGCGTCGCACGCCGGCCTCGAGCCCGCGGCCGGGGTCAACGCCCTGATCGAGGCGGCCCACCAGGTACTGGACATCGCCGCGCTCGGCCGACCCGAGATCGGCACGACGGTCACCCCGACCGTCGCGTCCGCAGGAACCCTGGACAACGTCGTTCCCGCAGAGGCGACCGTCATCGTCGACGTCCGGGTCGAGTCGGCCGACGAGAAGGCACGGATCGAAGCGGCGTTCGCGGCACTGGCTCCCCATCTCGACGAGGCGCGGATCACGGTTCAGGGATCCGTCAGCCGGCCCCCGATGCCCGGGTCGGCGTCGGCCGGACTCTTCGCGGTGGCACGGCAGTTGCTTCCCGGCCTCGAAGGCAGGTCGGTCGGCGGTGGCAGCGACGGCAACTTCACGGCCGCACTGGGCGTGCCGACCCTCGACGGCCTCGGAGCGGTCGGGGGAGGGGCCCACGCCGACCACGAGTACCTGGTGGTCGAAACCATGGCCGAGCGGGCGAACCTCGTCGCCGGACTGGTGAACGCGATTCAGAACGCATAGGACAACGAGGACGCGAAGAGCCTGCGTACCGCAGACCGGCGAGCACCGGCCGCGGTTGTCGACCGGCAGGACTTCGGTCGTGCCACCGCTATCGTTCGTCGTCGTGGACGCTGCTGATCTCGACCGCCGGGCCCGCACCTACGACGGGTGGATCGCGCCATGGGCGGTCTCGATGCTGGTCGAGCACGGCCACCTCGACGAGGTCCGGCTACGGGCGCACAACGGGGACTGGTACTGCGCCAAAGCATGGTCGCAGGCTCTGCTCGAACAGGACCGGTGCGATGCCGCGCTCGACGTGCTCACCCCGTTCGCCGAGGCCGGCTGGCGGGTCGCGGCCGGCACGGTCGCCGGCCTCCTCGACGACGGGGAGGCACGGACGAGGCGACCGCCCTGGTCCGCCCGTACGCGGAGTCCGGTGAGCGGCTCCACAGCGGTGCGTCGCCCGGCGGACGCGCTGGCAATGCATGGGTGCCTCGGACCGGTTCAGCCGTACGCCACGTGGTGCGGCTCGTCGGCGGGGAACTCGCGGTCCACGGCTCACCGCTCGGACGGCGCCTCCATGCGGACCCGCCCGCCGATCTCGATCACCCCGTCGGCACCCGGCCTCGTCAGGATCTGCGATCCCCTGCCCTGGGTGATCTCCAAGGCCCGGCCGAGCCGGTGGGTGAGCAGCAGCGCGGCCGCTCCGGTCGCTTCGTCCTCGTCGATGCCGTCCCCGCGCCCGGGGAAGGCCCGGGCCCGGATCCGGCCTGCGGCCTCGTGTTGCCAGGCCCAGGCGTAGATCCATTCCCCTGGCTCGGGGACCGTCAGGGCGTCGATCTCGTCGGGGGAGGAGTACTGGCGCAGTGTGCGGGGCGGGGCCCATTCCGGCCGCGCGGTGATCCAGGTGAACTCGGGCTCGTGGCGGGCGGTGACGCTGCCGACGGGGAGGTCGAAGGCTTCCAGACCGAGCAGCCAGGCCGTGCCGACCAGGGGGTGGCCGGCGAAGGGGAGCCGTGCTCCGGGGGAGTAGATGTCGACCCTCCCGTGCTCCGGGTCGTCGACGAACACGGTCTCGCTGAAGCCGAGTCGCCTGGCGACCGCCTGCCTGGACGCCTGGTCGGGGACCGAGTGGCCGTCGCGGAGCACCCCCAGGGGGTTGCCGTACCGACCGTCGGGGCCGGTGAAGACGCGGAGTACGAGTACGTCAATGTCAGCGTTCACCTGGGCATTCAAGCACGTGGCGGAGCGGCCTCGTCCGGGTGATCGCCCGGCAGCAGGTGCACAGGGGAGGGGCTTCCTGCACAGCTCGGTGATGTCGGGTCAACCGAGCGTCAGTCAGGATTCGACGAAGGCCGTCACCCCGTTCAGCGTGCCGAGCAGGATGCGCGGCCCGGAGAGCGTCGGCGCGGCGAAGTCCGGCACGGATCCGACGGTGAGCTGTCGGCGGACCTGGCCGCTCGCCGGGTCGAGCGCATTCAGCAGCCCGTGCCCGTGGTCGACGGCCCAGACCGCGCCGCCGCCGACCACCGGCGAACCGGCCCCGTGCAGTGGCACCCGCCAGCCGGCCTTGATCGAGCCGTCGGCCGCCACCGAGAACCGGGCCAGGGCATCCGCGCACGGCAGGTAGACGGTGTCGCCGTCGACCGCCGCCGCGCCGAAGCCCCGGCAGGCCTGCGCTTGCGCCACCTGGCCGCCGACCCCGCCCAGGCGGTCCGCGACCAGGGTGTAGGCGATGCCGCTCTTGCCGGCGATGAAGACATGCCGTCCGACCAGCGCCGGGGCGAGCGAGCCGAGATCGAGGTCCTGCGCGTTGTCCTGCGCCCAGTCGGCCGGGGCGAAGAAGTCGGCCCGACGCAGGTCGGCGGTGAGCGCGAGTACCGAGTCCGAACCGTCGTAGCCGCCCGACGCACCCTCGGTGGCGGCGCCGTTGCCGACCGCGACGAACGCCCGGTCACCGCCGATAACCGCCCCGCCCGGTGACCAGATGCCGCCGCCGCGCGAGGTGGGCACGGTGTACGCGAGCGTGGGCCCGTCGCCGGTGGCCGGCACCGACAGCACCGTGCCGACGTAGTCCGAGCAGTCGCCGTACAGCCCGCCGTACGCGATCAGCACCCGGCCCTGCCAGAGCGCGAGCGCGCCGCGCTGCTGGTGCGCGATGCGCTGCCCGCGCGGCGGCTCGACCTCTCGGCTGACCAGCGGCGCACCGGTCGCGGCATCGAGGCCGACCAGCTGGTGCCGGCCGCCGGACAGCTCGGCGACCGCGAAGACGAGCCCGGTCACCGGATCGTAGACCGGCGTCCCGGTGATGCCCAACGGTGCGATGTTCCCGCACGGCAGCTCCGAACCCTGCGCGGGGGTACCGACGTTGCGGCTCCACAGCACGGCGCCGGTGGCGGCGTCCAGCGCGTACACCGTGTTGTGCTCGGTCGCCGCGAGCACCCGGCCGCCGACGACGAGCGGTTGTCCGTACACCGCGCCGTCCAGTGCGGCCGTCCAGGCGTGCACCGGCTGCCCAAGCGCCGCCGCCTCGGGCGCCACACCGCTGCGCGCGGCGTCGCGCTGGTACGTCGGCCAGTCCCCGGCCCGGAGCGCGACGGGAGTCCTGGCGCCGGTCGGGAGCCGAGCACTGCTGGGCACACCGGTGGCGAGCCACGGCGCGGCCGGTCGGTGGGTCGTGCAGGCCGGGCCGGCGGCGAGCAGCAGCATGAGGGCGAGCACCGAAATGGTCCGCGTGGTGGGCATGCCCGTCCCGCCTCCCGTCGTCCCGTTCGCCGTACGTCTGCTGAACGATCATCACCGGACGTGCGGGATTCGCCCGGGACGCCGCGCGGGGCTGCGAGTACTCGCCGGGGCGCGAGGCCGGATGATCAGGACGGTTGGGCCGGACGGGGACATGGATTTCGGGCAGCATCGCCTGGAGCAGGCGTGTCCCGATGCCGCGTCGGCGGTTCTGGGGCGACACGCGGACTGCGACGATGGCCCGCCCGCTGTTCTCGTCCGTGGGGAAGACGGCACTCGCTGTGCCGATCAGCCGCCCGTTGCCGCGCGCGACCCACAGCCGTTGCAGTCCCAGATGGGAAGTGGGTTGGCACGGCTGCTGCAGGTAGGAGTCGTACGGCGGTACCGGTGTGCCCGGGTGGTCCGCGACGGCGAGGTCGTACCAAGCGCGCAGTTCGTCCGCCGAGGCGCGATCCGCTGCGAACGGCGCTGTACCCAGGCTCATCACAACGTTCCTCCGCTGTGACCGACGGCGTTCACCGGGGTGGGGCGGGCCAGTCGGCCGGAAGCGTGTAGTGCCAGCCCGGGCGCCAGGCCGGTGGTGCTGCTACCAGGGTTTCCAGTGATGCGCCGGTGAGCAGGCAGTCCAGGGCCCATCGGTTGGCCGAGTGGGCGATCACCAGGATACGGCGGCCATCCCAGCAGGAGGCCAGGTCGTGGAGGAACGCGTCGGTAGCCGCGAGGACCTGGCGGTAGCTCTGGCCACCGGGGAAGGGAACGTCGATCCGTCGAGCCCGTTGGGCAGCGATGAGCGAGATCGATGTCCCGTTGAGGTCGCCGTAGTCGCACTCGCGCAGTCGAATGTCCTGGTGGATCTCGGGCCCGCCCTCGGGGAACGCGATCCGGGCTGTCTCGACGGCGCGGTGAAGGTCGGAGGTGAACACGGCCGCCAGTCCATCGGCGCGGCGGCGCTCGCCGAGCTCACCGGCCTGGCGACGGCCCAGTTCCGAGAGCCGGCCCGGGAGCCAGCCAGTGCCGATGCCCGCCTCGTTGTCGGTGGTCGTGGCGTGTGTCTCGTAGATGATCTCCACTGCCATCAAGGCTCCAGATGTCTCGGTAGGTCAGGCCGCTTCGGTGAGCGGGCGGCCTCCCCGACGGATGCGCCTTCGAGGCGTATACGGGTCGCGTCTTGCGCCGGCCTGCGTGGACCTCGCGGCGGCAGGCGTCGGTGCTGCGCCGGCGACAGCAGAGGCCCCCGGGCCACGAGGGTCCGGGGGCCGGCGTTCCGGCAGAGGCTAGCGAAGGAAGGGGAAGCCGTACGAGGTGACGTAGCCCGGGGCGGGCGTGCCCACGCCGGTCACGTCGTCGTAGCCGCGGACCGCGTGCAGAGTGCTGTCCTTGCCGAGGCTGCGCACGGAGGTCACCAGGCCGCCGGAGGCGTCGACGCCGTTGGCGAAGTCGACTCGCGCCACCGCGAGGTCACGGCCGGCGCCCAGCGGCTGGTCCGTCACGTCGTGGTAGAGCGGGGAGTTGTAGCGGGCGTAGATCGACGGGTTGGCGAAGCCGATCGGGAAGTGGCGGGCCTGCTGCGCCAGCGCCTGGATGCCCGCGATCACCGGTGCGGCCAGCGAGGTGCCGCCGATGCGGTACTCGTCGTACTTGACCGAGCCGTCGGGCCAGGACTGGGTCTGACCCACCAGGAAGCCGGTGTTGGGGTCGGCGACGGCCGCGATGTCCGGCACGGTACGCATCCGGGTGGGGCCGTTGGCCTTCGCCAGTGCGTCGGGGACGATGCCGCGCTGGTAGAACGGCTGCTTCACGGTGGAGCTGGTGCCGCCACCCGCGCCGCCGTTGAACGCACCGGGGAGGTTCGCCCAGCTCTTGCCGTCCGCCGCGAGGAGCGCCTTCTGGGTGCCCCAGCCGGTCTCGAACTGGTACTTGTCGCCCTTGCCGACGGCCAGCGAGGTGCCGCCGACCGCGGTCACCCAGGCCGAGTTGCCCGGGCTCTCGATCTGCTTCTTGCCGGAGCTGGCGACCTCGTCGCCGTCGTCGCCGGAGGAGAAGTAGAAGCCGATGCCCTCGACGGCGCCGAGCTTGAACGTCTGGTCGTAGGCGGCCGCGCCGTCCGGTGTCTCACTGCCCTCGAGGTCGGCCCAGGAGTTGGAGACGATGTCGGCGAGCCGGTTGTCGACGACCTTGTTGAGGGCGTCCAGCAGGTCGGGGTCGTTGCAGGAGGCACCGCCGACGTACACGATGTCCGCGTCCGGCGCGAGGGCGTGCACGGCCTCGACGTCCAGGGACTCCTCGCCGTACCAGCCGGATGCGCCGCAGTCGTCCACGCTGGTGTAGGAGGCCGGAAGCACCTCGGTGTACTGGCCCTTGCGGTAGGCCCGGTCGCCGTTGTGCTTGGCGTACTCGGCCGCGTCGTTCGCCATGGTCGGGGAGGCGTACGCATCGGTGATCGCGACGGTCACGCCCTTGCCGGTGTAGTTGCCCGCGCCGTACGCCGCCCGCAACTGCTTGCCGGTGTATCCGTGAATCGCGTACGGGAGCTTCGTGCCGTACGCGTCCGGCAGCGTGCCGGCGACGTTCGAGCCGTAGTAGGTCGAGTAAGGGCCCGAGTTGCGGAAGCCGGCGCCGGGGCCGGGCAGGGTGTCCCGTGGTGTCGCCCGGTGCGGCGCGTTGTCCAGGCCGGTCACCGTGAGCACCGCGTCGGCCAGCGTGCCGGGAGCGGAGACGGCCTGCTGGGGCGCCCGGTAAGTCCGGCCCTCCTTCCGGTAGTCGTGCAGCGAGGTGGCGAAGGCCGTCCGCGCGGCAGCAGCGTTACCGGAGACGGATATGTAGTGCCGGTTGGTGCCGGTGACGGTCAGACCCGACGACCGCAGCCACTTGGTGACCGCCTCGATCTGTGCCTGTGTCGCGCCGAAACGCTCCTGCGCCTGATGGGGCGTCAGGTACTTGCCGTACGAGGCCGACTGCGGGTCGGAGACGGCCGTGGCGTACGCGTCCAGGGCCTTCGGGTCCCGCCCTGCCAGGTAGACGCGGGCGTTGATCTGAGCGGAGTCCGGGGTGGCGCCCTGGTCGGCGGCACCGGTGGCCCAGGCGGGCTTGGTGCCCTCCAACGCGGCCCGCCCGCTCGGGACGGACTCGGCCTGAGCGGACGGCATGCCGATGACGAGCGCGCCGGCGAGCAGCGACAAGGTTGCCACCACGCTCACCCCAACACGCCGCTGGGCATGGCTGACTGTCATGTAACCCCCTGCGATGGAATTATTCGCGAGTGCACAAGTGCGCCGTTTGTATCGGTGTGTACCCATCGGTGTCCCCATGCGGACCCGGATGCACACGTTGTCTGTCCGGCTTGGCAGGGGCAGAGCATAGCGGCGGTGCGCAATGACCGATAGAGCGCAGTAGGCAACTCCGGAACTATCGCGGATCAGTGACGGCATGTTGCCGATGCCGCCTCCGGTGCGCAGTGCGGTGGCGCGGGGGCGGAGTCCGAACCGGAGGCCCAGTAGTGGGAGGGTGAGGACGGGGGCGTCCACGGCACACGCCTCGGTGCGGTCTGTGGCGACGCACCACCGTCAGGTCACGGGGCGGAGGAGAAGTGCCGTGCTCACAAGCGCAACCGCCCGCGGCCGGGTCGGGTGACTCGGTCGCGGGCGGGTAGCCGAGAGCGTCAACCCTTCAATCCCGCTCAGAGCTTAATTAATTGATGGTCAGTCAGGATTGAGGTCTGGTCTGCACGGCAGCGCGCAGGGACGAGTTGACCGGGGCGCGACGGGGCGCCGGCGGGACCCTCGTGCCGGCCCGCCGGCGGTCCTGGCCCCGCTGCGCTGCGGCACGGCCTCGTCGTAGGCCCGGTGTCCCCGCTCTGGTGTCAGGTCCACTGCTCGGAGGGCTTGACGCCGGGCAGGGGCTTGCCGATGAGGGCGATGGGGATGAAGAAGTTGACCTGACCGATGGCGATGGCGAGGGTCGCGAGGGCCTTGTCGTCGTAGTGCTCGGCGATGCGGGCGTAGAGCTCGTCGGGGACCCTTTCGCCGTCGGCGGCGGGCTGGAGTACGGCCTCGACGAGAGCTAGGGCGGCGGTCTCGGCACCGGTGAAGTAGGGGGCGTCCTGCCAGGAGGCGACCGCGGTGATGCGTTCCTCGGACTGTCCGGCGTTGCGCAGGCTGTTGGTGTGCATGACGGTCAGGTAGGTGTTGCCGACGATCTGGCCGGCGCGCAGCTGGACGAGGTCGATGGTGGTCTGCGGTACGGAGCCGTTGCCGACGGCCTTGAAGAGGGCGCCGGCCACGGCTCCCATCTCGGGGACGAGCTTGAGCGGGTTGGGCATCCTCGAACCGGTCGCGTTCCGGGCCGTGGTCGGGGTGCTGGTGGGCTGGGCGTCCATGGTGGGTGTTCCTTCCGGGTCTCTTGCGTTGCTTTCACTGCTCTGACCCGGCGGGGTGGACGGATGTGACAGTCGGACGGAAGTATTTTCTGAGGCGCGGAGTCGGGCGGGATCCCGGTCCGGCGGGCGCCAGGGGTCGGCCACCGCGGTTCTGATGGATCCGAGGCCGTCAGGATCGCCCGCCGTACCCCGAGCGGCGGGGGCGGACGCGGCGGCTATCCGCGAGCGGCAGGGCCGGGGGTGCTCAGGGAGCCGATCGGCAGGCCGGTACGGGACGGGGTCGCGCCGCGGAGGAGGTCGGCGGTGTGTTCGATGATCTGGGGAAGCAGGGCGTAGAGGGTGACGCCCGGGCACTCGGTGAAGCAGGCGTCGCGGTGGCCGGAGATGGCGTTGAACGGATGGCGGGTGCCGGCGGGGAAGCGGCTCTCGCTGTTCGTGGACGTCAGTTCGACGCGGGTTCGCGGATCGACGCCGTACGCGCCCAGCTGCCACGCGGCCAGACGGGCGATGGCCTCCAGCACCGCCGGGGGTACATGGGCGCCGGCCGGAAAGGTGCCGATCGCCGCGACGCCGACCGTCTCATGGTTGAAGCCCTGCGTATGAGCGCCGGTCACCGCCTGGTCGACGCCGCTCAGACGTCCCTCGTAGATCACGCCGTAGCGGTCGACCAGGAAGTGGTAGCCGATGTCGTCCCAGCCCCGGCGCGTGCGGTGGTCCCGGTAGATCGACCGGACGATCTCGGGCACGTCCTTGGGATCGTACGAGTCACCGTTGGCGGTGTGATGGATGAACAACGCCCGGACCGTGTGGTCGTGCTGCGGCTCGGGCGGGCTCGGCGCCTGGCCGGGCTGCCACAGCGACCGCGCCACGATCGAGGGTGGCGGCGGCTTCCAGAGGTCAGGTAGGGCGGTGGAGACCGGACCCCGTGACAACACCGGCTGGATCGAGGCCGCCGCAGGGTCGGCTTGCGCTGGTGCGGGGGGCGCGGGGGCGGCCGGTCCCGGTCGACGCTGCGGACTCCTCGCGGCGGTCAAGGTGACCGCCGCGCCCGCCGCGGCTCCCTGCGCAACGCGATGTAATAACTGGCGGCGGTCGATCTCCATGCCGCGAGACTAAGAGGATCGGCGGCGAGTCGCATGTCGTCCCGTGGCGCCCCGGCGCGGGCTGGGGAGCATTCCGGTGCAGGTCAGGAGGTGGAGTGGTCCGGTGGGGCCGCAGGCAACGGCACGTGGGCCGGGGTCGGTGTGGAGGCTGTCGATGATCTCGACGAGGCGGATCAGCTGCCCGGCGGGTGCCCCCGGACCCCGGGGAGTCGGCGCGCCGGTGAGACAACGGTGATCGTCCACCCGGATGCGGATTCCATTTTCTGCACGAACCGCTTCGCAGTGCGTACGGACCGACTAGGCTGCTTCGGGGCGGTGGATGAGAGTGCTCAAGCTCCGGCTTGCGTGCTCGATCCAGGGTGCTATCAGGCATTACGGCCTGTCAGGCCCAAGAGATGGCAGGAGCGGTGACGGTGGCGATGCGGGCGGTTCCGCTGGTGGGCGGGCCGGTGGAGTTACGGGGCGCGCTGGATCTGGAGATCACGCAGGCGGGGGTGATGCCGCGTCGGTTGCCCGCATGGACCAAGGAGCAGTATCAGGACCCGTCGGCGTACGGGGTGACGGTGATGCCCTCGGGGGTGCGGCTGGTGTTCCGCACCGATGCGCGCGAGCTGGAGTTCGAGGTTCTCACCTCCACCGGACAGCTCGACACCGACCCCGAACCCCGCCCGACCGGGATGCTGGAACTGCTGGTGGACGGTGTGCCCGCCGGGCGTCGGCAAGCGCCGGTGGGCAACGTCCTGCGGATGTCGGCCCACGGGGCCGTGCAGCGACTGACCCCTGGCGAGCCGGGGACGGTACGGTTCGCCGGGCTGCCAGCCGGTATGAAGGACGTCGAGCTGTGGCTGCCGCAGCAGACCCCTACGGAACTGGTGGCACTGCGCGCCGACGGCGATGTGCTGGCGCCGCTGCCGGACGGACGGCGCCGCTGGGTGCACCACGGCAGTTCCATCAGCCACTGCATCGATGCCGACGGCCCGACCGGCACCTGGCCGGTGGTGGCGGCCGCGCTCGGCGGAGTGGAGGTGATCAACCTCAGCCAGGCGGGCAACGCACTGCTTGACCCCTATGTCGCCCGGACGATCCGCGACATGCCCGCCGACCTGATCAGCCTCAAGGTCGGCATCAACATCGTCGGCATGGCCGCCTTCCGCAAGCGGACGTTCGGCCCGGCGGTCCACGGATTCCTGGACACGATCCGCGACGGTCACCCGGACACCCCGCTGCTGCTGGTGTCCCCGGTGGGCTGTCCGGCACTCGAGGAGACTCCCGGGCCGACCGTGCTCGGCCTGGACGGGAGGATCGCAGCCCTCGGCGACCCGGCCGGTGGGGCGCTGTCGCTCGAGGTGGTCCGTGCCGAGCTGGCGCGGATCGTGGCGGCGCGCCAGGCACGCGACCCCCACCTCCACTACCTCGACGGACGCGAGCTGCTCGGACTGGACGAGGCGGACGACCTGGCTGACGGCCTTCACCCCACCGCCGCCGCGTACCGTCGGATGGGCAAGCGCTTCGCCACCCGCGCCTTCGCGGACGACGGTCCCTTCAGCTGAGTTGCGGGGGCTCCGCGCCCACACGAGACGCAGAGCCCGAGCATTCACCCCCAGCTGCACGACCCGAGGTCGATTCCCTTACCTCACTGGGTACTTCGCAGACCGAGGCGACTCACCAGGCTGCGGCACCAGGGACTCCTGGCTGTTCGAGGCGGCTGCGACACCCACCGAGCTGCCAGGAGGCCCTGCCTTCCCGCGTCGACCGCTCCACGAGCAACGGTGACGATGTGGCGTGGCAGTCGGCAATGCCGCCGAGTAGCGCCGCGCCGAGGCTGGTGAGGGTGTGGACAACGGCGCCGCCGATCCGCTCCTTGGCCGTGAGGTGCGCGGCGCTCAGCACGCTGGCGTGCTGGCTGGCGGACGGCGCCGCCGGCGGCGGCAAGGCCGATCCGCTCAGCGTGCTCGCAGCCTCGGTCGCATCAGCGTGACAGGCTTGTCTGCCATGGATGCGAAAGCACTGCTGGTCGTGGATGGCGCCAACGTCGTGGGATCGGTTCCCGACGGTTGGTGGCGCGACCGCAGGGGCGCGGCGGAACGGCTGCGCGACGCGCTGGCCACGGTGGCCGAGCGGGGCCTACCGGACCGGACCGACGTCCCGGTGTGGGCACGGACCCGGCCTCTGGAAGTGGTGCTCGTGGTGGAGGGCGCTGCCCGCGGCCTGGTCGGTCTGCCACAGGTCCGGGTCGTCGAGGCGCCCGGAAACGGCGACGACCGGATCGTCGACGTCGTACGGCAAGCCAAGGCCGACGACCCGCAGCGCGCCTGCCTGGTCGTGACCGCCGACCGCGGCCTTCGGGCCCGCGTCATCGCCCTCGGTGCCGAGGTCGTCGGCCCCCGCGCCGTCCGTCCGGCCTGACGGACGGCGGCTTCCGCGAGAGCCCCACCGGCTGAGGGCGTGACGGTGCTGCGGTCCCAGCCGTCGACCTGGACCTGCGGTTGCCAGAGGACCTGCGGGACGGCAGGGCATGGCGTTGCGCAGCGGCGGCGTCACCGTCCCCGCCCGCGCGACCGCCTCGCCGCCGAGATCCAGGCGGCTGGCGGCCGGGCGCTGGCGGTGACCGCCGATGTCACCGACCAGGCCGCCGTCGACTCCGCGGCGGCCCGGATCCACACGAGGATGCGCCTGCGTCGATGCCCGCTGCACCCGCGATCGACTGAAGGCCGACACCGTGTGTACCAGCACCACCTCCCGCCCGTCCGAGCAGGCGTGATCGGACGGAGGGAACACCTCCGCCGCAGGTCACCGGCGCTCCATGCACCTCGACACCCCGGTGAAGCGGTCGGCAGCGGGTGTCTGCATACTGTCGCGGTGCCGATAGCTGAAGACCCCGAACCTCACCCGACCTCTGATTCGCCGAATGGCTCGGGAGCAGACGACCCGTTCGACCGACTCGTCCTCGACGACGAGTTCGTCAAGGCCGCCACCATCAAGGAGCGGTCCGGGCGCTCCCGCGTGCTGGCCGCGCGCTGGAAGCGCCAGCCGCCCCCGGAATCGCAGCCGTGGCGGCCGCCGACCGAGCTCCGGCGACGCCGGTTCGGCCGGAAGAGGAAGACCGTCTCGCCCTGGGGCGTCGAGCGACGCCGCAGCCGCGACTGGCAGACCCCGCTGTTCGTCGTGCTGGCGGGCGCGTTGGTGGTGGCCGGGCTGAACGTCGACCGGCTGCACGGCTGGTACACGAGCAACGTCGCCGACGGCCCGACCGAGGCCCCGGAGACCGCGGTGCCGACCGCGGCCCCGCCGACCCTTGCTCCGGACACCCCGACCGCGGACCACCCGTGGGCCGGTTCACCGGCCGCGGTGTGGCCGTCCGGAGCCGATGCGATCGTGCTGCCGCAGGCACAGGCGGTCGGGGTCTTCGACCAGGACGAAGTAGCAGCGCAGTTGAAGACCGTCAAGGACTTCCTCGTCGCGGCGAACCTCGACCCCAAGACGCTCGCCGGCGGAACCCCGCAGGCCGCACTGGACCTGTTGGGCGGGAAGAGCCGGGAGGAGGCGGAGGACGGGCTCGCCCACCCGGGCGGCACGAGCGACCCCAGTGACTGGGCCAGCCGCTTCAACCCGCGCACCGCGATCCCCGCGGGTGACGTGGTCAAGTTGCAGGGGCGGACGAGTTTCGAGGCGGACGGTAAGGACGGGATGGTGGTCCACACCGACTACACCTTCGTCTACGCCGTGCTCCCCGGGCCCGACGCCGGAAAGCTGACGCCGTCTCCCTCACAGGACCCCGCCCCCAGCGGCCTCGCAGCCGGTGCCACCCCGGGCGCGGAGCCGGCCGTCTGGACGGGAGCGGTCAGCGGTAGCACGGAGGTGACCCGCGAGATCGTGCGCCGCGTGATCGACTTCCGCTTCTACGATCCCGCCAAGTACGACGTCGAACCGGGAAAGCTGAACTTCAGCCACACGAACAGCTACTTCGGCAACAGTCTCTGCGGAGTTCACGACGGCTGGCTCGAGCCGGACTTCCCCGTCGTCACATCGGACGGCACCGAGCCGCGTGACGGAGGCACGATGGACCCGTACAACCGGAGCAAGCCGCTGCCGGACGGAACCGGCAAATGCGGCACGGTCACCCGGACCTGACCCCGGGTGGTGGTGCTGCCAAGCCGGTGGCACCACCACCCGGGCGGCCGCGCCGTGCCGCACTCCATGTCGTCGAGGCGGGCGATCGGGTGGTCGAAGCGATAGTCGACCTCCCCTCGGCCGGCTCGTACGGCACCGTGATTCCGATCTGCCGATGACCCTGGGATTCGACCATGCTGCTGACATACGGCGGAGAGACTGCTGCCGACGCCGACGCGCTCAGGACCGGCGGGGTTCCCCTCGTCCCCGAGGGATTCGTCTGGCCGAGCTGCCGCGAGTGCGGTGGGGCTATGCAGTTCCTCGCCCACTTGCCCCTCGGCGCAACGGTGGTGGCGGTGTTCTTCTGCCAGAACGACCCCGGCACGTGTGACGACTGGAACGCCATCGCCGGTGCCAATCGCGCCTACGTGCTCTCCGGCGAACTCACCCCGGCGGCAGTCCCGGCAGAGGGCGAGACGCTCCTGGGTGCGGTCACCGCTCTGAGGCTCCACCCCGCTGGCGAGCCCACGGAGGAGCCGGTCCTGGGACGACTCGGCGGCGAGCCGGACTGGATCCAGGATGACGAGACGCCCGACTGCCCCTCCTGTACCGCGCCCATGACGTTCACGGCCGAACTGGAGGAGGGCTACGACTTCGCCACCTCGGCGAACTTCGGTGGCGGTGGCCGCGGTTACGTCTTCGGCCACCGTCCCTGCCCCGGCCCGGAGTTCCGCCTGCTGCCGCAGCAGTTCGTTCGTCGTCATCACCCGAGCCTCCCAGCCACCGGCCGACGCCGTGCGCGGAGCCCCGACGTCACGCGCTGCAGGTAGGCGCCGCGGGGCCGACGACGGCACCTCGGGAGATGGCTAACTGGGGCGCTGCGGCCGGTTGACACTCGGGATCACCCTGTGGGCGGTCCGGGCGCTAGTCTTCGCGCATGACACAGCTGATCAACGAGGACATACCCGGTCGCTTCGGTCCGGAGGCCACGGTCGAGGTGGAACCGTACGGGGTGGGTGCGGTTCGTACCGAGTACTCGCCGCGGCACGACGGCGACCCCGACCCGGGCGAGATCGTTTGGACGTGGGTGCCGTACGAGGAGCGGGACGGCCGTGGCAAGGACCGGCCGGTGCTGGTGGTGGCGCGCGAGGAGGCGGGCAGTCTGCTGGCCGTGATGCTCTCGAGCAAGGGGCACGAAGGGGACCGGGACTGGGTGCCGATCGGCTCCGGTCCGTGGGACAAGTCCGGCCGGGACTCCTGGGTGGCGCTGGACCGGGTGATGCGGGTGTGGGACGGCGGGATGCGCCGTGAGGCCTGCGCGCTGGACCGGGCCCGCTTCAATCTGGTGGTGGACAGCCTGCGCCGCCGCTACCGCTGGAGCTGACCGCCCTCCTCCGCCCGGGTCCCGTCGGACGGCGGTCCGACGGGACCCGGCGCGGGGCGTCCGCGGGCGCCGTTGGCGTTCGGTCAGGTACGCGGTTCGGGGGCGGCGCCGCAGAGGAAGGCGGCGCCGTCCAGCAGCTCCGGGGTTAGCCGGACACCGGTGAGGTGTTCGGCGAGGGCGAAGGCGGCCTCGGTGTGGAGGGCGGAGTCGCAGTCGTCGTCCTCACGGAGGTCGAACCCGGCCTGCTCCATCATGGCCGCTGTGGCGTCGGCGTCGCTGCCGTCGCGGCCGAAGGCGAACAGCGGCTCGAAGTGCAGGCGGGTCCGGCCGTCCTCCTGCCAGTAGAAGTGGTCCACCGCGTTGATGTTCCGGAAGTGTGAGACCAGACGAGTGCCCCGGGAGAGGGCCTCCATCACGGGGACGGAGATGCCGAGGTGGCCGTAGTGCTCGACGGCCAGCGCCCAGCCCCCGACCTCGGTGGCGGCGATGAACAGCCGGTCGTCATCGTCGTCATCGTCCAGGACATCCTGGAAGCCGCCGTCCTCGAACTCGTCCGCGGCTTCCAGGAGAGCGGCGACCCCGGTGACTCGGTGCAGGGGCTTCGCGCCGATCCGGTCCAGCAGGTCTTCCGGCGAGAGCCCCTCCACCAGCGTGAGGCAGTACGCCTCGTTCAGAACGTCGTAGCGCTCGGCAAACCAACGGTAGTCGGCGGCATGTGCAGTCATGACGCCCATGTTCGCAGGCGACTGTGACAGCGTCAGAGCCGCCTGCGTCGGCACTGGGTGGTGGTGTGTCGGGCGCGGGCGGCACGGCCGTGTTCATGTCCTGGTGAGGGTGACGACGGCAGCGCACAGCAGGCGGATGCTCTGCAGGAACTCGTCGTCCTGGCTCAGCCGGGGTGTCTGCTCGATGAGCAGCGGAAGGGGGTCGGTTGTCCGTCCCGGCTCGGCGGCTGCCGGGTGGTTCAGCAGCCGGAGATGTCGATGTGCTGGTAGAGCACCTGGTGCCCTTCGGGGGTGGGGTGCAGGCCGTCCGTGAGCATTTCGGTCCTGTCGCGCAGCGGTTCCCACATGTCGAGGTAGTCGATGTGGTTCTCGGCGCACCAGGTCTTCAGGAACTCGCGCAGGGCCAGCGCCCGGGCCTGGGTGAATCGCAGGCCCTCGTAGTCGCCGGTGCGTGATTCGTCGATCCACGTCGGTCCCGCGACGACGAGTCGCGCGTTGTGGCTCAGGGCGGTGTCAGCCAGCGAGGCGAGGTTGTCCGCGACATGCGCCGGCATGTCGCGGTGAGCCTGCGCAGTGGCGGTCGAGATGGCGGAGTCGTTGATGCCGGCGGCGACAATGATGGTGTCGGGTCGGCGGGGAGGCAGGAGGGCGGGGGTCTGCTCGGCCACATCGAGCAGGGTGCTTCCGGGGATGGCCAGGTTGAAGACCCGGTGGTCGGCCTCGTTCCCGGCGATGTGGGTGGCCGTCAGGCGGGCTGCCCATCCTCCGTGCGGATCGCAGCGTCCGTAGGCGATGCTGTCGCCCACGATCACTATGCGTGCCGCCGGGCGCAGTGGTTTCGCATCCAGGTAGGCCCAGGCGCTCTCTCCGGAGGAGAGGAGTACCCGTCGGCGGACGTAGTCGTCCACTTCGTAGGCGTCAGCTGCAGCGAGCTCCTGGTCGGTGAGGCGCAGGACGGCGCCATCGACCACGGCGCCGAGCTTGGACTTCAGCGCCAGGTGGACGTCAAGGCCGCTGGTGGCGATCACGGACTGGTCGGTGATCGGCAGGGGCCTGGTGGTGCAGCCGGCCAGCGATGCCGCAGCACTCGGCACGGCTCGGCCGAAGAGTGTGATCTGGACTCGTTCGTCCATCAGTGTGCCGAAGGAAAACAGGGTGTGAGGGCGGGACTCGGTCACCGTGAGCGCCGTGGCCTTTCTTCCGGAATGATCAGTTCACCTTATCGGGCGAGTCGTTCACGGATGGTTGCCGTCGGGTCCCCGACGTCATCGACCGCGAGGAGCGGGCTGAGCTGACCGGACGAGTCGGAGTACGTCGCCGGCTCCACACGGCGGTTCACCGAAATGGTGGGCGTTCGGGAGCAGCACCTGACCGAACGTGAACTGTCCGCGCTGTGTCGTACCGGGGGAACGCTGCGCCCGGACGCCGGTTCCTCTGCCCGGACGCTCGGCGGTCGGGGTCTGGGCGCATTCGCCCTGCTCGTCCGCGCCGGAGTCCGCTTCGAACGCGGTCAGCTCGTTGGGCGCCCAGGGGCGCTGGTGGCCTGACCGATCTCGAAGGTCGCACCGGGCGCGGCGTAGTCGGTGGGGCCGTTGAAGCGCGCCGAGGCGCGCGCCACCGCCTGCTGTGGCGTGAGGAACCGACCGACATGCGTGACGATCAACCGGCCTGCCCGGGCCGCGCTGGCGGTCTCGCCGGCGTCCTCAGGGGTGTGGTGCACCTGGTCGCCCTCGGTGGGCACCTTCGCGCTCTCGGCCTCACACAGCAGCACGTCGCATCCGTCGGCCAGACTCGTCAGGCCGGCGCACGGTGCCGTGTCCCCGGAGTAGACCAGCGACCGACCCGCGACCTCGACGCGTAGCGCGAAGGCCGGGATGCCATGCGCCACAGCCCGGCTGGTCAGCCTCAGCGGACCAACGTTCACCTGGTGCCCATCGTGCAACTCGGTGACGGCGAAGGCGGATTCGATCGGGCTGCGGACCGACGTGTTGGTGAGGAAGCCCGCCAGCCGGTCGACGATACCGGGCGGGCCGTAGAGGGGGATCGGCGCGGCAAGGCGGACGTCCGCGTACAGAGCGCCGTAGTAGGCAGTGAGCAGGTCCGCGCTGTGGTCGGCGTGCAGGTGCGAGATCCAGATCGCGTCCAGCTCATCCAGCCGGGCGTGACGTTGCAGCGGGCCCAGCGTTCCACTGCCCGCGTCCACCCACACACGCGTGTCCCCACTGGAGACCAAGTAGCCGGAACACGGATTGTCCACGCTCGGAAACGGCGTCGCGCACCCCAGGACCGTGAGGCGAAGAAACTCGTCGACCATCTCGAGAGTCTAGAACACTTGATCCAAATGTCTTGAGATTTCTCTCGACGGGCAGAGCCGGCTTCAGGTGGCACGTAGGACCCGGACTCGGTGCGTCCCGCAGCGCGCGCCGTGCAGCCGGCCCCGGCGCAGGCCTTCGGTGCCGCAGGTCGGTGGTGGATAGTCTGGGGCAGTTGATCAAGCTTGGAGGGGGCGCGGGTGAGGCACCTGGAGTGGAACGAGTTGGCTGCGTACCGGGCGAGGGTCCGGGGCTGTCTGCTCGGCGGGGCGATCGGGGACGCACTGGGCAATCCGATCGAGATGAAGTCCATGGTCACCGTCGAGGCCCAGTACGGGGAGAAGGGCATCACCGGGCTGGTCCCGGACCGCCACGGCATGGTCGGGACGATCACCGACGACACCCAGATGACCCTCTTCACAGCCGAGGGCTGGCTGCGCGGCTACACCCGCATCATGACGGACGGCGGCGGCACGGAGACCG
>NZ_BAAATR010000025.1:0-124412 GCF_039533515.1 Kitasatospora cystarginea | reverse complement strand
TAGCCGATCCCCGCTCCACGAAGCGAATCCCGGCCGCAATCCAGAAAAACACAACAACAATTCGCACCGAGCCGTGACAAGGCACGACCCAGCCCGAGCAGAAGAAGTGGTGTTTCAGAGGATTGGCCGCCCCGGGACCGTCCGCGCCGATGCGTGTCCGGTGCTCCCTGCCGAGCGACCCGGTAACACTACCCCATCGACAGAGCACCTTCACCGGTGCCGGGGGTGCATCCAGTGCCGTCAGCTCCCCCGCGCCTGCTCCGGCAGGTAGATCCAGGGCCGGCGGCGGTACCTGTGGCGGGCCGTGGACGCCGACGCCCTCGACTTCCTGCTGCACACACCGACGTCGCCCGGTCGGCTCCCGTCGCCCGCCCGGCCTGACCACCTGCCAACGCCTGGTGGCCGCCGACAACCCCACCCGCCTGGCCAACTCTCCCGTCTGCGGGAACTGCGCCGCAACCACGACGCCGAGGTCCGCCTGATCTGCGCCCACGAACTCGTCCAGGACGGACCGCCGGCACCCGAGTCCGCGCACGGCTATTGACTCCTCTTCCAACAGTGGCGATTCTCGTCACACCGAGTGCGCGGTTCATGACAGCCGGCCCGGACGGGTCGGTCCGCGCGTCCCGACGGTGCCCGGTGCCCAGCCGCGCCACCCCCTCACCTCGGACACGGGTGGTGACCATGCGCCAACTCCCCCATAGCAGGCGCGGATTCGTCGCACTTCTGGCCGCACTCCTCACCCTGGCCGCCATGGTGCTCGCCGCTCCGGCGCCCGCGGCGCCGGGCGAGACTGGCTGGTGGAACCCGACCGCACGGCCCGCGCCCGACTCGCAGGTCAACGTCACAGGCGAGCCGTTCCACGGGACCGACGCCCAGGGGCGGGTCCGGGGCTTCGTCGACGCGCACGACCACATCATGGCCAACGAGGCGTTCGGCGGCCGGCTCATCTGCGGCAGGTCCTTCTCCGAAGCCGGGATCGCGGACGCGCTGAAGGACTGTCCCGAACATTACCCCGACGGCTCACTCGCCATCTTCGACTTCATCACCAAGGGCGGCGACGGCAAGCACGACCCGGTCGGCTGGCCGACCTTCGCGGACTGGCCGGCCCACGACTCGCTCACCCACCAGCAGAACTACTACGCATGGATCGAACGGGCCTGGCGCGGCGGCCAACGGGTCCTGGTCAACGACCTGGTCACCAACGGGGTGATCTGCTCGGTCTACTTCTTCAAGGACCGCAGCTGCGACGAGATGACCTCCATCCGTCTCCAGGCGCAGAAGACGTACGAGTTACAGGCCTATATCGACACGATGTACGGCGGGCCGGGCAAGGGCTGGTTCCGGATCGTCACCGACAGCGCGCAGGCCCGCGAGGTGGTCAAGCAGGGCAAGCTGGCTGTCGTCCTCGGTGTGGAGACCTCCGAGCCGTTCGGCTGCAAGCAGATCCTCGATGTCGCCCAGTGCAGCAAGGCCGACATCGACCGCGGTCTGGACGAGCTGTACGGGCTGGGCGTGCGCAGCATGTTCCTCTGCCACAAGTTCGACAACGCGCTCTGCGGGGTGCGCTTCGACGAGGGCGCGCTCGGGACGGCGATCAACGTCGGCCAGTTCCTCTCGACCGGCACCTTCTGGAAAACCGAGAAGTGCGCCGGGCCGCAGCACGACAACCCGATCGGCCTCGCCCCGGCGCCCGAGGCGCAGAAGCAGCTCCCGGCGGGGGTGGCGGTGCCGGCCTACGCCGGCGACGCGCAGTGCAACAGCCGCGGGCTGACCGAGCTCGGCGAGTACGCGGTGCACGGGCTGATGAAACGCAAGATGATGCTCGAGGTCGACCACATGAGCGTCAAGGCGGCCGGGCGCTCGTTCGACATCCTGGAGTCCGAGTCCTACCCGGGCGTGATCTCCTCGCACAGCTGGATGGACCTCGGCTGGATCGAGCGGGTCTACAAGCTCGGCGGTTTCGTCGCCCAGTACATGAACGGCGCCGAGGCGTTCAGCTCGGAGGCCAAGCGCACCGACACGCTGCGCGACAAGTACCACGTGGGGTACGGCTACGGCACCGACATGAACGGCGTCGGCGGCTGGCCCGGCCCGCGCGGGGCGGACACCGCTAACCCGGTGCGCTACCCGTTCCGCAGCGTGGACGGCGGATCCCTCATCGACCGCCAGACCACCGGCGCGCGCACCTGGGACATCAACACGGACGGCGCCGCGCACTACGGTCTGGTACCGGACTGGCTGGAGGACATCCGGCAGGTCGGCGGCCAGGACGTGGTGGAGGACCTCTTCCGCGGCGCCGAGTCCTACCTCACCACCTGGGGGGCCTCGGAGCAGCACCAGGCCACGGTGAACCTGGCCGCGGGCCGTTCAGCCACGGCCAGCACCACCGAATGGTGGAACCCGTTCGTCAGCTACGCGCCCGGCCGGGCGGTGGACGGCGACCCGGGTACCCGCTGGGCCAGCGAGTGGAACGACGACCAGTGGCTCCAGGTCGACCTCGGGTCCACCAGCCTGGTCGGGCGCGTCACGCTGGACTGGGAACGCGCCTACGGGCGGGCGTACCGGATCGAGGTCTCCACCGACGGGAGCAGCTGGCAGTCGGTATGGTCCACCACCACCGGGGACGGCGGCCTGGACACCGCACGGTTCGCCGGCGTCCCGGCCCGCTACGTCCGCGTCCACGGGGTGCGGCGTGGCACCCAGTGGGGCTACTCGCTGTACGAGGTCGGCGTCTACGGCAGCTAGGACTTGCCCGGTCGATCATGTGCGGAGCCAGATGACGACCCATCGCTCTGGCGTGCTTGAGCCTGTTGATGGCCCGTTCGACGGGGTTGCGCTTCTTGCGCCGCGCCGTTCCGACAACGGTCGGCGCACCGCACCGTAATCATCCGGTCGGGCTGACACTCACGATCCGGCTTCCCCCGCGCGGGGGAAGCCGGATGATCCGTTGGATGGATGTGATCAGCGCGGGTGACGCGGAATCTTGGAGCGTCGGCAATCCGGATATACGGGGGTCACGGTGGTTGTTCCTGCGAACTCGGAGATAGGTGGCGTTCCTAAGCCGCCGACCGCAAGCCCGGGGCGGGTGTTGTGGTGGCGGCGGTGGCCCGTGTGGGCGCCCATGGTCGCTGCAGTGTGGGGCGTGTTGTACGCCGCTGTCGAGGTCATCTGGGCGGTGACGGGCACCACCGTGCAATGGAAGGAGCACTCCGCGTACGCGCCGGGGGTCCAGCTCTTCCTGGCGGCCCTCGCGCTCCTGGCCGGCGGCGCCTGCCTGGCCAGCACCCGAACTCTCGCCAAGCCCGGCCGGGTTGCGGTGGCGACGGCACTGATCGTGGCGCTCCCGGTGTTCGTCGTGGGAACGAACGGGCTGCCGATCTACTTCGTGGCGATTACGACGCTCTCGGGGATCGAGAGCGCCACCGGGCTGACCCAGGTGCTGTTGAACACGGCCGGTGCCGCCTTCCTGCTCCTCGTCGGTTTGTCGTACCGCCGACGGCTGCGCGGCGACTGCCCGCGATGTGGGCGGCCGCACGCCGGCGCAGCCGACGGCCCGCTTGCCCACCCAGCCGCCTCCCGAGCCCCGAGGCGGACCCGCGTCGCGGTGTACCTGCTCATGTGCGGACTCCTGCCGTGGGCAGGAGCCAAGACCATCTGGACGCTGGGCGGCAACGCGCTCGGCGTCGCGGGCGATGACTGGAAGAGGACGACGATCGTCGGCGCGTCGGGCCCGTCGAAGGCGACCGCGTCGGCGGGGATCGATGTGACCGTGCTGGCCGCGATGGTCGGGATCTTCCTGCTGCTGGGGTTGCTGTACGTGTGGGGACAGGTGTTCCCCCGCTGGACGCTGTTCCTGTCCGGACGACGGGTCCCGCGCCTGCTGCCGTTGATCCCGGCCTGGCTGACCGGCATCCCACTGACGATGTACGGGGCCGCCCTCATCGTCATGGCCCCGCTCATGGCTACCGGTGTGCTGCCCAAGATCAAGCCGGACCCGCCGTTCACCACCAGCTCGGGGATCACCTGGTTCGTCGAGTTCGGCGGCCTGGCATTCGCCGGCCTGGGCATCGGCCTCGTCGTGGCCGCCCGCTCCTACGCCGCCCGTACCCACCCCGTCTGTGCCAGCGCCATGACAACGAAGCGGCCCAAGTAGCCGGGTACCGGAATGTCAGCTTCCCGCTGGCGATCAATGAGCAGCCGCGGCGGTTCCCGGTCAAAGCGCGCAAGATCGCACGTCAGGCCGACTGGGCTTTCGCACGCCCGGCACCGACCGCGATCACCCGAGCGAGACTCCCGTTCGATCGACAAGCCCGGCGATCGGTACGACAACGGCTTCTGAACCTTTCGTCCAACCTCCGGTTATCGATTCCGTGGCGTTCGAGTTGGTCACCCATATGGGGATCCTCCAGACACGGATACGACCTCCGCTTCACGCTGTGTGATGTCGAGTCAGACAAGGGAAGTGGAGGTCGTCGGTGTCGAGTGTCGTTCATGAAGCCGACCCCCAGCAGGCGAACGCTGAACTGTCCTCCTTTCGGCTGGACTTGTACGCCGCGGAGAAGCACTCGACCGAGAAACACAGTTCGACTGCCGAGCGCCCCTCTCTCGGAACGACGACTTGTCAGGCCAGGAACCTGGCCACCCGGTCGCCCCAGGCACGCACGCCAGCAGAGTCGCTCGACACGTGCAACTCAGCGCCGGGGAGTAGGTCGGCGAGCTGTTCGGCAGTGGACCTTGGGTGGCTGGGGTCGTCCGCGAGGGCCAGGATCAGGGTGGGCTGGGTGAGTTCTCCGAGCTTCTCGCGGGGCGGCAGGTCCGAGGCGGCCAGCCCCTGGAAGAGCGCGGGCAGCAGCTCGGCGTGCACACCAAGCTCCCGCGGCGGGTAGGGAAGGCCGGACAGCGAGGGCGGAATCGGAGCGGCGGCGGCCGCCGCGGTGAACGCGCCGACGCCGTGCTCCGCCACCAGCCCTGCAGCCATGCGGTAGTTGTCGGCCTGCGCGGCCCGGGTCTCCCACGCGGTGGGCGGGATGACCAGCACGAACCGGTCGAACAGCGCCGGGGCGTTGACCGCTGCGTGCAGCACCGTGGCACAGCCCAGCGAGGCCCCCATCCCGGTCACCGGTCGCGTCCCGCCCAGGTGGTCGAGGAGTTCGACGAGGTCGGCGGCGAAGCGTTCGAAGCGGTAGTCCTCGGGATCCGGGCGTCCGGTGGACGCGCCGTGCGCCCGGGCGTCGTATCGGACGAACCGCCGCTCGGGCAGGGTCTCGACGGCCTCCCAGTTGAGCATGCCCAGCTCGTCCTCGGCCTTGCGGCTGAGGAGCGCGCCGTGGGCGTAGACGGCCAGGGGGCCTTCGCCCTGGTCGTTGTAGTCGATGCGGATGCCATCGTGAAGGGTGAAGTGCATGATCACGGCAACCGGAGATCGGGCACTTTCATTCCGGGCGTCAGTATCGCAAGAGGGGGTAACGGCAGGATCGCTGACGGTTCGCCAGGGTGTCTGCAGCCCGACCGTCAGCACTCCGGCGCCGGATACCGTCGGACGGTCCGGCCGATCGGCCGCGTTCCCGTACAGGTGGGCCAGGGCGGCAAGACCTGCCTTCATTCCCGGACCGGCGGAGAATCCCCCAACCGGAAGACCCTGTTCGACTGCCAAGCGCCCCTCTCGGTACGACAACGGCTTCTGAACAGCGTCGGTGCCACCGGGGCCGGGGGCGATCGAGGCGAGGGCCTTCTGGGCCTGTTTGACCAGGATGGGGACCTTGGCATTCTCGTCGTTGGTCAGGCCGCGCTCCAGCAGGACGGTTTTGGCGGTCGCCTCGATGAGCTGCTTGGCGCCGGTGGGGTCGCCGGCCAGGTCGCGGGAGATGCGCTGGAGTTCGGCGAGGATTCCGGATGGGTCGCGCAGGCCGCTGAGGTCCTGGGACTGGCTGCGCAGGGGTGGGCGGACCCAGGTGACGCGGCCGCGTTCGCTGACGGTCAGGCCGTCGCGTTCCAGTGGGACGGCGACCTCGTCCAGCCACGTGTCCTGCCACTGTTCCCGGATGCCGTGGAGCACCAGGTCCTCGGGGACGATTCCAATCCATGGCCTGGGCGTACTGCTGGAAGGAAGTTCAGCGCACCCCGGAATCCTGGTAGCACAGGTCTTCGGGAGCGACCGGCGCTTCCAGGACGCCGCCACTCACGCCCCACTGCGCTGGTGCGTGAACTTCGCCAGCCTGCGGCTTCCCCGGGGTGCTACAGAGCAGGCGCGCAGACCACGGGCGGAGACAACCTCGGATCAGCCCCCTGGCCGCACGCCCACTCGCGCGGCCTCTTAATATCATCTCGCATTCTTCGACGGACGCTGATGCCCGCTTGGCCGTGCCCGTCGTCCAACGCCCAACACGACACGACGACTTCACTACATGGCGATGGAGTCGTGCATCGAGGAGGAACGTTCATGAACACCCGGAGGATCGGCGCGGCCGCCGCGACAGCGTTGGCGGTTCTGGCTGCCCGCGACCTCATCCAGAAGAGGCACGCACTGCTCCGGAACTTCCCGGTGATCGGGCACGCCCGGTACCTGTTGGAGACCATCGGGCCGGAGCTGCGCCAGTACATCGTGACCTCCAACGAGGAGGAGCGCCCGTTCAGTCGTGACCAGCGCACCTGGATCTACGCGTCGGCGAAGGAGGAGAACAACTACTTCGGCTTCGGAACCGACGTCGACGTCGAGCACGTGCAAGGGCACGCCTACCTGAAACAGCGCACGTTCGCCGGCGCTCTGCCCGACGCGCACGACCCGCAGGCCCCACTGCCCTCGGCCAAGGTGCTGGGCGGGCCGCGCGGTCGCGCCAAGGCGTTCCGGCCGGCGAGCGTGGTGAACATCTCGGCGATGAGCTTCGGATCGCTCTCCGGCGCGGCTATCACAGCGCTCAACAAGGGGGCGGCGCTGGCGGGCACGACGCACAACACGGGCGAGGGCGGCCTCTCGCCGTACCACCGCAACGGCGGCGACCTCGTCCTCCAGATCGGTACGGCGTACTTCGGCTGCCGCAACGAGGACGGCAGCTTCAACCTCGACAAGCTCAAGGACGTGGTCGCCGGCGCCCCGGTCAAGGCGATAGAGATCAAACTCTCCCAGGGTGCCAAGCCAGGCCTGGGCGGGATGCTGCCGGGCGCGAAGGTGACCCCGGAGATCGCCCAGATCCGCGGCATCCCGGTCGGCAAGGACTGCGCCTCCCCGTCGCGGCACACGGCGTTCAGCGACGTCGACTCGATGCTCGACTTCGTCGAGTTGCTCGCCACCGAGACCGGTCTGCCGGTCGGAGTCAAGAGCGCGGTGGGAGAGATGGGCTTCTGGCAGGAGCTGGCCACGCTGATGGCGCGTGGTGACCGTGGTGTCGACTTCGTGACCATAGACGGCGGCGAGGGCGGCACCGGGGCCGCGCCGCTGATCTTCACCGACTCGGTGTCGCTGCCGTTCCGGATGGGCTTCTCCCGGGTCTACGGCACCTTCGCCGAGCTGGGCCTGACCGACGACCTGACCTTCATCGGCTCCGGCAAGCTCGGTCTGCCCGAGAACGCCGCGGTCGCCTTCGCCCTGGGTGCCGACATGATCAACGTGGCCCGTGAGGCGATGCTGTCCATCGGCTGCATCCAGTCGCAGAAGTGCCACACCGACAAGTGCCCCACCGGCATCGCGACCCAGAATCCGTGGCTGGCCCGCGGCCTCGACCCGACCTCGAAGGCCACCCGGGCCGCTGTCTACCTGCGTACCCTGCGCAGGGAGCTGATCAAGATCTCGGGGGCCATGGGCGTCGCCCACCCGGCACTCATCACCGCTAACGACATCGAGATCATGAACGGCGACTACGAGGCCCGCACCCTGGCCGGCGTCTACGGCTACAAGGACGGCTGGGGCGAGCTCGGCCCGCACCTCGCCGATGAGATCACGGCACTTCTCGCCACCAAGCCGACCTCCGTCCAGAAGCCGGCCGTCTGACGCGCCGACAGCGACAAGCACCGCGCTCAGGGCTCCCCGCGCGGGGCACGGGGAGGCACCAGCCCGTGTCTCCCTCACCTGCCCACCCACCTGCCCTTACCCCACTACCACTCCGCGCCGAGGCGATCACAACATGACTGAACAAGTGAGATTCAAGAGCGTCGTCGGCCCCGAACTGGCCGGGTCGATCGACCTGCCAGAGGGCGAGATCCGGGGCTGGGGGATCCTCGTCCACGGATTCACGCTCGGCAAGGACTCGCCGGCCGCCTCGCGCGTCAGCAAGCAGCTGGCACGCGAGGGGATCGGGATGCTGCGCTACGACAACCTCGGGATCGGAGGCTCCGACGGCGACTGGGGGGACGGTTCCTTCACGATCAAGGTCCAGGACACCGTCCGTGCAGCAGCCTTGATGGCAGAGCGAGGGACTCCGGCAGACCTGCTGGTGGGGCACTCATGGGGAGGCGCCGCCGCCATCGCCGCAGCGACCGAGGCGACCGGGGTCCGCGCGGTCGCCACGATCGGGGCGCCTGCCGACCCCAGCCACGTCGAGAGACAGTACGACGCGGTCATGGATCGCGTTCTCCGTGAAGGATCGCACGAGTGGTTCGTCGGCGGGAGGACCCTGGTCCTCAAGCGCGCCTTCGTCGACGACGTCCACCAGGCTCGCCTGCGCGACCGGATACGCGAGTTGCACCTGCCGCTGCTCGTCATGCATTCGCCCACCGACAACACCGTCGACATCGCCAACGCCGCAGAGATCTTCCGCGAGGCACGACACCCGCGGAGCTTCGTCTCGCTCGAAGGAGCAGACCATCTCCTGACCGCACGAGGGCAAGCACAGCGAGCGGCCCACATCATCAGCGCCTGGGCCGACCAGTACATCCACACGTCACGGCCCGGTGGAAAAGACATCTGAGGTGACTACCGACTTCGGCGTTTCGAAATGATCGGCGCGTTCGTGTAACTGACCGACAGCCATCCGTGCGCTACGCCGTCGGTATCCGCTGGGCGGATGGGGGCGGGCTGACGGCGAAGGGCCGTCAGCGCCGCGAGGACGTGCGGCTGGAGGCCGCCGGGTTGTCCGCCGAAGGAGCCAAGTCTCCCGAGGCCGCCCGGATTCTATTCCGCGAGCAACTCGCCGCGGCCGATAGTCCTCGGGGCCGGACGGTCCACCGGCCGGGGCCCGCGCTGCTACGGAAGGCTGATCGTCAAGCCCCGGCCGCCGGACGCCCGTCATGTGACCGGTACGGGTCCGGGTCACCGTCCTGTCGGCCAGGCCGGCGGCGAGCCGCGCGGGCCTGCACCGCCTCCACCTCGTCCACACTCCGGCGGTGTCGCAGCTAGACATCGTGCACGCCCAGCCGCTTCCGGAGGCCCCGGCCGGCTGAGGGGTGCCGGCGGGGCGTTAGGGTCCGACCATGGACGACAACACCGCCCGCTGGTACAGGATCGCCGATCTCCTTCCGGAACCTGCCTCGAAGGACGTCAAGGACTGCTGGGAGATCGGGGAACAAGAGTGCGGGCTCGGCCTGCTCGTCGAGGGCCTGCTCGCCTACCAGGTCCCGATCGGCGGGGCGGACCGGGCACAGATCTCCGTGCTCGCCGAGGAGTGGGGCGAGCGCGAGCAGCTCACGCCCGGCATCGTCCGCTGCCTGGGTGACGGCACGCCCTCCGCGGTGCGGCTGCTCGATGACGGCGACGAGGTCGAGGTCGTGACGGGCTGGAGCGAGCCGGAGCTCGCCGACCTGGTACTGGTGCCGTGGATCGGCTGCACCCGCTGCGGACGGGTCCTGCTGCGCGCCCACGCCTGGGAGCCCTGGGACGACTTCTCCTACCTCGCCGAGCACTACGTGATCAGCACGTCGGACTACGACACGGCGCTACGGATCTTCCCCTCCGACTCCGCCGACCAGGCCTTCACCGAGCTCCTTCAGAGCTGCCCGGAGGCCTAGCTGGACGGTCGGGTGGCCCGGGGAATCGCACCCCCGGGCCCCCACAGAAACAGAGCGTGACAGTCTCCCATCGCTCCACTCTCTCATCGAGCCCACGCGAACTCGACCTCCGTCGCCCAGGACGTCACCATCCCGACCTCACCCGCCGAATCGGGCGCGATGCCGCCACGCACGAACGCCACCACCGTCTCGTTGACCGCCATCGCGTGCGGCGCGCCCGAGGCCCTGATGCCCCGTGCGGTAGAGCAGGAAGCTGGCCCCGGGCGCAGCCCGACCAACCGGACGGCCGGCCCCCTGGCCCGGCACAAGACCACAACGCTGACTGCCGCACCCGAGTCCCCAATGTTCGGCCGACCCGCCTGCCGTCCGTTCCCGTCTCAGGTGGGTAGAGGCTGAGGGGCATCTCGTTGAGTCTGCGTCTGTGAGGTGCACCATGACTCTCTCCCGGCATGTCGCACATGTCGCAGGCCTGTTGACGCAGTATCAGCTCGAGCGGCTGAGCGGGTCGGTCTGACCAAGCGCGTGGCGCCGGACGGTACGGCAGATCCGCCGACGCAGCCGTGCCTGGTGCAGCGGGGCGCGGGGCCGCGGGAGCGCGACGGGTCGCTGCCGCACGGAGAAGGCGTTGATGCCGGCCGGCTCCGGGCCACTCCGAACGCCGCTACAGGGTCCGGCCGTCCCACTCGGCGATGTAGCCCTGGATGGTGTGGGTGGTGATCAGGTAGGGCTCGCCGTTGATGCGCGGGGTGGCCCGCTGCCGGGGACGGCGACGTCGACGTCGACCGGCGCCGGGTGGGGCGAAGTGTGGTCGTTCATACGCACGATCATGCTGTTGCCGTTGGCCGCGTGGACCAGGCCACCGCAGCCGGGGCGGCGGTCCGCCTCCAGCAGCTGGCCTTTGCTGGAGCCCTTGGGGCGTAGAAGTCGCAGCGTGCGCAGGCCATGCGGTGCTGGGGTCAGAGCCCGGGCACCCCGGCGGTCTGTCCGGTGGCGCTGCCGCAGGTTGTCGTGTCAATAAGTGTCTGGAAGGTGCGGCTGGTTGCCTCGGACACATGGAGGGGGTTGAGGGAGATGGCCACCTGGCGGCGACCGGCGGCGTCGCCCATGAGCACCGTGCCATAGCCGGCGATCCCTCCGGTAAGGCCCCAGAACTCCCCGCACGCGGTCGGATAACGAACCAGCCCCAGGCCGTAGGTGGAGCCGTTCTCGGCAGGCACCTGCTTCTTCATCTCGGCGAGCTCCGCCGGGCGCAGCAGCTTGCCGCTGAGCAGTGCGGCGTTGAAGCGGGTGAGGTCGGTGGTGGTGGAGATCCCGGCTCCTGCCGGGCCGAAGGCCGAGGGGTTCTCGATGGTGACGTCGGCCGCCTGGCCGGACGCCCGCTGGATGTATCCGTGGGCGTGCGGCCCTGGGACGATGGGCGAGGTGGTGGGCATCGAGGTGCCTCGCAGGTCCAGTGGTCGGATGATCCGGCGGTCGACCTCCTCCGTCCAGGTGTGCCCGGTGACACGCTCGATGATCATCCCGATCAGGACGTAGTTGGTGTTGGAGTACTTCCACTTCTCGCCTGGGGCCGCGTACGGCGGCTGGGCGGTGGCGATGTGCACGACGGCCTGCGGCCGGTACGTCGTCCAGCGGCCGACGGTCAGCCAGTGTTGCAGGGCGGTTTCACCCTCGGTGCTGAACCTGGGGTCGTCGGTGAAGTTGTAGATGCCGCTGGTGTGGTTCAGAAGTTGGCGCACCGTGATCGCGCCGCCGTTCGGGACGAGACCGGGCAGGTAGCGCTCGATCGGGTCGTCCAGCCTGAGCCTTTGCTCCCCGACGAGTTGGAGGACCACTGTGGCGGCGAAGGTCTTGGTGACGCTGCCGATCCGGAACCGGGCACCATTCGGCACCGGCGCGCCGGTGGCGAGATCCGCGACCCCTGCCGCACCTCTCCAGACCGGATGGCCGTCCTCCCTGACCTCGGCCTGCACGGCCGAGGAGCCGCCCTCCTCAACGACGGCCCGCAGCGCGCTCTCCAGGGCGGCCGGTTCGGCGACCGTCGACGGCGCGACTGCCCGGTGCGGCGCGGCGGTCGTCGCGGGTCCTGCCGCGAGGGCCGCCGGCGCCAGGGTGCCCAGCAGACCCGTGCTGGCCAGCGCGACGACGGCCGCACGGCCAACGAGCCCCCGCGCCCGGCGGCGGTGCATCCCGGGGTATGCCGTGGTGGTGGTCATGATGGTCCCTCCCAGTCGAGCCAGATCCCTTCCGGCCCCTGCCACCCTGCCAGCAGCCCCACCACCAAGGCCTCCGCCCGAGGTCTCGGCCACCTCCCCCAGCCGGACCAACTCCGCCCTCCTCCTCGAGAAGGACCGCCATCAGACGCTGGCATGAGCCCGCGTGCCTCACCTGGAGCACCACCTCCTCCAGGTGGCCGAGCAGGCCCGCCCACACCGGATCGATCCGATTCTCCTGGTCGGCGGCCGCTCTTTCGCCCTGGTGGCGTTCGCTTCTTGGACCATCCTGTTCCCGCACGGGGGTTCGGCCTCCGTTACCTTCGGCTCACCGGCTGACGAGGCCGGACCCGTACGGGGTTTCCGTGTTCCATACCGTGCAGTTACGTCCAGGTGGGGTGCTCCCTTTCCGCCGTCCTAGGAAGTCGGGGAGGGGCTGCTTGATATCAGCCTCGCCGGAGCCACGCAGAAACTCGCCCAGCTCGACGAGCGGGATCGCCGGGCCACCACCGTCAACCTCGGAATGCCCGCCTTCCGCGACATCGCCGGACGATCCGTCACCGCAGGCAAGGACCTCTCATGACGTCCCCCGCCATCGCCCTGGTTGCCAAGGCACTTGCGTCAGGCGCGGGCGGGCTACGTACTCCATCGCTCGCTTGCACGCGCATGTCACCGAAACTCGGCGGCGTGGTCGGACACCCATGCGTGGTAGGTGCGTGCCGGTGTACCGGTGATCGCTTCGACTGTGGAGGTGGTCGTCGGGCGAGGGGCTGCGAGCATGTCGGCGTAGCCGTCGAGGAGGGGATCCACGAACGAGTCGGGGAAGCTGTCATCGGCCGAGAGCCGCTGGCGTGCTGCCTCGCGTGGCAGTTCCTGCCACCGGAGTGGGCGGCCCAGTACCTCACCGATAGTTCGCACTTGCTCGGCCTGGGTGATGACTTCCGGGCCGGTCAGGTCATAGGCGGCGCCGTCGTGGTCCTGTTCAGTGAGTGCGCTCACGGCCACGGCGGCGATGTCGGCTTCGTGGAGGAGGGTCATGGGTACGGCCCCGTAGGCGCCTTGCACCACGTCGCCGGCGCGGATCTGATCGGCCCACCACAAGGTGTTGGCGGCGAAGGTGCTCGGGCGGAGGTGTGTCCAGGCGAGTCCGGACTGCTTGATGAGCTGTTCGACCCACGCGTGGGATTGGCCGACCAGGTGGGGATGTTGCTCGGGGGCCAGTCCGTCCCGTACTGCGCCGGACGACAGGAGTACCACCCGGTGGGCGTGCCGCCTGATGGTTTCCACGACGCCGGCAGCCGGGTCGGCACTGTGGAAGGGCCACATCAGGAACACGGCCTCCGCCTCCTGCAACGCCGCCGCACCCGGCGTGAGGATGATGAACGGGCGGCTCGCCGCGCTCTCCCGCAACAGCCCATGACCTGGCGCAGCGTGATGGTGTCGAGGCGGTGGGTGAGGTCGCGGACGGCCTGGTGGTCGGCGTCGGTGAGAACAACGAACCGGTTGGGGCCATGGGAGCACAGGGGTGACGGTCAGCTGACGATGCCGTGTTCCCAGGCCCAGGC
Source organism: Kitasatospora cystarginea (assembly GCF_039533515.1). Lineage (NCBI taxonomy): Bacteria > Bacillati > Actinomycetota > Actinomycetes > Kitasatosporales > Streptomycetaceae > Kitasatospora > Kitasatospora cystarginea. Next base: position 110,695 of record NZ_BAAATR010000025.1, on the reverse strand, counting down.
TGCGATCTCCACGCGGTTGCGGGCCGGTAGTTTGTCCTGGACCCGGCTGAGATGGCTCTTGATGGTGCTGAGGGAGAGCACCATCTGCTCGGCGATCTCGTTGTTGGTGCGGCCGCGGGCGACCAGGGTCACGACCTTGAGTTCCTGAGGAGTGAGGCGCCGCGCCGCGGCTACCGCGGTCTCGGCACGGGAAGGCCTGCTCAGGTGCTCGAGGAGTCTGACGGTGACGGACGGCGAGATCAGGGAGTCGCCGTTGACCGCGGCGTGTACCGCCTCTACCAGCAAGCGGGGGCCGGAGTTCTTGACCACGAAGCCGCTGGCGCCAGCTCGCAGGGCGCCGTAGACGTACTCGTCCAGGTCGAAGGTGGTGACGATGACGATCTTCGTGCCGGACGCTGCCGCGCCCTGCCCCTGACGCAGGCGCTTCGTCGCCTCGAGGCCGTCGAGTTTCGGCATGCGGATGTCCATCAGGCAGACGTCGGGCTTCAGCTGGCGTACGGTCTCGACGGCCTCGAGGCCGTCGGATGCCTGGCCGATCACGGAAATGTCGTCCTGACCGTCCAGGATGAGCCGGAACCCGGTCCGCACCATCTCCTGGTCGTCGGCGATCACTACTGAGACGCTCAACGCGGCTTCTCACTCCCTACCTTGATGGGCATCGATCACTTCATGGGTATCGATGCCGCCAGTTCCCAGCCGCCCTCGGGCATGGGGCCGAAGGTGAGCTCGCCGCCCAGCTCGGCCACCCGCTCCGACAGGCCGATCATGCCGAAGCCGCTGTGCCGGAACCGCCCCCGGCTGCGGTGCTGCCCGGTGGCGTTGTCACGTACGCGGACGACCAGCCGGTCTCCGCTGGTTCCCAGCACGACGTGCACGGTGGTGGCCGCACGGGCGTGCTTGCGGATGTTGGTCAGGCCCTCCTGGACCAGCCGCTCGACGGACTTGGCCAGTTGTGGCGACCAGGCGGAGCTGTCCACGTCGTCGGCCTTGTCAAGCCAGGCGTGCTGTCCGGGTGCCGGGAAGCGGCGGACCAGTTCCTCGATCGCCGTCATGACGGGGGCGACCGGTGCCGATGTCCTGGGACCGCCGGGTTCGCGCAGCAGGCGGACCATGCGGCCCATGGCCACCAGCCCTTCCTGGCCGGTCCTTTCGATGTTGGAGAACAGCTGGCGGGCCATGGCTGGGTCGCGCTCGGCGGTGTGCTCTCCGGCCTGGGCCTGGACGACCATGGCCGTGACGTAGTGGGCCACGTGGTCGTGCAGGTCACGGGCGAGGTCCAGGCGTTCGGACTGGCGCACCCGCTCAGCAGTGGTCTGGCGCCTGCCGTCCTCGGTCCGCAGATAGCCGCCCAGCAGCACGAAACCCACCGGCAGCAGCGTGAACAGGTTGTCGATCCGGCCTAGTACGGGCAGATCCGACAACGCCGGAGCGCGGCCGGCAAGGCCCACCACCGCCACGAACAGCGGCACCGCCGACGCGGCGAGCGGCAACGGCCGTCCGTACCGGCAGGCCACGCACAACAGCGTCAGGAGTCCGATCAGTTCGGCCCATCCAGGGGTGCGCTGGAGCACGGTGCGCTCCACCAGTGAGGTCGTCAGCAGCGAGACGGCCGCCGCGGTGACGGACAGCGCGCAGGCCGTCCACCTCCGGCCGGCCCGGTACGCCGGCAGTGATCCGGCGGCCGTGACCAGCGCCAGGACGCCGCTGGCGACGACCGCGAGCCCGATGCGACTGCGGCTCACCACACCCGCGTCCAGCACCAGGAGCAGCGCGCCGACGCACGCTGCGGCGACGGCCTCCGGTGCGGGGCGCAAGAGCGACAGGGGCATGGAGAGGAGGATAGACGACCGCTCGCGAGCCCAGCGGCCGGGGAAAGAGGATACGTACTTTCGGCCGATGCCACTCCCAGGAATGCAGCCTTTCGGCCGCTCCGGACCTGCCGAACGCAGCCCAGAATGAACCGCGTACCAATCGGCCAACGCGTCATCAGGAGGCGCCGTGAAGTTCCCCGAATCCCGTACGTACGTCAAGTCGATGCTGGTGACCGGTGCTTCGGTCATGGCAGCGGTGTCACTCACCGGCTGCGGCCTGTTCGGCAAGAGCTGGGACGTGAAGATGGAAGTGACCGGCCCCGGGACCACCGACGTCAGCTACAGCTTCTCCGGCGAAACCAACGCAAAAACCGCGGCGCAGCAGCGGTTGCCCTGGACCAGGACGCAGAACGTCGGTTTCGGCTTCAACGGCCTGGGGGTCAAGGGCGCGGCTCCCGGCACCGTCTGCAGCATCTACGTCGACGGCAAGCTCAAGGACCAGCAAAAGCCTGATGCCAAGGGCAACCTGTCGTGCTCCGTCCGCCTCAAGAACTGATCGGGCTGACCGGGAGTCCGGCGCCTGACGAACACCGAGAGGGAGCAACCGTGAGGACTGTTCGGACGACCGGTGCCGCGACACGTACCACCAGCCGTTTCAACCGGGTGCGATGGCACTGCTGCTGACCGCGGCCTGCGGCGATGACAAGGGCAAGGGCGGCGATGCGGCCCGACAGCCGGCGCCGCTACCTCCAGCGACGCCGCGGATGCGGCGAAGACGTCGGTCGCGGTGCTGATCCGGCTCTGGGCCCGGGCCAAGGCCCTGCTGGACCACGAGCACGCCCGAATGCGCATCGGGCAGGTCGCCGTCCCGTTCGGCATCTGCGTCGAACCCGGCAACGTCAGGGCTGGCGGGCACGCCTGCCCGTTCCGGTTCCGCCGCCTGGGCTGCGATCACTTCCGCACGGATTACCCGTCCTACCTGCCCGACCTGCGGACCTACCTGGACACCCTGCTGCGAAACCGGGAACGCCTGGCCGCGGCAGGCGAACTCGACAACTGGGCCCGCGCCGAAGCGACCCCGTCCGACGAGGAGATCACCCGGTTGCGGCACCTCGTCCGCAGAGTCGAGACCGACCTCGAAAGCCTGGCGCCGGAGGACCGCGAGGAGATCCGGGAGGCTACCGCGACCCTGCGCAAGAGCCGCACCGTCCAGCTCGGGATGCCTACAGTCAGACCGCCGGCTGCCAGTCTTCGACTCGACCGAGACGCATGCACCAGCCATCACCGACCAGCCCCCTCGCCCAAGCCCGCGCTGACGAACAGCAAGTCGCCGACCTCAACGCGCAGTTCGCCGAACGGAACGAAGACCTGGAAGCTGCGCGGGCCACCAAGCGAGAACTGATGACAGACGCCGGTTGCCCTTGGTGGGATCGGCTGTGGGACGAGCTGTTCGCGCAGATGGGATGCGATCGGGACCGCGCCCCGCTGGCCTGCTGCGTCAACTCCGGCGCCCGCGACGGCGAACTGCCCGGGGCGCGCCTGGAGGACGTCGACCGGTCGGCCACCCCGAAAGGCCCTGGGCATGGAAAAGATCTTTTCCATGCTCGCCTCGTCCGGTACGGTCGTGGAGTTGTGTTCGCTGCTGGTGGCCCATGAGCTGCGCGCATGGCCCTGGCGGCCCGCCGACTGGGAGCAGGTTTCTCTATGGCATGTCGTATCGGTGAGCTTGTGCTCGGTTGCCGCGACCCCGAACTGTTGGCGCAGTTCTGGTGCGAGGTCCTGGGCTACGTCGTGGTCGGCCGCGAGGAGGGCTGCGTGGAGATCGGGACGCCGGAAGGTTTCGGCGGTCCGCAGCCCACGATCTTCTTCAGCGTCCGGGACGAGCCGGAGCCGGGAAAGTCCCGGCTGCACATTGACCTCAACCCCACCGACCGCGACCAAGACGCCGAGCTCGAACGCCTCCTGAAGCTCGGCGCCCGCCGGACCGACATCGGCCAGACCGGGGACGAGCAGTGGCATGTCCTGGCCGACCCCGAGGGCAATGAGTTCTGCCTGCTCAAGTCCCGCATCAAGCCGCTCTGACGCTCGTCCGAGGCTCATCACGCCGCGGCTGCGGTGCCCCCGCAGCCGCGGCATGATCCGGGGTTGCCCGGGAACGAACCACCGCGTCCAGCTCTCCGGGACGCGGCGCCGAGCGCGCAGCTGCTCGGCGGCGATGCGAAATTGGACCAGCGGGGAGAACCGTGCCTGCTCTGCCACCACCTACTCGCGTACGCCTTCGAGAAGGCCGAACCGGTACAGGGGCGGCGCCGGCGGACGGCAAGGGCTGAGGACTGCGCCCCGGCCGAGTTCTTCCCCACCACACGCGAGCTCGGCCGGGCGACCCTCGTAGGGTGGTCGCCGAGGCCGGTGGTCTCCAACTCAGGTCGACAAGGACGGACGCCGTGTCACACGCCATCACCGCGGACGGGATCCGAATCGCCTACCAGCCCCAGGGCGCGGGCGCCCCGCTGCTGCTGCTTGCCGGCCAGGCAAACAATCACCACTGGTGGGACGCGGTCCGCGGCGACTTCCACACGGCCCGCCGCACCATCACCCTCGACTACCGTGGCACCGGCGACAGCGACAAGCCCGAGGGGCCGTACAGCACCCAGGGCTTCGCCGAGGACGCGGTCGCGGTGCTGGACCACCTGGGCGTCGAACGGGCCGACGTCTACGGCACCTCGATGGGCGGGCGGGTCGCCCAGTGGCTGGCCGTCCGCCATCCGCAGCGGGTCCGCTCCCTGGTGCTCGGCTGCACCTCGCCCGGCGGCCCCAGGGCCTTCGAGCGCGACGGCACCGTACGCCGCTCGCTCGCCTCGCCAGACCCGGCCGAGCGCCTGCGCACCTTGCTCGACCTGATGTACACGCCGCAGTGGCTGGTCGCCAACCCCGGACCGCACCGCACCCTCGGCGACCCGGACTTGCCACCGCACGCCCGGTACGGCCACCTGCTCGCCAGCAACAGGCACGATGCGTGGGACGTGCTGCCGCAGATACTCGCGCCCACCCTGGTGCTGCACGGCACCGACGACCGGTTCAACCCCACCGCCAACGCCGCCCTGCTCGCAGAGCGGATCCCAGGTGCGCAGGTCCAACTGATCCCCGGCGCACGCCACGCGTACTTCGAGGAGTTCCGCGACCTGGTCAGCCCACTCGTGCTGGACTTCCTGGACCAAAGGGTTTCCCCTGCATAACCCAGTCAGCCGATTCGTCACAGACCGCCGTCCTGCCGCTCCGGGACGAACTGCGCGGCCTGTCGCCCTACGGCCCGCGACCTCGGCTGCCCGCTGATGCGCGGTCGGACGGTGACTTCACTCCTTCGAGAGCTGCGGCGCAAGCCGGTGCGCATCCCCCCGCGTGAGGCCCCGCTCGCCTCTACGAGCCGTCGCCCACCATCAGGGCTCGACCGGTCGGCGCCGGTGCACCGGATCGACGCCGAGCGGCTGCGGCCGACCAGAAGCTGCCGCCCCGCGGCACGGTGTGGGTCCGGTGCCCACGCTCGACCTGCTGGTGCAGATGCTCGGGGACTGGCGCAGGATTCCTGACCGAAGACGGTGCCCGGATCGCCGGTGCCTTCCCTGAGCTGGCGGACATCCCCGCCCCACGCTGCTCGGCGACAAGGACGCCTTCACGTTCACGCTGTGGCACCGGCTCGCCGTCGTCCGCACGCACCTCGCGTTCCTCGTCGACGCCCACTCGCGGTCAGTTGTACGGGCCCCCGTCCTCGACGTACAGCACCGAACCGTCCGCCTCGGCATGGCCCTTGGCGTCGGCGTCGATGCCCCTGAGAAAGCCGTCGCCGCTGCTCCACTCGATGTGGAGCCACTCCTTGCGGCGGCAGGTGTTGTGGAAGTACAGCGTCGAGGTGGTCCAGCCGTCGGCCCAGGACCAGTTGAAGCAGCCGCTGGTCCCGGAGTGCTGAGCGCGCAACCGGGCGGGTCCGGCGGTGGCCGCCGAGGCGGGAACTGCGATGCTGCCCACGGTGACGGCGGCTGCCGCCAGGGCGACCGCCGTACGGCTCGGCAGCCGCCCACGTCGCGGACGCTCCTGGCCGCCGCGCACCGTGGCCGCCGCTGTGGTGTACCTCACGCGAACTCCTTCCGCGGCGCGGGCGTCGGTCACCCGCACGGTCAGGCAGCCTAGACCGGGCCCGGCGTCGGACCCGGACACGGCACGCCGGTGCCGCCCCCGGGGGGCGCGGGGCGGGCATCAAGATTTCTCAATGCCCCTTGTCAACGCGGCGGGTGCCGCTGATTAGGCTTCGACCATGTCGAGTCAACACCGGGCGGCAGGTTCCGCTGATGGCCAGCTGTCGATCATCGAGGCTCTGGTTGACTTGCCGTTCCCTCATCAAGAGGAGAACTCGGTGAGGGAAGGCGGTTGGAGCGGGCCCGGCTATCACCTGGCCGTGCTCCCGGGAGAGCCAGGACTTCTGGGACGACCGGAGCGAGGAGATCACCGAGGCGGCGGAGCAAGAACTGGAGTCCGATCTCGCCGTACTGGCTGCGACTTTGACCGGCCGCTGGGGCAGCCCGACGTCGGTGGACCTGTGGCCGTATCTCGGGTTCGACCATCCCGTCCCCGACTACACGGCACCCGAGCCGCTCGCCTTCCCGAGCAACGTCGCCGGTAGTATGCAGGTATGGCAGTTGCCGTCCGCCGATCGTTGGCTCGCGTTGACCATCGGCCAGGCCGATCCAGAGTTCCCGTTCCAACTGCTTGCTGCTGTCGGTGAGGCGACCTCGCTCCGCGACGACACCGATGGTCACGGTGGGTGAGTTCGTCAGCGTATGGAGCCAGCACCGCAAGGCGCCGGCTCGCACTCAGCCGTGATTGACGGCGCGGTGCAGATGGCGGGGTGGACGGTGATTCGGCTCCCCGAAGGGTCGCGGTGGGACTGGGAGATCGTTGCCTGGGACGTCGGCCAGCTGCGTCTGGGCGCCGGCCATGACCTCACCTATCACCACGGGCTGGAGCCGTGCCGCAGCAGCGAGCCGCCGTCCGTCTCCTGCCCCGCCACGTTCATCCGCACCCGGACCCAACCCACTCGACGCCACGACAGCGACTCGCCGATCCGCACCGCTTGCACCCGGCCCGGCGGCGCCGCCCCTGGACTGCCGCCCGGGTGGGAACTTCGGGCGAGTGGGGCTGCTCGACGAAGGCGACGGCACGCACTTCGGTGATTGGGACTCCTGCGGTCAGCTGATCGTCGACCAGGCCGACGCATTCGAAGATGGCACCGCGTGCGCCACTCGCGACCGGTGCCGGTGGAAGGGCGCCTCGACTGGCAGATCGTCAGCTGATCGCCGATCTGGTGGCGCGTGTTGCCGGGTGCGGCGAGGCGCCGGGACGGCCGGTGCTTGCCGGAGCGGGCGGCGGGCGGAGGTTCCCGGGCCGTCTTCTGGCCCGGTGGGCCGAATCAGCGGAGATCGGCCCTTGAGGGTGAGTTGCCGGGGCCCAGTCAGTTCGAAGTGCCGGCCACTGGCCGCGCCTTGGCGAGGTCGGTGGCGCATGGTCGGGTGTGGCGCGGGGGTCAGAGTGTCCGCAGAGTCGTCGCCGCCTTGTACGTGCGCAGCACCGGGGCCGTTTCGATGCGTGTCACCGCCTCCCACGCCACGCGCCGTGTCAGGTATGCGTGGAGCGCCTCCGTATCCCGGCACAGCGCGTGCGCGACCAGATTCGTCGGCCTGGTCGTCGCTGCGACCACCGCCAGTTCCTCGTGGCCCGCCAGCGCGCTCGCCACCGCGTCCAGGTGGGCCGGCGCGACCTGCATCCACAACAGTGCCGAAACCGTGACGCCCAGCAGTGCCGGGTCCACGTCCACGTCGAAGAACAATGCGCCGCGCGCCCGCAGTTCGGCAAGCCTGCGGGCCACCGTGGACGCTGTCGTGCCGGTCACCGCCGCCAGTTCCGTCAGCCCCACAGGCGACACAGCCCCGGGCAGCCCCGGGCCTCGTAGCAGTTGCCGCCGCCGTCCGGTCTTACCTGGCCCTTCGGTCGGCATTTTCCTCGCCGGACCTCGCGGGGGCGCAATCGAACCCGTCGGCCTGAGGGTGGCAAAACAGGGGGCCAGGGCAACCGATCAGTCCGCCGTTGCCGTCAGCTGCTTCGCAAAAGTGTCTGCGACCTGCGCAACCCACTCCGGATTCTCAAGCGGCGGGTAATGCCCGATGTCAGACACCCTCAGCAGCTGCGCCGCCGAGCCCATCTCGGCGACCGTGTCATCGACTAGCTCATCCTGCACGAAGAAATCGTCGGTGCCCTGCACGAGCAGGACCGGGCACCGCACATCGCCGAGCCGGCCGCGCAGATCGTGGGAAGCCCACGCCTGACCGTCGAACTGACCGGCCTGCTGGGAGGTGCTTCGCTGAAGCCACCTCAGCTCGGTTTCCTGCTCGGCTGTCAGCTTCTTGCTCGCCGAGGTCACCGCCGCATACTCGAGGTGATCCGTCCAGCCGGCATCGGGCGCGCTTTTCCGACCTGCCAGCAACGCGGCGGCCTCGGCCGACAGCGGTGTCCACGATGCTGCTTGCATCGCGACGACACCTCGATAGCTCTCTCCGTGGTGAGCGGCAAGATCCAGTGCCGTCAGGCCTCCGACAGAGGCGCCGAGCACGAAGGGCGAGATTCCAGGAAGCACCGTGCGCACGAACGCGTGCACGAACTCGGCGTGGTCGTGAATGGATGTCCCCGGCTGCCACTGTGCCGGGTAGGAACGGCAGTGCCCGGGAAGATCGGGCGCGATCGCGCGATATCCGCGTTCAGCGAGCAACGGCAGAAGATGCCGGTATATCCGAGAGTCCGTGGCCCCCGGGTGAATGCACACGATCGGGACGCCTTCGCCGGCCTCGTCGAAGTAGGTGCGTGCACCGTTGACCGCGACATAGCGGCCCGTGATCGGTTCGAAGATCGTCATCGCTCAACTCCTTGCTGGTCACATACAGAGATTTTCCGGCCATTTGGCAGCGGCTTACCCGCGACCGGCACACCCCCCGGGGCCACCGCATCCTCCACCGCCGTTTCCTGGCGCCGGGAAATGAGTGGGGATGGCTCCGGGCCGTCCCGCATCGCGGCGGCCGCCTTCTTCAGACGCTCGCTCACCAGCTCGTAGCGCAGCACGTGGACGCGGTGCGGCACCTGGTGCCGCACCGCGTCCAAGGCGCGTTCCAGCGCGTCCAGCGCGTCTTTGGCGCGGGAATCCTCGCCGTCCTCGCCCGCGGCGCGGACCTGTTCGAGGCGCTGGAGGAACCGGAGCGCGAGGCGTTCGGCGTCCCGCGCGGCCGCGACCGGCCCCTGCGCGGACGACAGGTCGACGTCCGCGCTTTCCGGGCGCCGGGAAACAACTCCCTTGTCGGCGGGGACGGCGATAGTGGACGCGGCCAGGACGTTGGCGATGGCCGGGTGCTGCCGCTCTTGCCGGCGCCGACGCGAGGCCTTCGACGCGCACGACTCCCCGCAGTACCGCGAACGGCGCCCCGTCGCCTTCACCGCCAACGGCTCCCCGCACTCCCGGCACACCCGCCCCGCCGACGTCTCACCGTCAACCGCGTTTCCCGGCGCCCGAAAGCCCATGGCGGCGATCTTACTGTCCGTTCTCCGTGCACTTCGCCAACGCGGAGCCGCTGACCTACGGCGCGTCAGGTTCATCAAGACGGTTCGGGGATGCCTGGCTCAGGGATCACGGCACTTCTTGGGTCTCGATGTGGTGTCCGAGTCCGGTGCGTTCGTGTTCAGACCGTGTGACGGTCCGCCAGAGAGCCGTGGTTCGGATGTACTTCGCTGCCGAGAGGCGGGCACCGCGCGAAAAGGAGCGCCCCCGGCACACTCTCGTCGGGCTCGATCAGCATGTGGGCCTCAACCGTCAACCCAGCATCGCGCAGCCAGGCCGCCGCTTGGTCAGGCTGGCGGCGGTGGACGTGGACCTTCATCGGGTGACCGTCGTAGCCCTGCGTCTTCAGCCGCGACTCGGTGCCGACGTGAAAGCCGAGCAGTAGCGGTCCGCCAGGACGCAACACCCGCCGGAAGTGACCGAAGACCGCGGGAACCGCATCGTCGGGGACGTGAATCAGCGACCAAAAGGCGGGCAGGCCAGCGACCGACTCGTCGGCAAGATCGAGGTCCGTCATCGAGCCCACCTCGAACCGCAGGCTGGGATGGTCACGCCGAGAACGTCGATCATCACGGGTGAAAGGTCGACACCGAAGGCGTCGAGACCCAACTCGTGCAGGTGGGCGGTGACGTGTCCCGGGCCACAGCCCACGTTCGCCACCGGTCCGCCATGGTCGGCCCCGGGTACGTCGAGCGGCCACCTCACTGCTGGCAGCGGTCAGCGGGTCTGCTCCGGCTTGGCAATCGGGCCCTCGCCCGCCCGCAGTCGTCGCCGCACGGGCCTTGGCGACAGGCGCGTTGGTGGCTCCGGTCAACCCTGGCCCCCCTTCGGGGCGCCTGGGGCGCGATCGGGTGATGGCTGAACGTTGCGTGCACCGGCAGTAGGCCGGTTGCGACATCACACCGCGACATCGCCGGACACCGGCTGTGCCCCAGCTCCCGTCATCGGAACTCCGACCCGGCCGCTCTCATCCGGAAGCAGCAGGTCAGCCGTCCTTGGGCGCGACGCGCTGCCCCGCCCGCTCGCTCGCACCGTCACCCGGCGATGCAGAAGCTGACCGTACCCACTGCCGAGGCCGGACCAGGCTGCCGCAGTGATGTGCAGGTGCAGTTGGGCGCCGTCGGGCCATGGGCCGTGGGAGAGGAGAACCGAACCGGTCCGACGGAGGTGGGCGGCTAGGCGGGCGGTGGTGCGGGGCTGCAGCCAGGTGTGCGGTCGGACCAGGAGGACGTCGCAGACCGGGGCGAGGGCGGCGACGACTTCGGGGAGGTGTTCGCCGGGTTCGTCGACCAGGAGGAGGCGGTTCATCGGGATGCCGTGGCCGATGACTGCGGCCAGTCCGAGGTCGGGCAGGTTGATGGCGGAGGACCAGGTCGCGGGCGTCGCGTCAGCCGGCCCTGCCGCGAGGGCCAAGGGCAGTGACAGGTCGGTGCGATCCCTGGCGCAGGCGCCACTGACCCGCCGATGCGGATCTCCACCCATTGCCAGCGCGGCTCGGGCAGGTCGCTGCCATCCTCTGAAAGCCCGGTCGCCGCAGGTCAGGATGGGTAGGCATCCAACAGGGGCGGGACGTGACGAGGACCGGACCTGGAGGCTGACGATGTCGAACGCGATCGCGAAGCTCTCGATCACCTTCAGCCTGGTGTCGATTCCGGTGACCGTGACGGCCGCGACCGGTCCCGGCCGAGATGCCGTCACCGCCTTCAATCCGACCGAGCGGATCAGCGGGCGGACGATCATCCGCGTTCGTCCGTGAGCAACACGTGGCCATCCCCGCAACCACCAAAGAGACACATGACCGAGGAGACAATTCCCATGAAGGCGATCGTGGTGACGGACCAAGCCGCAGGAACGGCCGGGATGACGCTGACGGAGCGGCCCGAGCCGGAGCCGGCGATAAACGATGTCGCCGTTCAGATTCATGCGTCGGGATTCGTCCCGACCGAGATGGCGTGGCCCTCGACCTGGACCGATCGCCTCGACCGCGACCGAACACCGTCGATCCCCGGACATGAGCTGGCCGGAGTGGTCACCGCCCTCGGCTACGGCACGACGGGTCTCTCGGTGGGACAGCGAGTGTTCGGCCTCACCGACTGGCATCGCGACGGCACCCTCGCCGAGTACGCGGCCGTCGAGGCACGCAACCTCGCGCCGTTGCCGGGCGACGTCGACTTCACCGTGGGCGCGAGCCTGCCGATCTCAGGCCTCACCGCGTGGCAGGGCCTGTTCCAGCACGGCCACCTCCAGGCGGGGCAGAGCGTACTCGCGCACGGCGCGGCCGGCGCAGTCGGGACGATGGTGACGCAGCTCGCACGAGAGGCCGGCGCCTACGTCATCGGCACCGGACGTGCCGCTGACCGTCAGAAGGCACTCGACTTCGGCGCAATGGAGTTCGTCGACCTCGACAACGACACCCTGGAAGACGTCGGCGAAGTCGACCTGGTCTTCGATGTCATCGGCGGCGACATCCAGAAGCGATCCGCAGGCCTGATCCGGGCCGGAGGAACACTGGTAACCATCGTTGGGCCGCCTGAGGCGCGGACCGCCCACGGCCTGGCGATCGACTTCGTTGTCGAGTCCGATCGTGCCCAACTGGGTGAGATCGTCCAGCGGGTGCGGGACGGACGGCTGCGGACGAACATCGGCGACGTCGCGACCCTCGACGATGCCGTCGCCGCCCTCAACCCGACCGAGCGACGCCAGGGGAAGACGATCATCCGCGTTCGTCCGTGAGGACTCGGGGACAGCCGGGGACAGCGCAGTCCTTCCGTCCTCATAGATCAGCATCAGCCGCGTAGCGATGTCGGCCGCCCTGCCCGTCGAGGACCGCGTCGACGCCCGCACCCAGCTCAACCACATCGACGACCGCGGGCCGACAGGCGCGGCATAGGGCACCCATGTCCAGCTGGCTGGGCCCGGATGCGGGCCGCCCGCGGTGCGCCGAGGCTGGGATGGTGAGCGTCATCGTCGTCCTGGAGAACCCCGGCTCACCCGACCTGGTGATGGTCCACGCGGCGCCGTCCGCCCCGGACGTGCCCGGCGACCCGGGCCCGCTCACCGCCTGTGGGATCGACACCACCGAAATGGTCACCTACCCGTGGCAGCCGAGCAGGCCTGGCCAGCGCCGGTGGCAGCCCGAACTCCGCGACCGGGTCCGCCCCCGCTGTGACCAGGCCGTCCGGGTCGCGTAGAGCCCGGGAACGCAATCCTGGAGGTGGGACGGAGGTGCGGGTCATGACCATCGAGCAGGACTACGCGCGCCGAGCCGTGGCCGACACAGTCGCCTACCGGGAAGCTGTGACGGGCATCGGCTGGGACCGGCTCGTCAAGGCCGGCTACGCCTGGGGCCATACCCCTGCATCCACTGCGGAGAGCCCGGCCAGGACGACGACCCATGGGGGTACACCTGCGGCGCCTGCGGATTCGAATACCTCAACGCCGAACCCTGACCAACAGCCGGGGACGGGGACTCGGTGGCGGGCGGTATGGGAGACGGCGTGGTGGGGGCTGCCGCCGGGGGTGCGAGTGAGACCGAGACCGACGGGGCGGATGCGGCGTGGTCCGGGTCGGGTCGGAGGATCGGCGCACACCACCGCCTGGGACGGCAAGCCCGCCGTACTGTGGCGCAAGCGCATCGCCAGGCACATCCGGAACTGCCCGCACTGCGCCGGGCACCAGCACACTCTGGTACCGGTTGAGGGACTCCTCGCCGGCCTCCCGCTGCTGCTCCCGCCACCGCACCTGGCCGCCTCACAGCACCTGGCCGCGCGGTCAGGCCGAGTCGCAGGATGGTCAGGTCCACGAAGTCGGCGGCCGGATCGACGACCTGTGTCAGCTCCTGCAGATCCGGCACGGGTACGGTGGTCGTGCCGCTCGGCGTGCCGGTGGGCGTGCTGGTCGCCGTCGGGGTCGCCGCGGCACTCGCCGTCGCGGTCGCGGTGACCGCCTGGCCCGGCGTACTGGTCGGCTGAGCCGAGGAAACGGACGTGGCGCCGCCCTCCGGTGACAACACCCCGGCCGCGGCGGACGGCGACGCGGACTCGTCTTCCGAGAACGCCCCACCCGTGATCGCCACCAGCCCCATCACCCCGGCCACCGTCGTCAGCCGACGCGGCCGCCTCGCGGCCCGCCGCCGACCACGCCCCCGACCGTGCCGCGACACCCCCGACCGGCCACCGTCCGCAGCTCCCGACTCGGACGCCACCGCATCGATCACCACGGTCTAGAACTCACTACTCACGGATCCGCCTTCGCTCCTCGCCGACGCGTCGTTCGCGCCGCCCCCCAGGAGACCGCCGGGCCGGATCCCGATAACGAAAACCAGAGAGCGGCTCTGCTCGGCCGGCTGAACCAAGTCCTCGACCCGGCAGACTGACTTCGGGTCCGTGGCCGCGGTGATACGGCCGGTGCCGGCGGCAGCATCATTGGGCAGCGAGATGAGACGTGTCGGCGGACCAGCCGGCCCTCGCTGCCCACGGTGACTCTTGACCTGCTGGTTGCCTTCGTCCTTGCGGCGGTAGGCGAGGGCGTGAAGCCGGGTGGCGGCGCAGCCCCAACACCGCCGCCCCGGCCCGACCTGACCCGGCAACCGCGGCTTCACGGTCCGGCGGCCGACCAACGGACAAGGCCGGGGCCAGCGCACTCGTGCGCTGGCCCCGGCCTTGGTAGTAGCGGGGACAGGATTTGAACCTGCGACCTCTGGGTTATGAGCCCAGCGAGCTACCGAGCTGCTCCACCCCGCGTCGGTGACACCACTCTATGCGGTAACCGTTCCAATACGAAATCGGTTCTCCCAGCGCTCCGGCTCGCCCTTGCCGACCCCGCCGCGGTCCCCACGAACCGCACACTGCCCCAGTGGAGCAGACGCACCCGGCCGTCGTTGGCCAGGACCGCGCACACCCGCGTGCGAGCCGGTTCGGTACTCGCGCCGCCTGTGGTCATCGCCGGGCCCACGTCGTGCACGCGGGCTCGTGCCAGGTCGTCCGGAAGGGCGAGTCGGGGCATGGCGCTGTTGTCCATGCACCAGCGCAGGAAGGGCTGGGCGGGTCGGCGGGTGGCGCACTGGTCTGCGTGCCAGGCGTCGAGGTCGTCCTGCTGGCACTGGTCGAGGGTCCGGTTGCGGGCTACGAGCCAGGTGAGGAAGGCGTCGGCCTGGGTGATCTGCTGCCGGGCCTCGTGGGTGGGAGAGCGTCCGAGCGGCCCGGCATCGGGCTTCGCCCGCAGGCGCCGCAGCTGGTGCCAGGTGGCGAACCGGTGCAGGAGCTGGTGCCGGCCCTGTTCTCGTACAGCTACGGCCAGGTGGCGTGTAGTGCCGTGACCGGATGGGTTCACCGAGGTCTCGTGGTCTGCGGGTGCGTGAGTCACCGCTGCTCCCCGGTTTCGGCTGGTCGCAGGGCTGAACGACCTCGTTTGCATGGTTGTAATCAACTTGCTGCCCGCCCCGGCGGGCGGGCAGGGTCTGGATCATGCTTGAACTACGCACTTTGGAATCAGACGACTGGCCCCTTTGGCGGGAATTGCGACTGGCCGCGCTTGCTGAGGCGCCCTACGCGTTCGGATCGACGCTGGCCCAGTGGCAGGGCTCCGGCGACCGAGAGGAACGCTGGCGTGCCCGTCTGTCGATTCCTGGCGCGCACGATCTCGTCGCGCTCCTCGACGGCCTTCCGGTGGGCATGGTCAGCGGAGTGCCGCGCGAGGGAGCAGAGAACGTGGAGTTGATCTCGATGTGGGTCGACCCCACGGCTCGGGGCAAGGGCGTGGGTGACTACCTGATCCAGGCGGTCGAGCGGTGGGGGGCGGAGCGCGGTGCCACGACGCTGCGGTTGTCGGTCATGCCGGACAACCGCAAGGCGACCGCGCTCTATGAGCGGCACGGTTTCACGGACACGGGTGAGCCCGGCGATCTTCTGCCCGATGGCGTTGGCAGGGAGCGGGTCATGGCGAAGAGCCTGACCGCTGTCTGATCCTCCACATCCGGGCACGGCCGGATCCTTCACTTGGTCAGGCTGCGGCGGCGAGGGGCGTCCGGGGCTGCGGTCCTGACGGCCCCTCAGTGCCGGACGTTGGCCACGAGGGCGTTGACGCGATTCTCGTACTCGCGGCGGGCCTTGCGCTGAGCCGGGCGATCTGAACGAAGTCCAGCTGGGGCAGATCGCGTAGGAGTTCCTCGTCCACGACTTCGCTGGGGAGCAGCGGGGACAGGTATCGGAGGGGGCTCGTGCCGATTGCCGGGTGATCTGGCGCTTGAAGGGGGCCCATGCGTAGGCAGCTGGCCGCTGGCGAGGGTGTTTGTCCAGTGAGTGGCGAGCTCGCCGGGTGCAGTCTGGACGATGTGGTCGGCCTGCTGGTCGTCGTGGGTGTGCAGACGGGCGTAGGCGAGGTAGTGCGGGTGGTGGAGTTCGCAGAAATGCGGTGAAGTCGAGGGGAAGGGTGATGGCGGGCGCGCGGTGGCCGGACGGTGGCGAGCCGGGGGTCGCTGACATGGTGCGCACCGGCTCCCACCACCTGCGCCCGATCTCCGGGGACACCGCCGACGCTGAAGCCGTCAAGGTCGTGACGCGCATCCACAAGACCCTGATCTGGGAGCGGACCCGTACCACGCAGCGGCTGCGGCACGCTCTGCTCGACTACTTCCCCGCCGCCTTGGAGGCGTTCGAGGATCTGGACGCCCCCGACGTCTTGGAGCTGCTGGCCAACTCACCTGATCCGACTGCCGCGGCGAAGCTGACGATCACGCAGATCAGTGCGGCCCTCAAGCGAGCCCGCCGGCGCAACATCGCCGACAAAGCCACCAGGATCCAGGCCGTACTGCGCGCCAAGCACCTGGGTCAGCCCGCCGCTGTGACCGCGGCCTACGCCGACTCGGTGCGCGCTCTAGTCGCGCTGCTGGTCACCTTGAACGAGCAGGTCAACTTCCTTCACGGGCAGGTCGAGGACTGCTTCGGCCGGCACCCCGACGCTGAGATCATCCGCTCCCAGCCCGGACTGGGACCGATGCTCGGCGCCCGGGTACTTGCAGAGTTCGGGGACGACCCTCACCGCTACGCCAGTGCCAAGGCCCGCAAGAACTACGCCGGCACCAGCCCGATCACCCGCGCCCCCGGTAGAAAGAACGTCGTGACCGCGCGGTACGTCCGCAGCGACCGGCTCATCGACGCCCTGATCGCCCAAGCCTTGCACTTCGGATCTCCGCCGGCGCCAGGGCCTACTACGAGAAGCAACGAGCCCGCGGCATCGAATTCAACGCCGCCCTACGCCAACTCGCCAATCGGCGTTCAACGAGATCGTCGCCCGGCTGTCCTCCCACCGGGACCGGACACTGGTCGCGTTCTCCATCTCCACCGGGGCCCGGGCGAGCGAGTTGCTGTCCGCCACGCGAGGCGGCGTCGCCCCCCGCCGGCAGCTGATCACCGTCGTCCGCAAGGGCAGCCGCGAACTGCAGGAACTTCCTGCCTCGACCGATGCCTTCGTCTGGCTGCGGCTCTACCAGGTGGAGATGGACGACCAGATCCCATGCGGCCGACGGATTCCGCTGCGGTGGACGCTCCGCTCGTCGTCTCGACCGTTGACCTACCACGCGGTTCACCGCATGTTCGAGCGGGCCAACGTCCGGGCGGGCACCTCAAGCACGCTTCACGCGCTGCGGCACACCGCCGCTTACCGGATGGCCGAGGACCCGACCCTTCCACTGACCGATGTCCAACGCGTCCTCGGGCATGCCCAGTTGGCCACGACGCAGATCTACCTCAACCCGCGCAAGGAGGATGTGATCCGTCGGGTCCTCGCCCACCACGCCGAGCAGACCCGGCAGGCCGCCGCTCGAACGGCGCCCTCCCCGCGCCCGGCTACCGCGCCGAGTCACTGAACGCACTGTTCGGGACGGCCCGCTGATGACCACCACGCTGGATACCGACACTACGCCGGTCACACCCGCACTACTGGTGGCACGGCAACTGCAGGTCACCCGCCCGCGCGGGGAGTCCTGGCCCGCCACGGTGCAGGACCGGGAGATGGTCTCGGCCCGGCTGACCGCCGAGCCGTTTGCCCCCTCCTGCGACAACAACGGCCGCAGGTCCGGGCTCCGACTGCTGCTGGACCGGGAGCGAATTCCTCGGCCGCTTCGAACGCCGCAAGGTCTGCACCGGCACCTGCGGCCGCGCGTTCGGCACCCCGTCGGTGGCAGCGGCTACCGCATTTGTGCCGGTCGTGGCATTTCCGACGGCGTCCGCAACGTGGACCACACTCCGGTTCAGGCGTCGAGGCCGGGCCTTGTCCAGAGCGTGATGTCGCTGCTGGTGGCGACGACGAGTGTGCGTCCGGAGGGGGAGAACCCGGCGGCTCGCAGTTCGGAGTAGTGGGCGTGGAAGATGTGCCACCACTTCTCACCAGCGGGACCGCGGCAGAGTCCGCCGTCGGCCGAGAGGAGGACGCGGTGGTGCGGCCAATCCGGGCTGACGACCTCGACAGTCCACCCGTCTTCGGTGGTGGAGTGGAGGCCGCCGCCGAACAGGCCGGCGATCCGCACCTCGGTTCCGTCGAGCGGTCCGAGTCCAGGGCAGGACAGGTCAGGGCCACTTGGTGTGCTGGGATCCAGGTCGGGGCCGTGGTCGCGGGCGATTCGCTGGCCCATGGAGGCGTCGAAGATGCCGTGACCGCTGCTGGAGACGACCATCAGGAGGTCGTTTCCGCTGTCGGGGTCGACCCCGAAACCGACTCCGAGTAACCCGCCGATGGGCGTTCGCCGCGCGGAGACGGGCTGCCAGGAGCATAGTGCTGGGATGGCGGGGGCAGCGAGGAAACGATCCCTCAGCTGCTGCTGGTATTCGGAGAGCATCGTGTCCTCAGGATGGATGTCCCAGGCTCGGCCAGGGCAGCTTACTGGTGGTTCAGAATCAGCTCGTCGTGGGCCGGGGCTGCGGTCATTCGTCGATGCGTTGGAGGATGTGTGTGAAGTCGCCGGTCTCGACCAGGCCGACGAGGACCCGGGTCATATTGCTGATGCCGGCGTCGCGGACGATGAGGCCGTCCGAGCACGAGAAGTAGGCGCCGCCGAGGGGCTCCCCGGTCGCCGCCCACCGCTCCATGATGCTCTCCACCTGAGCCAGGGTGATGACGGTCGCACTCCACCGGGTTCCGTCGTTGAGGTCCACGAAGACGTCGATGTTGTCCACCGATTCCAAGTCCTCGCTGGCATTCGGCAGGAACGCCGCCTCGAAGTGCTCCGTGCGGACCCTGTACCAGGGTCCGTCCCATCTGCCTGCTTGTTTGTTGTGGCTCACCGGGCGAGCGTGCCGGGCTGATCCTCCGGCCTCAACTGCATTCTTCTCGCACGCTTGCGGGCGTGTAACGGCTGGCCTGTCGTTCACCGGGGTGCGTCGCCGCGTTGCCGAATCTGACGCTGGAGGCGGAGGATCTCGCCGTGGGCGGCGGCAAGCCGTTGTTCGAGCTCTTGGACGCGCTCTCGGTGGGCGGCGCGTTCGCGGCGGAGGGCCCCGGTGAGGCTATAGATCACCGTGCCGTCGTCGGCTGCGGGCTCCTGTCGGAGGGGCCGGTGGTCAGCCCGTTGCTGGCCGCGCAGGGTTTCGATGCGTTTGCGCAGGTCGGTGTGGGCGTAGAGGAAGTCCAGGCTGACGCCCGCCGCGCGGGCGACAGCCCGGAAGTTGATTTCCTCGCCTGGGATGCCGTCGTGGCCGGTCCACCGCGGCCACATCGCGCCGCGCACCAACGGCGAGTCGCCGATCGCCCGGCCCAGGCCCCGGTCACCGGGCGCGGGCCGGCCACGCGGAGGCCTGCCGGTGTCAGTCGTAGAGGCCCGCGCCCTCGCCGGCGGCGGCGCGCACGAGGGCGTCGGTGAGTTCGCGCGGGGTGGTGAGCATGGGGAAGTGGCCGGTGGGCAGCTCGAAGTAGGTGACGCCGGGTTCGGCGAGCTTGGCGAACCTGGGGGCTCCGGTGGCGTGCAGGGAGCGGGCGACGTCCCGGCTCAGGCCGCTGTCGACGCAGAAGATGCCGGTGGTGGGCAGGGTGTTCCAGGCGTCGGTCAGCCGGACGGGGTCGGTGGCGGTCGCAGCGGGGTGCGGGGTGGCCAGGCGGTAGTAGCGCTCCCGCTCGCTCTCGGGGACTCCGGGGGGCAGCTGGCCGGGCACCGCGATCAGCCCGTCCTCGCCCGCGGCCGCGATGCCGGCGCCGGCGAGGCTGGTGGCCATCGACTCGCCGTGCTCGGGGATGCCGGTGTCCACGTACACCACCCGCGCGATGCGGTCGGGGCGCTGGTCAGCGGCGGCGGTCGCCGGGAAGCTTCCGTAGCTGTGGGCCACCAGGACCACTCCGGGCCCGTACTCGTCGAGCAGGTCCACCACGGCCGCCGTGTGCTCGGCGAGCCCGATGCGCCCGGCGTCCGCCCCCGCCCGCTCGGCGAGGCCGGGCAGGGTCACGGGAACGGCCCGGTGCCCGCGCGCCTCCAGGTCCACGGCCACCGCCTCCCACACCCAGGCGCCCAGGAACAGGCCGGGGACCAGCAGAAACGTCGTCATGATCGACCTCTTTCGTCGCATATTCCGTGCGGTGTGATGGAGCGTAGGACCTCCCCCAGAGGGAGATTCCAACTCCCGTTCCCACGGATGCCCCAGCACTGACGCCAGAGCCGCGGACCGTCCCGGGCGACGGTCTTCTGCGGGTCCCGCTCCCCCGGCCCCGAAGGTCACCCCTGGCAGGCCGTTCCACGCCCACAACGCGCGACAGGTCACGGCCTGCGGTCCCGCACCGGGTACAGCTTCGCGTGCATCACCCGCACCTCCCACCACGGATCGTCCGAGGCGGACACCAGCGCGGCCACCAGCTCCCACTTGGTCGGCGCGGGCAGCACGAGCGGGCCCAAGTCATTGGCAGCGCGGGTTCGGTGGGCGCCAGGAGGCGGTCGCGGAGCCGCACCTGCAGCTCCGCGCCACCGCCGCCGCCGAGGATCTCGCACAGCCGCCGCATCGGCGCGCTGCCGAGGCGACGGCGAAGGTCACGCAGTGCCTTCGCACTTGGCGCCGGGGCCGGGCGGCCGGCCAGGCCCGCGGATAGCTTCCGCCAGACCAGCCCGTGGCCGATCTCGGGGAACAGGCACATCGCCAGCAGGAAGTACACGCCGACCCGGGACGGCAGATCCCGCAGACGGCGCTGCAGGCTGCCCGTCTCCTCCAGCACCGCGTCCACCAGCTCGACCGGGAGGAATCCGGTCAGTGCGCCCACGTGCCCCGGGGCGAACCTGCCCGGGGCCGCCTCGATCACCCGCGCGGCAGCCGCTCCGCCCGGCGGCAGGGCATACTGATGCAGCAACGGAGCTCCTTGGTCACTGGCTGTCTTGGTCGACTGCCCGTTCCAACGGAACTCCGTTGCTCAAGTTCCGCTTCGCCTGCATGAGGGAGCATCAACTTTCCTCCTCTTGACAGGGCCGCCAGAGCGCTAACTTCCCGGCCTTGGGGGAACTTCAATCGGGAGGGGCGTGTCCACGTGCAGCCCCTCCCGCGACCCGACCGCCGGACGATCACGCCATCCGAGCGCCCTCGCTCAACCTGACAACACCGCCGGAGGGGCGGATCTCCCCGGCGAGCTGACCGGCGCCGGACTGCGCAGCAGCCCGGCTGGTGCTCGTGGCTGAGGAACGCATCCCCACACCGATGATTACGGAAAACCACAGTGCGATCGGGCGGTTGACCGCATGGTGGCGGCCTCGCCCGCCTCCTAGCGTGAACGGCATGATCACAACATCGGCTTCCTCGATGCTCCTCACCGCCTCCGCCGAGCCCGCGGGCGGCATCGCCGGATGGGCCGTCGACGTCATGGACGCTCTCGGTTCCCCGGGGACAGGGCTGACCAACCTGGTCGACACCGTCCTGCCGTTCGTTCCCAGCGAGATCATCCTCCCCGTCGCCGGATTCGCGGCCGGGCAGGGCCGGTTGAGCCTACCGGCCGTCATCCTCTGGACCACGGTCGGCTCCGTCGTCGGCTCCTGGATCATGTATGCCACGGGCGCCCTCCTGGGGCGCGACCGCACCCGCGCGCTCGCCGCCCGCATCCCCCTCGTCCATCTGCACGAGATCGACAGGGCCGAAGCGTGGTTCGAACGGCGCGGCCGTGCCGCCGTGTTGCTGGCCCGCATGGTGCCGGTAGTGCGCAGCCTCATCTCCGTCCCAGCCGGGATCCAGCGCATGCCACTGTGGGTCTTCACCGCCCTGACTGCCGTCGGCAGCCTGGTGTGGAACACCGCGTTCGTACTGTTGGGATACTGGCTGGGCGACAACTGGCGGCTGGTGGAGGAGTACGGGGGATGGGTATCGAAGGCAGTGGCGGCGCTGGCGGTCCTGACCGTCGCTCGCTGGTACTTGGTGCGGCTGCGTCGTCGCCCGAGCGCCCGGCACCGCGCATGAGGCCCATACGCGCCGTGGTCGGCATCGCACTCGGCACAGTCTCGGCGTGCGCCGGGCTCGCCGTTCTTGCTGCGGGGGCATTGGTGCGGTCCACCTGGCCGGTGGTCCGCCTGGCCGCGCTGGATCAGCGACGTGTTGCCGTCCTGCTCGGCGGCGCCGCTGCTTCTTCGGACGACATCGAGCCGCGACGGGCTACCGCCTACCTGTGGTGCCGCGTCCCTGTCGGGCTGCTCGGCGGCGGGGCACTGTTCCTGCTGGCAGCGGGCGCGTGGACGGCTACTTCCGGGCTGTCGCGCTGGCTGGCCGGGCATGACGCCGACGGCATGGCCCCGACCTGGCCGGTCGCCGGCTATCTTCTCGCAGTCGGCCTGCTGCTGCTCTTCCTCGACCTGGCCGGACTGGCTGCCGTCGCCGAGTTGGAGCGAAGGTTGGTGCACCGCTTTCTCTGCCCCGACGAACTGGCCCGGATGCGCCGCCGGATCGACGAGTTGGCCGCCACCCGGTCCGGGATCGTCGAGGCCGTGGACGCCGAACGGCGCCGCATCGAGCGCGACCTGCACGACGGGCTGCAGCAACGGCTGATCGTGGTGGCGATGCTGCTCGGACGGGCACGCCGCAAGAACTCCGAGGAGCTGTACCGGCAGGCACAGACCGAGACTGAGCAGGCCTTGGAGGAGCTGCGGCAGGTGGCGTGGCGGGTGTATCCCGCATCGCTGGACAAGCTGGGGTTGCGCGAGGCGCTGGCCGTAGACGCCGAGCGCTCGCCCATCCCGGTGCACCTCAGCGGCGACCTGACGCAGCGGCCGACCCCTGCCATCGAAACGGCCGCCTATTTCGCAGTGCGCGAGGCCCTCACCAATTCAGCCAAGCACGCCGGGGCCACCCGGATCGAGGTAGCGATCTGCCAGGACACCGACGTGGTGAGGGTGTCGGTACGCGACGACGGGCGAGGCGGCGCCGATCCCGCCGGGCCGGGACTGGCCGGACTGGCACGCCGCATCGCCGCGTTGGACGGGCGCCTGACCGTGGACAGCCCGCTGGGCGGCCCCACGCGTGTGATTGCGGAGCTGCCATGCGGTTGATGATCGCCGAGGACTCCGCGCTGCTGCGCGCGGGCCTGGTCCGCCTGCTGACCGACGAAGGGCACGAGGTGACTGCCGCGGTGGGGGACGCGGACGCGCTGCTGGCCGCGGTGGCCGCCGAGCCCCCGGACGTCACCGTCGTGGACGTGCGCATGCCGCCGAGCCACACCGACGAGGGGTTGCGGGCCGCGCTGCGGCTTCGGTCCGAGCACCCGCAGGTGGGAGTGCTGGTGCTGTCGCAGTACGTCGAGCAGCGGTACGCCGCCGAGCTGTTGGCGGCCGACACCCGGGGCGTGGGATATCTGCTGAAGGACAGGGTCGGCAGGGTGGAGGAGTTCCTGTCCGCGCTGGAGCGGGTGCACGACGGCGACACGGTGTTCGATCCGGAGGTAGTGCGCCGCCTTCTGGCCCGCACGCGCCACACCGATGATCTCGATCTACTGACAGACCGTGAGCGAATCGTGCTGACACTCATGGCCCAGGGCCACACCAACACGGCCATCGCACAGCAACTGTTCGTCTCCAGGAGCGCGGTGGAGAAGCACACCAACGCGGTGTTCGACAAACTGCGGCTGCCGCGGGACGACGGCACCAACCGCAGGGTACTGGCGGTCCTGCGGTTCCTGGGAAGCTAACTGACGCGACCAGCCAATCCGCGCTCAATTACCGCCCCGACCGCGGCCTCGTCCATCCGCGGATCGGCCAGGTCCTAGCTGCTCCGCGGAAGTTCGTTGAGGAGCGTTGATCAGGTGGCCGGTCCAGTGGACGCGGCCCGGCGGCTCGGAGGGGTCTGCGGGTCGGATCTGTGGTCGATCTACGATGGCCGGGTGGCAGACCAGCGTGACATCCCGCCGACCTGATCAACCTCCAGAAGCGCTGGTACATCGCCGAGGCGGCACGCGCCGAACGCCATGCCTGCCTCGCCACCCTCCCCATCTGGAGCGGTGATCTGGAAGCTGCCCGCCAGGGCCTGGACGAGGAGCAGCTGGCCGGGGGACGGGCGCAGCCAGGTGGGTTGGCCACACACGGGGCGCCCCTGCGGGCCGCCGGGGCTGCGGTCCTGGCGGCCCGGCTGCGGCGCAGCGGTTGCTCGAGCGGACGGCCCGTCCGACCGAACGGAAGAACACCGCCGCCCCACAGTCCGCCCCCCGGATGCCAGGGCGCGGGGCGGACGGCGAACCCCGTCGGGGGTGAACAGCGCGGCGAGTCGGGCGCGGCCGCGCATCATCGCCGCGTCGGTGAACTCGCCGCGCAGCGCCTCGATCTCGACGCGGTCAGCGATCTCCTGGAAGTCGTTCATGCTGATCTACCTGTTCCGTGGATGGTGTAGTCGCCTTCACCAGTCCGACAACGCAGCCCCGCCGAATGTGAGGCGAGCCGCCGACCTCACATTCCGCCGCTCTGATTCGTCGTAATGGAAGAGGGAACGTGAGCGAGGGAGCCGGAGAGCGTATGACCACCCCGTCGGGACAGGCACAGCGGCAGGCAGACGAGCAGCGGGACCCGGGACTGAGCAGGATCATGAGCGAGCGGCGACAGCTGCTCAATCTCGCCTACCGGATGCTCGGCTCCCTGGCCGACGCGGAGGACGTCGTCCAGGAGACCTACACCCGCTGGTACGCGATGTCCCGGGCGCAGCAGGAGGCCGTCGAGTCCCCGGGCGCCTGGCTGACGAAGGTGGCCAGCCGCATCTGCCTGACCCTGCTCGGCTCGGCGCGTACCCGGCGGGAGACCTACGTCGGCGAATGGATCCCAGAGCCGCTGCCCGACCCCACCGAATGGATCGCCGGGGCGGCGGGCGGCCCCGGGGTAGACCCGGTTGACCGGATCACCCTCGACGAGTCGGTGACCATGGCTTTCCTGGTCGTGTTCGAGTCGATGACCCCGGCCGAGCGGGTCGCGTTCGTACTGCACGACATCTTCCGCTACCCGTTCGCCGAGGTGGCCGAGATCGTCGGCCGCAGTCCGGCGGCGTACTCCGGCCATGGCAAGTGTCGTGACCGTCCTCACGGGCCGGCGACAGTGGTCAAGGTTCAACGACAACCGCTCAAGGTTCGATGGCACAGAACACCCGCGGTGCGGTGCCGACCTAACCAAGGCGACCGAGGCCGGCCCCGACCGCGAGCAGCCACCGGCGCAGCACCGGCGGGCTGTCGGGCGGCCGAGGCGCCGGCGAGCGCCCGGACGCCAGAAGCACCAGCCGCTCCCCCGCCCGTCACCACGGGCTGTCGCGGGTCCTGTCGCACCCACACCACACACAGGGGAATCCGGGGTACCCCCGCACGGTCGAGTAGCCGGGAGGAATCTCACCTCCCGGCCCTCACAGACAACAGTCTCCCGTTACACGGCTCTTGCCGCTCCGGTCGTCGGATCAACAGGGCGTTCTGCGTGGGCACAAGGCGCCAGTGAGCGAACATCCGGGGGTACCGCTGCGTGATCTCCCGGAGCTTCGCTAGTGCCTTCCGCTGCCCGATGGTGAGCCGGCGAGCCGCGACGTCGGCCTCCCCCGTGCGAGCAGATCCCGCTTTGTGCCGCTCACGGCAACGCGTTCAGGGAGTCTCGCCGTCAGACACTGCGGGTCAGCCGAGCGCGACGACCATCTTTCCGAGGGCCTCGCCAGCCTCCATGACCCGGTGGGCTTCGACGATCTCGTCGAAGCGGAAGACCTGGACGGGGCGGGCCCGCAGGGCGCCGGCCTCGACCCGGGCGTAGATCGCGTCCAGCGGTACATCGGCGAGAGGGAACGCGGGTGTGCCCAGCACGAAGGCGCTGCCGAAGAAGCTGAGCTGGACACCGCTGGGCAGGTCGGCGATCGGATCGAAGTCCGCCACCGGCGCGAATCCGCCGAGGAAGCCGACCTGGCAGACCCGTCCGCGCGGGCGGACCGCGGCAAGCGAGTCACGCAGTACGGTGTTGCCGACGACGTCGAGCAGCGCATCGAGGGTGAGGCCCCGGCGTTCGACTTCGGGCGCCAGGTGGCCGTCGTCGATGAGGACGTCGGTGGCCCCGATCTCCTTGAGCAGCGGTACGTGTGCCCGGTTGCGGGTCGTGGCAATCACGCTAGCGCCGTGCTGGACGGCCAGGTTGACGGCGGCCTGCCCGAGAGAGGAGGTCGCGCCCCGGACCAGCAGCGTCTCACCAGACGCCAGGCCGAGGTTGCCGTGCAGGGCACTGTATGCCGTCGCGTACACCTCGGGCACGGCGGCCAGGTCGGCCCAGGGCAGCTGGGATCACACGGCCGCCACGTTGGCTGCCGGTACGGTCACCAGTTCCGCGTAGCTGCCGTTTCGGGTGCGGCCCATGCCTCCGAGGATCGCCACGACCTTGGTCCCGGCCGCGAGCGTCCCGGAGGGGTCGGCCTCGACCAGGCCGGCGCACTCGATGCCGGGGACGGCGGCGACCTGGCCCCAGGCGCCGCTGCGCATGTATGCCTCGGCGTGGTTGAGGCCGAAGGCCTTGACCCGGATGAGGACCTCGCCGTCGGTGGGGACCGGGTCGGGCAGTTCGGTGACGGTGAGCACCTCGGGACCGCCGTGGGCGGATATGACGATGGCCTTCATGTCCGTACCTCATTCTTGAGTGGTTGTTCATCTATCGGGGTCGGCGAAAGGGCCACCGCACACGGTGGCCCTTGTGTCGTAGCGTCAGGAGAGGGCGGCGAAGGCGCCCTCGACGATCGCCCGCAGCACCGCCTCATCGGGGTTCGCCTTGCCCACGACCATCAACCCCTGACAGGTCGCGACGAGCAGCTTGGCGCTGCCGCCCGCATCGAGCGAGTCACGCACCTCGCCGCGGCGCAGCGCGTTCTCCAGCGCGTGGGTCATGCACCGCTCCAGGCGTGCGAGGTGGCCGCGCACCACGGCCGCCGCCTCGTCGTCC
The DNA here is from genome assembly GCF_039533515.1 of Kitasatospora cystarginea. Classification (NCBI taxonomy): domain Bacteria; kingdom Bacillati; phylum Actinomycetota; class Actinomycetes; order Kitasatosporales; family Streptomycetaceae; genus Kitasatospora; species Kitasatospora cystarginea. The sequence continues at coordinate 83,862 of NZ_BAAATR010000025.1, read as the reverse complement.
TCGGCGGCCTTCTCGATCGCCGTGTTGACCAGCAGGCATCCCTGCCGCCCCTCCGGACTGAGCAGATCCCGCACGAGGCCTTCGAAGTAACCGCGGATCTCCGCCACCGAGGCGCCCGGGGCCTCCAACTCGCCCAGCTTCTGCGGGATGACCAGCTTGGAGTAGCGCTCCAGCGGCTTCACGAAGAGCGCGTGCTTGCCGCCCGGGAACGCGCTGTAGATGCTGCCGGGCTTGACCCCGGTCCCACGGGGCGACCGACCGACCGTGAGGACGGCCAGCCGGTCCGTACAACCGGCACCACCAGTTCCTCGCCGAAACGCCGAAGAAAACTTCTGCGGAAATTCCCGTTCCGGCCCTAAGCCTGCTACGGTCGTAGGAGTTGCAGTTTTGGTTCCCATGAACTCTGTGTGCGCCTGCTGGTTCCCATCGCAGGCGTATTTTTTCTGAGATCCCGGCGGGTCATCAGTGCGGCGACGGATGGCCCGCGCAGTGCGGGTCCAAAGCGCCTTCGAAGGAGAATTTTTTATGGCTTTCGGCACCGTAAAGTGGTTCAATGCGGAAAAGGGCTTCGGCTTCATCCAGCAGGAAGACGGCGGCCCGGACGTGTTTGCCCACTTCTCGAACATCAACGCCGCAGGCTTCCGCGAGCTGATCGAGGGCCAGAAGGTCGAGTTCGACGTCACGCAGGGCCAGAAGGGCCTCCAGGCGGAGAACATTCGCCCCCTCGCTCTCTGACTCTCCCGTTGCGCGATTTTCGATTCGCAGCGGAAACCGGGGCTCGTACCGCACAGGCGGTACGAGCCCCGGCCCTTGTCCAGGGCTGACCGCTCTGGCAGCGCACGGCCCCAAGCAGCCCGCCCCTTCCTTTCCGCTGCCGCCGACCGTTCCGTATTTCAGACCGGCAATCAAGGCACACGGGGATCTGCACGCATTGGCGGCCGCGCCATTGCAGAGCAGCCCTGGCCGTCGACGGCCAGCGGACGGCCAGCGGTGTGCCGCTGCTTGCGCGGCGCGTCCAGATCCGCCCGCAGGGTCCCGTCGATCACCGCCTTGTACGGCTCCAGAGCCGTCGCCCGCGGTGGCGGCTTCTTCCTCGGCTCCGGCCAGACCGAGCCCACGGCCTTCCTGACCGTCCGCCACGACACGTTGTACTTGCGCTCGATCTCTCGCATCTTCATGCCCTCGCGGTGGGCCGCGCCGGATCGCGGCGTACAGCTCGGCCTTCGACATCTGCGGCATGACCAGGGCCTTCCACCAGGAGCACCTCGATGCTGCCGTGGTTCGATACGGACAAGCCAATGGGATGAGCCGTCAGCGACGCATGGGGCGCCCGGGGATAGCGTCGTTCCCGTCTGCCGCCCGGCTCGGGCAGGGAGCCTGTGGCTGGAAGGTTGCGGCAGCCGAGGGGGACAACTGTGATGCGTTCAGGAGCGCGGTTCCGGCGGGTGCAGCGGCGTGTGCCTTCGCCGTGGCTGGTACGGGTATCGCGCAGGCGGCTCCGTAGGCCGACCAGTCCGTGCCTGCCGCGCAGGCGGCGAAGCACGTTCCGCTCGCGGGTGCGAAGATCGTCAAGATGGTGGTCGGCGGGGTCGACCGGAAGGTCGCGGAGTCGCACGGCTTCAAGGTGGTGACCGACCCGGACGGCACCCAACGCGTGGTGCCGACGGCCTCGGGGATCAACCCCGACGGAACTCCCTACCACGCGGGAGTCCGTCCCCAGAACGAGGTGGACGGCAACTGCGGCGACTCCTACCTGTACATCCACTCGGTCGGTGGCTACGTTTCGGAGATCGAGACGGGATTCGACCTCGACATGAGTGCGGTCGCCTACCACTGGCAGGTCAACCGGTCGGACAACTGGGGCTCCGACAGCCACTCGTGGGGTGGCAGACCGGGCGCGGACGAGCACTGGCACGGCGGGTGGGACGTCCACGGTGGTGGCGCAACCTGGGAGCTGGCCGGGGTCGTCCCAGCCAGCAACGTGCTGCTCTGGGACGGCGAGATCTGCCACGCCGGTGCCCCCAGCGACAAGACGTGGGTCTTCTGAGAAGGGAACAGCCCTGATGTCGGCAGTATCGGGCGCGTCGTGGTCGGTCAACCTGGACTATTCGCACGACCTGGCTTTCGCTCTGGCCATCCGCGACACGTTCGGCTTCACCGACCCGCTCGGTCTGCCGCACATCGACCCGCCGCTGACGTTCGCCGTCGGCCAGGACTCGAGGGAAGTCGCCGAAATCGAGCGGCAATGGCGGGCGTGGTGGGACCTGGCGATGGCGTCGCCCGGGCACGAGGCACACGTCGCGTTGACGCTCGCGGGGCCACTCGGTGAGGTCGTCCGGGGCATCTCCGCCGAGATTCTGCGGTGGAGCTCCGACCGTAAGCGGGAACTCGCCAGGTCGGGTAGGCCCGTGCCCGGTCGGCCGCGCACGCGTCTCGCTGACGCACTGCGAGAGCACGAACAGGCCACGGGTGTTCGCCTCGATGGATTCCAGTTGAAGATCATCGCACTTCCCGTGGCAGGGTCGATCTTCGTACCAGTTGAGGCTGGCCTGATCGCCGCCAGCATCCGATTGATCAGCGACCGATCTTCCTACTTCGGGAAGATCATCAGTCACCTCACGCAGTCGCCGACGTAGCACGTGGGTGACAGTGCTGCCCTGGACAGAGAGGCCGGTCACACGCACCGGGCCACCGTCACTCTCCGGCCGGGGCGGCACAACCCGCTTCCCTGCAGCAGCCCCGGGCCGTTCCGGGTGATGCCGTGCATCCTGCTGCCCGCCGGGGTTGAGGCCGCGGTTCCGGCGTCCGGCCGTGGCCGCGCCATGACCGTCGTGCGGGGAACCGCGCTGCTCAGTCAGGTCGTCGAGAGCGGCGGTGCCGTCTCATGCAGCGATGCGAACTCGCCCGGAGCCTGTGGCCGCCCCTTGGGGCGCGGTGGCTGTGCGGCGCGGTGTCGTCTGCTGGTCGTGAACCTCGCGCAGGACGTGGTAGGCGCCCCGCCAAGGCGCGTGCTGCCGCGGTCACGCCTGGCCCGTGGCGGGCGGCGGACTCTCGGGCCACACTTCGAACGCCTGTGAAACCCCCGCCGGCGGTCCGGCACGGAAACGGTCGCGGATCAGCGCCGCGACCTTGACCACGGCATCGGCTCTACCACCGAGCTCCACTTTCACCGGGCCGGCACCAGCAGGTGCGAAGGCAACCGGCCGCGTGGCGGGTTCTGTGATCGGCGCCGAGGTGTCCACCTGCCAGCGGGTGCGGACCACCCGATCGGCGGGTGAGACATAGTCCCTGGCTGTGCCAGGACTTGGGACAGCGATCAGCCTGAACGACTGGCCTACCACGTCGGCGACCACGTTCGCCACGGGTAGCGCACCGGCGATCGACATGTGCACCATCGCACTCGGTTCCCGTGAGGGGCTGGCACCGGTCATCGCTCTCCTCCGTGGTCGGTTCCTCTCCCAGGGTCTGCCGGTGCCAGGCCTGCCGCACCCTGGACAGCGGGGTACCAGCGCTGTGCACGGCGGCTGGCGGCATGACGTCGGCCGAGGCGCGTGTGTGGGCGCAACAGCTATGCCGCTGCGTGTCTTCCTCGGTTACCTGGCCGTGGGATCCCCTGCGGTGTAACGTTTTGATCAAGCAGTCGTGGTTCCGAAGTTCTCGCCCGCGGTTACATGTCGTGGGCGTTTTTGCTGTTCAGCGCCTCTCCGGACCAAGGCGATCACCTCCGGGCCCGCAATCGTGGGACCCGATCAGTTCCCCCTAGGGAGAAACGCATGGCTACCGGCACTGTGAAGTGGTTCAACGCTGAAAAGGGCTTCGGTTTCATCGAGCAGGACGGCGGCGGTCCCGACGTCTTCGCCCACTACTCGAACATTGCGACCCAGGGCTTCCGTGAACTCCAGGAGGGCCAGAAGGTGACCTTCGACGTCGTGCAAGGCCAGAAGGGCCCGCAGGCGGAGAACATCCGCCCCGCCTGACCTCCGGCGCACGAGCGGGCGCCCCGCACGAATCCACGTGCGGGGCGCCTTTCCGTCTCCGCCAGCACGCGAGCCGCCCCCCGGGGGGCCGACACCGCGATAGATTAATCATCCGGCCTGGTCAAGAGGCATGTTGGTACTCGTGCAGGGTTCCACCGACGCACAGCACCACACCCGCCCGCGCTGAAGACACCGTCGAAGCGATACGCCTGACGCGTAACCCGGCCCCCAGCCGGGCATCCTGGTGGTCCTCGTCGGCGCGGAAGAGGTCGGGGGCAGTGTGGGCAGGCTGTGCGGCGGGGATGGTCCTGGCATGACGGGCAACCCGGAGACCGTGTTGATGGTGGTACGCGGCCCCAGCGGCGCAGGGAAGTCCAGCGTCCCCGCGCGGCTGCGCACCGCCTACGGGCGGGGCATCGCCGTCGTCGCCCAGGACGTGCTGCGTCGTACCGTCCTACGCGAGCGGGACGTCGTTGGCGGGGCGAACATCAGCCTCATCGACCTGGTAGCCCGGCACGCCCTCGACCACGGCTTCCATGTTGTCATCGAGGGCGTCCTCGCCGCCGAACGCTACGGCCCGATGCTCAGCCGACTCACCGCCGACCACCGCGGCCGCAGCCACCTGTACTACCTGGACGTCGACTTCACCGAGACCGTGCGGCGGCACGCCACCCGGCCGCAGGCCGCCGAGTTCTCCCCCGAGGACATGGCCGCCTGGTACCAGCCCCGCGACCTCCTGCCCGACGGCCTCGAACACGTCATCGGCCAGCACAGCGCCCTGGACGAGACTGTCGAGCGGATCCTCGCCGACAGCGTCCTCACCCCACCCGGCTGGACACCCCGCCCCTGACCGGCGCAAGCCGACCGCGGTTCCGGCCGGGCTGAACGGCAGAAGGTTCCGCGTACGCGTCCCACGCTGCCTCGAACGTGCCATCGCAGCGTGGGACGCGGGGGAAGTCACGCGGCGATGGGCCAGGTCCGGCGGCCGGCTGGGAAGCCATCCCCGCTGCCGCAGCCCCGGGGCCCGGCGACCACACCAGTCAGTGCAGTAGCGGCGGGCACCGCCGGTGGAGGCCGGCGGCATCGCCTGGGCGCAGACCGGGCAGAGGCAGCCACAGCGGCCCGAGGTCCTCCTCCCCGCGGACGGCGGCACAGTCCGGGCACTCAGCCGCCTCCGCTACCGCCTCGCAGCGAAGCTCCCGCTCCGATCCTCAGCCCGCCCAGGGAGCCCTTGCAGGACCAGCAGGGCAACCGCTCGGCATGAGCAGTGCGGGCGGCCCACAGGCGTTCCCGGTCCTTACGACGCGCCTTGGCGGCCTTGCACCCGGCGTGGCAGGGGTAGCACCGCCCCTACGGTGCGTCCAGTAGTCCCGGGCCTCCTGGACCCAGACCCTCTCCTGCTCCTGCTCCGTGCCACAGTCGACGCAGGCCAGGCTTTTCAAGTGCTCACGGCGCCGACGGTCCTCCTCGGCCCGCAGGGCAGCATGGCGCCGCTCGTAGTGCGCCCGGTCCTGCGGGTTGTCGAGAGCATCGGTCAGCGGGTGAAGGCCGGTACGGCCGTAACGCCACCAAACCGGGCCCAACGGGTTATCCTCCACCAGCCTTTTCAGCGAAGTGACCAAGACGGGCACGGTGGGCTTCTTCATCAGAAGCAGGTCACAGGCGCCACGCCCGGCCTAGCCGTTTCTTTCAGATCAGCGGGCGGCCAGGTGCCACGCGAAGAACCTGCGCACCACGTGGTGGACCTCTGGGACCGAGACGCTCGGGTCGACGGTGCCAATCAGAGCGTCCCTCCCCGCTGCCGTCATCAACCCAGCCGTCTGGAGCTGGGGGAGCATCGCGGCGTAGTCAGTGAAGATCCAGTGGTTGGCGTCGGCGACGCGCGCACTGCGGACCCACCGACCTGAGAGCGCGGCCAAGGCCGACCAGGAGCGATCCAGTTCCTCCCGACGGTTGAACCCTTCGCTGCCAAGCAGGAGCAGTGGCCGGTCCGCCCCTTCTGCCACGACTGGGAACGGTTCGGCGGCAGCACCAGGCGCGGCGGGCGGGTAGTCCAGGTAGCCCTCCAGATTGATCCCGGCACGCACCCTCCGGTCCTCATGCATCACCTCGGCGACGGCGCTCCCTCCCACCGAGTGCCCGTACACGCCGACGCGGCGCAGGTCGAGCGTCTCGGCGAGCCCGCGCGGCAGCGGCAGGTCGGCCGCCTGCCCAAGCCGGTCGAGCACGAAATGCAGGTCTGCGATCCGCGAGTCGATCATGGTGCGGGCGACGGGCGGCTGGTCCCGCGGGTCGCGGGGCGGGAGGTTCGTCGTTCGCAACAACTCGTGCCGGAACGTCGTGACGTCCGGGAACTCGACTGCGGCGGCGTCGCCGGGGTGGTCGACCAAGACCACGACGGCGCCGTGGCTGGCCAGGTCCTCGGCCAGGGAGGTTCCCAGGCCGCGCGGGTCTCCGCCGCCGGGGCTGTACACCAACACGGGTCGCCGGCCCGGCAACGCCGCGGCGCCCGCGAAAGAGTGGGACCTGGTGGCACCCCAGTCCACGCCGGCGCTGGGCAATCGGAGGGGGCCAAGCGAAGCGATCTCTCCGAACGCGTCCGCGGCCTGCGGCGGCAGCTGCGGAGCCGGGACGAGCCCGGTGACGTCACGGGTCGGATAGAAGACCGTCAGCATCAACTCCCTCACGGGGATCGCGGGGTCCCATGGGTCGCGCCGGGAGTCGTCGACGAGGTACACCGGCTGGCACCCCACGGGGTGGCGGCCCGTGGGCGCGGGCAGGGTGAGTACGGCATCGCCCGAGCTTGGGCCCGCAGCAGTAGCCCGGGAGTCGGCGTAGGCACGGCCACCGGCGCCGAGCAACATCGCGGCGGAGCCCAGCAGCACGGACCTGGTGACGGCACGTCGGCTAATCGAGAAGTCGTGGGTCATGTCAAGCATGCTGTCCCGCCCGGCCCGGCGCAGACGATCGTTTAGATTTGAGGCTCAAGGATGGCGCCCTGAACGCTTTCCGTATCGACACACAGGGGGCGCTGTGCTCCGGATCCACTTCACGCCGGACGACTTCGCCCGAGTCACCCTCGCCCCCCGGCCTGCGCCGCTCCAGGAGCTCAACGTGGCGCTGACGATGATGTGCCGCCAGGATGGCGACCTACTCCACGGCTCTTGGCGGCGCCGGGCGCTGCGCGCCCTGCCGAAGGCAACCCTCCCGCTCGCGGACCTCGTCCCGGCCGGGCGGGCACCGAGCTTCCTGGACGTGCTGGCGGACTCCCTCCCGGACGCCCTGGAACAAGTCCGCTCGGCCCCGGCCGAGCTGGTCAGCGCCGAACTGGAACGCGTCTACGGACCCGCGCGCACGCCCGCCCCAGCGTGGATCCACGACCTGCACCGGGGTGACCCAGAGGCATGGCGCCTGATCCACCACGCGCAGCACGCGGCATTCGAGGTGTTGCTCGGCCCGGTCTGGGCGCAGGTGCAGGACCTGCATCACACCGAGTTCGTGCGCCGGGCCGTGCAACTCGCCTCAGGCGGCGTCGGCTCGCTGCTGGCCGGGCTACTCCCGGGCGCCCGCCTGCACGGCGGTATCTGGGAGATCCCGGGCAGGCCGCAGGAGGTTCAGCTGGGCGGACGCGGGCTGCTTCTCCTGCCCAGCTTCCACTTGTCCGGCGGGCCGCTACTGTCCGACCTCCCTGGCTGCCCGGTCGCGGTCACCTATCCGGCCGGCCCCGGTTTCCCGCCGCAGCCCGACGGTTCCGCCAACAGGCAGACGCTGGTCAAGGTGATCGGGGCTACCCGAGCGGAGCTGCTGCACCTACTGGCCGAAGAGCGCACCACAACCGAGCTCGCCCAGCGCCTGCACGTCAGCGCCGCCACGGTCTCCGCCCACACAGCCGCACTTCGCGGCGCCGGTCTGATCTCCACGACCCGCGCCGGCAAAGCGGTCCTGCACCAGCGCACCGCGCTCGGCAGCCTGCTGCTACGGCAGAGCACCTCCACCCTGGGCTGAGGTAGTCGCGGACGTGCTGCACACCCCGCAGGAAGGGGGTACAACCGAGACCGGTAGAACCGGCCGGAGTACGTCATCCAGCCCGACACGACCAGGTTGATCCAGTCGGCGAGCTCACGCAGATCGGATCTGGTGCGCATGTGAATCCGCCGCTCGCGGACCTGCCTGGCCGCCCAGCGACGCGAGCGCGCCCGCAGCCGCAGCCGCAGCGAGAAAGGTCTCGTTGGGGCGGGCGACCCGTCGCGTGACCAGTCAGTCCGGCAAGGCCAGGCTGGTCATCCGAGCGGGGTGGTCTCCACCGGGCCGTAGCAAGCGGCGGTCTTCCCCGCGATCAGAGCCCAGTAGCGGTCGCCGAAGGACCAATGCCACCATTCCGTGGGGTAGTTCACCAGGCCCGCCGCCGTCAGCACGGTACCCAGCAGCCTCCGGTTGGCACGGGCCTCCTCGCTGATGTTGGCGGCATGGGTGTAGCAGGCGCCCTCACTCTCCTCCGGGTCGGCGTTCAACCGTGTGCCCAGGTCCAGTTCGTGCCCACGGGCGTCGGCCAGGGTGAGGTCAACGGCCGCGCCGGCGCTGTGCGGAGCGATGTCGGGCGGTGACACATACCGGCTCGCCGCCGCGTGGACCTGCCCGGCGGACCATTGCGGGTGGATGGCCCTCAATTGGCCCGCGTACTCCTCGAAGTACTCCCGCTGAAGTGATGGGGGTCGGTATCCCTCGACGAACAGCAGCCGTATGCCCCGCGGAAGCATCGTCTGGGCTTTGAGCAGCCGCTCCAGCACGCCTTCCCGCAGGTACGCGAAGGCATCTGCCGGGTCCTGCTTGCGCGCATCGACCAGCAACGAACCGCCCGCGCGGACGTCCACGAGTCGTTCACCACATTCCACAACGGGTATGACGGCGACCTTCGGATCCGACATCAACACGATCTCACTCATGACGCGATCATCTCGCAGGGCGAGACCCAGCAAACCAATACGGTCACGGCAAAGAACAGGGAGATCGCTGCGGCGTTGCGGGTGAGCGAGCGGTCGGTGGAACGCTGGCGGCGGCAGTGGCGAGAGCACGACCAGGCCGGCGTTCGTTCGAAGGGATCGCCGGGCAGGCCGAAGCTGAGCGATGCACAGGTTGCGCGGCTGGAGCGCGAGTTGGAGCGGGGCCCACTGGTCCACGGTTGGGAGGACCAGCTTTTTCGAGGCGGCCCGCCGCCCGACTATGGTTGCTCCGCATGACTCACACCGAGATCGAGATCACTGCGGAGTTGGTCCGGGATCTGCTGCGCGACCAGCACCCGGACCTGGCCGATCGCCCTTTACGGCTCGGCGCGCGTGGTTGGGACAACCAGCTGTGGCGGCTCGGCGACGACCTCGCCGTCCGGTTGCCCTGGGCAACGCAGTCCGCCGATGCGCTGCTGCGCAAGGAGCACGCCTGGCTGCCCGCCCTCACCCTGGACCTTCCGTTGCCGGTCCCGGTCCCGCAGCGCCTCGGTGAGCCCTCCGAGCGGTTTCCGCGGCCCTGGCTCGTCACCACTTGGGTGCCGGGCGAGCCCGCCGACCGCGCCCCCGCCACGCGCGGTGCGGAGGCGGCCGACACCTTGGCCGCCTTCCTGACGGCTCTTCACCGACCCGCTCCCACGGGGGCGCCGGCGGGTCGTGACCGCGGGGGGCCGCTGGTCGACCATGCCGAGGGGTTCGCCAGGCTGCTCGCCTCGGGCACCGAGCTGGGGCTGATCCCCGACCCGGACTCCGTCCGCGCGGTCTGGGAAGACGCCGCCTCCGCACCTGACTGGGAGAGCCCGGCACTGTGGCTCCATGGCGACCTGCATCCGGCCAACGTTCTCACCACGGATGGCACCTTCTGCGGTGTGATCGACTTCGGCGACCTCTTCGCAGGTGATCCGGCCGTCGACCTCGCTGCCCCTTGGATCCTGCTGCCGGACGGCGCCGCCGACCGCTTCTATGGGGCCTACCAGCCGACCCCGGACGCCGCGACCTTGCGTCGCGCCCGCGGCTGGGCGGCGTGGCGTGCCCTCAGCGGCATCCTCATCGGAGAGGCCGGCGTCCGCGGCCGCCCCGGCGGCAAGGCCACCTGGGGCCCGCCCGCTCACGCGGCGTTGCGACGACTCGTCGCAACGGTCCGCCGGCCCGGTGAGCAGGGCCTGGCGGCTGATGTCACCGACGTGCGTCGCCTGGCGTGATCAGATTGGGTGTCCAGTCAGATGTCAAGGGGGGTTGAACGACACAACGGAACCCCTGTAAATCAACTTTCGACCAGGAGAGTTGATCAAGGAGTTCCGTTGCAGGAGCTGCCTGTCATTACCCAGGAGATTGCTGTCGGCGGGCACCGCGCGCGCCCGCGCCCGCCGGTCATGCCGCTGGCGCCTCCGCTGCCGGCGTACGGCAACGGGGCGGCCAGTGGGGCTGCTAATTCTGCTTGATCGCAGAGATGTCGAACTCCAGAACGATCTTGTCGCTGACCAGGACGCCGCCGCCCTCCAGCACCGCGTTCCACGTCACGCCGAATTCCTTGCGGCTGATCGTCAGCGAGCCCTCCAGGCCCACCCGCAGATTGCCGTACGGGTCGACGGCGTTGCCCGTGTACTCGAAGTCGATGGCGACCGAGCGGGTGGTGTCCTTGATGGTGAGGTCACCCGTGACGCGGTACTCGGCCTCGGAGCTCGGCTCGACCGAGGTGGTGCGGAAGGTGATGTCGGGGTAGTTGGGGGCGTCCAGGAAGTCGTTGGTGCGCAAATGCTCGTCGCGCTGTTCGACCCCGGTGTCGATGCTCTCGGTCTTGATCACCACCTGGGCGGTCGAGCGGGCGGGTTCGCTGCCGTCCAAGTGGGCGGTGCCCTCGAACCTGTGGAACGCACCCCGGACCTTGGTCACCATGGCGTGGCGCGCCACGAAGCCGATCCGGGTGTGGGCGGGGTCGAGGACGTAGTCCCCGGTGAGCTCAGGGAGCGAAGTGGTCATGGGGTGTGCCTCCATGGGCCGGGACCCCGGCGGTCCGCCCGGGTCATTCCCGGACCACGCTAGGGCCTCCCCCTCCTCCGCCCGACCAACCCACACGATGCAAAACGTCATTGCGCTACGCACCGAGCCCTTTGTGATGCCGCCTCCCCTGCTGCACGACACCATCACGGCAAGTTCACGCGAACGGGTGATGCATGGTCCTGTGACGGCATGACCTCGGTGACCAGCGGGGCCGCGAGAACGACCAGGACCGGACGGTGGCTGGCGAGGAAGTCCGGCCGGGGCCGGCCGTCCAACCCGGTACTGATCGTCCCCATGCGCACGTTACTTCCTCCTGGCCAGGAGCTCATCCGGCCGCGGGATGGGTCACATCGGCGTCCTGCCGCCCGCCGCCCGTGAACGAACCCCGACGAAGTGCTGGGCCCTGCTCCCCAGAAGCCACGGCGAAGTCGGCATGGGCCTGGGCGACGGATTCGGGGTACGCCTGGCGCTTCTCGTGCTCGGCGAATGCCCGGTAGAGACCGGCCAGGACTCTGACCCTTGCGCTTGCCGGTGAAAATGACAGGTCCGGGCGGAAGCTCACAGAGTCCGTTCAAGCCTTCCGAGTCACTCTTTCGGGTGGCGATCGGCCGTCACGGGCAAGCAATGGCTCCACGGACCCACCGGCGCTTTCACAATGGCGCGTCTGATGCTGGTGGCCGACGGACGGGCGACAGAAATGGCCTCGAACATTCACGCACACGCACCGCTGGACGGCATGACCATGGTGCTGCGCAAGCTCCCCCAGGTGACGGTGCTGTTCTGGATGCTGAAAACGGTCGCCGTGACTCTCGGAGAGTCCGCCGGCGACCTGATCGGTATCAGCTTCAAACTCGGCTACATCACCACCGCGTTCCTATTCCTCGCGTTCTTCCTGGTTGTCATCGTGGCCCAGGTGCGAGCGAAACGGTTCCACCCGCCGCTGTACTGGTCGGTGGTGCTGGGCACGAGCATGGTCGGCACCGAGGTATCCGACTTCCTCAACCGCGGATTCGGCCACGGCAGCGCCCCCGACGGCATCGGCTACACCTCCGGCGCCGTGATCCTCACCGCCCTGCTGGCGCTGGTCTTCCTCGTGTGGTGGTGCACCGGGCAGACGTACAATGTGGAGAACATCTCCAGTCGCACCGGCGAGATCCTGTACTGGATCGCGATCCTGGTATCCAACACCCTGGGCACGTCCAGCGGTGACTGGCTCTCGGACGACACCGGCCTGGGCTTTCGCAACGCTTTCCTGGTCATCGCGGGCATCATGGTGCTGATCGTGGGCTTGTACTACCTGACGTCGATCAATCAGATGACGCTGTTCTGGCTGGCGTTCATCCTCACCCGTCCCCTGGGCGCGGCCGGCGGCGACGCGCTGACCAAACCGACGGCCCAAGGCGGGCTGGGCTGGGGCACGGCGGGCGGCACCGCGGCGCTGAGCGCCCTGCTCCTAGTCCTGATCGCCTACCAGACCTGGCACATCCGCCGCCACCCCTTGGCCCCGCTGCCGATCCCCGTGGACCGGCGCACCGGACAGCCTCAGCGCCCCAACGGAGCCCTGGTCCAACCAGCCGCTGCCTCCGGCTCCAGCCCGGGCTGATCAGCACAGTCACCTCCCCGCGGACGCGGCCATCCATCACCACGGCCAGCCACTCAGGGCTCGTTGCAGCTCGCCAGCGCCGAGATACCGGACGAATCACCAATCCGCGTACAGGGGGCTATGAACATCCGCGCGGCCAACTCCGGAAGCTGACAACCACCAACAGGCCGCCCTCGCCGCGAGAACCAGCGGATGACCAGCACGCATCAGCAACCCCCGCGCGGCCTGAAGGCCCTCATAGCGACCCGAAACGACACCACCGACCCCATGCTGGTCCACTACGCCGGCCACGGCTTGCTGGACGAGGACGGGATGCTTCACCTCACCCTGCCCGGCTCCGACCAACCCAACGTCGCCTACAACGCCGTCTCGCTCGAAGTGCTCCATTTCGAGACAGCGGCGGACGGGCGCACGGTCGGCACGGTTCAGAACGGCAGGCCGTCCGCCTCGATCGGGGCAGGCTCCGGGTAGCCCAGTGCCCAGCGGGCTGGGAGTGTTTCCTCCAACGCCTCGAGGTCGGGTGGGGTGCGGCACACGACGTGCAGCCAGCTGAACGCGGTGACGCCGTCCAGGCGCAGCAGTGCTCCCGGAGCGGAGTACCAGCGCACCGGTGATTCCCCCGGCCCGGTCCACAGCGGATAGTCAGGCAGCGCGACGCGCGTGAACCGGCGCGGCAACTCCTCGATCAGGTCCGTAGGAAGCTCGCACGCGTTGTAGAAGCGGCCCGGGGCGAACAACGCCTCGCTGAGCACCAGCTCGACACCGGCCAGTGACAGCCGATCCATGAACGGCAGCCATCCCTCCCGGGACCGAACGAACACCGGCGGATCGTCCCGGTCGAGGTCTTCAAGGCGCACCCCCCAGTAGGCGCAGCCCTGGTTCTCCGTGCGGAAGACCAGCAGACCGCCGAACTCGTCATGCACGAACACCTCACCGGGCGGCAGCAGCGGATCCTGGTTGCCCGTCAGGTCCTTGCGCGTGCCCAGCAGCGTGTAGAACTCCCGCAACGCGGCTGGCAGCCGCAGCCCCAGCCGCGCCTCGACCGCGTCCAATTCCCCGGCCGGAACGCCGTCAACCGTAGGCCAGCGGGGTGGCCCAGGCCGCGGTGAACACTCGAAGGAACCCCCACGCCCGCCCACGGTCGGGGACACCACAGCTCAGAGCACGGGCCGCATCAAACACCTGCTCAGTCATGCCACGCACCGTGTCCCTCTCTTCGCAGAAGACTGCACCCATGCCCAACCGGCTCGGGCAGGCGGCGCGGGACGACACGGGAATCTGCACGAAACTGTCACCGGAGAACGTCACTTGATGGCAAAGGACATCGGCACCCAACTGACGCCAACCGCTCCCCCACAACCCGGCCAGGTCCAGGCAGCCCCACACCCACACCCTGATGACACCAACCATTCCTCCAGTGACAACAAACCGCAGATTCGCACACGTCGCCTTCCACGGGACTCCGCCCCATCCGCTGGTACAGCGGGACCCCTTGCGGTCGGCAGAACAGCCTCGTTGGCGTACTCGTGGCACCGGAATGGCGGGAGCGCGAGCCACCGCAAAGAACCCGGCATGACTGTTCCTCCTACTGGGCGATGTCGATCTGCTGAGCCTCGGGCGTCGGCTGCGCGCCGTCCGGTGCTGTGGGCCGCGCCGCACGGCCGGCCACAGTGAGCACGGCGGCCCAGGTCAGGCCCATGGCCCCGGCAATGAGAAGCTGCGCCCGGTAGTCGAGGCCAGCCACCATCGCGGTGCCGATGAGCAGGGCAAGCCCGGTGGGCGCGAACATCAGGGTGTTGGCCGTAGCAGCAACCCGGCCGAGCAGTTCGCTTGGAGTCTCCCGCTGCACGGCGGTCATAGCCGCAATGAGTGCGCAGGGCAGACCCAGCCCGATGGCCAGACTGCCGCCGAGCACGATCGGCAGCCAGGGAGTCGCCCGCGCGAGCACGCCGAGAGCGAAGAGTGAGAGTCCGATCGCCGAGAAGGCACGCTCGGACATCCGGCGCATCAACGCACCGGCTGTCACCCCGCTGACGACTGACCCGAGCCCCTGAAGCGGGGTCAGTACGCCTGCGTACGCCGGAGACTGGTGAAGCCCGGTATCGAGCATGGCGAATGTGGCCGTACTGCTCAGGCTGGAGAGCACCATGGCCGTCCCGCCGGTGACGACCAGTGGACGCAGCACCGGGTGCCGCCACAGGAAGCGGGCACCTTCAGCGGTCTCAGTGGTCCATGCCCGCTTTCCGCGGGTGGTGGGCAGGGCCTCCTGCACTCGGATGAACCGGAAGGCGACCGCGGCCAGTACGAAGGTGGCCGCGTCCAGCACTGCCACCGCAGGCCCGCCGAAGGCGGTGAACAGGCCGGCCCCGGCCAGCGGGGCGAGCAGTTTCATGCTCTCGATCGCGGTGTGCACCAGGCCGTTGAAGTCGCCGCGCAGTTCCTCTGGCACGGCAGCGGCCACCAGCGCGGTCTCCGCCGCGTCCGTGAGTACCATTCCCGCTCCCACCAAGGTCAGGACCGCGAACAGCAGCCAGACATCCGCTTGGGAGTGCACGGCGATCGGCGCGGTCATGACGGCGGCCAGGACCAGGTTGGTGGCGACCAGGAGCGGACGGCGGCGCACCCGGTCCGCCACCGTGCCGATCACCGGGCCCGCGAAGGTCGGTAGCCAAAGGCAGAAGCCGACCAGCGCGGCAAGGCTGCTGGAACCAGTGAGGGTCTTGACCCAGATACCGGCGGCGAGCGACATGGCCGAGTCGCCGAGCCCCGAGACGATCACCCCGCCCAGATAGATACCCGCATTGCGATCCCGCAGGACCTTGAGCGTGCGCCAGCTCATCCGCTTATCCCCCTCGTCGTGCGCTGGATCGCGCTCACCCTACCCCCAAGCATTTGATTGGTGGTAGGGGCTCAGGCCGCGTCGGTTGCGGTTTACTGGCCTACGTGACCGATACCGACCCAGTACTTCGCGCGCTCGCCCATCCCTTGCGACTACGGATGCTCAGCCTCATGTGGCCGGGACCGATGTCGGCCGCCGAGCTCGCGCGCGAGTTGGACATCTCGCACGCGCTGGCCAGCCAGCACCTGCGGCGCCTAGCCACGGTGGGCTTGGTCGAGCTGGCGGAGGAGCGCACTCGTCGCGGTGGCAGGGAGCGCCGCTACCGCACCGTCCGCGGCACGCCGCTGTCCGACCAGCACGACGGGGCCCCGATGCTGGCCGAGGCCATGGCACACACCCTCCGGGAACGTGCCAGTCGCCGGCTAGAGGCGAGCGCGGGCGTGACCGTCGACGCCGAGCTATGGGTGGATCCCCGGACCTGGCAGGACGTCCGACGACGGCTCGCCGAGCTCGCCGTTGAGCTCCACGAGGCCGCACAGCCACCGCACGCGCCGGGCGCAATCCCCCTGAGCGTCAGCATGATGGCCTTCCCCCTGCAGGACGTGACGCATCCAGATCTGCCGAGGCAGTAATGACCCCATGCGGGCGCGGGCAAGCCCACGGATGGCCACGGCCGCTCCACCGCCTCGATGTCGTAGCCAGCCTTCCGTACGACTACCGCAGTCGGCCGAGGTGGCGTGACACTGATGTCATGTCAGGGCCGGCGATTGGGTGGTGGGGTTGTGCCACCTCCATCGCGAACTCGCCGAGCGTGAGCTGACCGTGAGCGCGACCCAAGCCCCCTACCGGTGCCCGGGGAAGAGCCCGGCACGCTGGAGTGTCCGGGGTGGCTGGTAGTAAAGGACCATGATCACTAACGAGGACATCGAGGCCGTCGCCCGAAAGTTGATGAACGCGTTCGTCGGACTCCGGTGGACCGAGGACGACGTGCGCGGTCTCGTCGACCAGCTGGGCTGGGAGTGGGCTGGGGAGTCGGACGGCCGGGTCCGGGTGGTGACCGGGTTGCCGGGCGGAGACGCAGTGTTCGTGCCCGTCGGTGCGGCGGCCCGGGCGTGGGCTCCGTTGCAGGAGTACCTGGAGCTGGCGGTCCCGGTGAGCCGGCCGGCTCCTGAGGCGCGGGCGCAGGCTGAGGAGTTCCGGCGGGTCGCGGATGCGGTCCGGAGGGTGCTCGGCGACGCGACGTACGTCGGGGCCCACGGGTTCGCCGGACCGTCCGGGTGGAGCCCGGAGCCGTACTGGGGCAGGCCGTTCCTGCACTGGCACCAGGAGAGGACGGCCCTGGAGCTGCGGGCCGGGGTGGCCGGGCCCGAGCTGGTACTGCAGAGCAGCGAGGTGTGGGAGTCCTGGTATGCGCAGGCCGGGCAGGGATTCGCCGGGGTCCTGGCGGACCGCGGGCACCCGCTGGAGCAGCCGCGTTGGGAGAACATCGGCGACTGGGAGCAGTTGCAGAACTCGCTGGGGGCGTTCCTGCGGACGCTTCCCGCGGAGACTCTGGCGACCGGGCTGACGCAGAGCATTCCCCTGTACGGCCTGCTGCCCGGCGAAGCCGGGCCGCTTCTGTTCGGCATCACCTGTTTCGAGGATCGCCTGTACGTCGACTACACGGAGTACTGCGTCCCCGAGGCGGCTCGCGGGGACAACGCCGCCGCTCTCGGTTGGACTTCCCGAAACGCCCTACCGCCCCTTCCGGCCCGCTTCGACGGCGGAGCGCCGTGGCGCGTCGATGCCGGCGGTCCTGGAGAAGTGGCCTCCTCCGAGATCGCGGCTCTGATCGTGCGCACCGCCCGCATTGCTGGAGTCGAGTCTCCCACCGGGCTCATGATCGGTGGCGAGGCCATGTACCGAGGGCAGTACCGGCTCGCCTTCCCCGGGCTCGCAATGCCCACATGCTGACGAACCTGAATGCAGCACGCTCCGTCCGGTTGGCCACCAGGCGATCGGGCAGCTGGGACACCCACACCGGCGCCAGGCCGGCAGGTGATCGAGGTCGGCGTGTCGGCGCGGTCTCGACTTAAAAGCCGGGAACTCGTCCGGCTTTCCGGCTTCGCGAGGTTGTGACCGGTGATGGACGCCGAGGCCGAGGTTGCCGCGCGCCGGCGTCCTCGGCGCGTTCGGCCTGCCCGAGGCCGCGAGGCCGCACAGCTGCCGGACGCGCTGAGCGGCGTGGCCCGGGGTGCGGCGGCGGCCCCGTAGGGGTGCCACAGCCGCGATCGGTCACGGGCGTCAGGCGCCCGTGCCGTTCCACTCCGTGGGCCGCACCGCGGAGCCGGTGCTGTTCCACTCGGCGGGTACGGCGTCCGATGTGGTGCTGTTCCAGTCCGACGGCGAGCCCATCGACGTGGTGTTGTTCCACACCGACGGCGCCGGTGTCGCGCCGCTCTGCGCGAAGGTGATCCCGGCCGCCACCGTGCCTGCGGCGCCGGCCAGCAGGGCCGCTAGGCCCAGCCTGGCCGCCATCGGGCGCAGCCGTCCGGCGCGGCCCGGCGCTCCGGGCTTCGTCACTCGTGCAATCTTCATCCCGGTCCCCCGCTTCCCTGGTCACGCACGTGGCGTGAGCCCGGCCGACCTCGGCCGTGCGAACGGGGCTGTTCCAGTCGATGGTCACGACCGACAGCGATTTACGACATCGGCTCCACCGCGAGCCCTCAGGGCGCCGGGCGCGACCTAACTCGACCCACGCAGCGGCGGTGACCTCCAGGCGTAGCTGGGCGTCGCCGGGCCAGGGGCCGTGGCAGAGGAGGGGCTGAGCCTTTTCAGCATTGCAGCTGCAGGGTGCGGACGGGTTCTCACCACCGGCTTTCGCACTGTGTGTCTTTTTGACAGCAGTGCGCAACCGCGCCTGGCGCAGGTTACTGGGCCCTGGATCACCGCCTCCAGCGACCAGATTTCCTGGTGGACCATCACCAGCACCAACGACTGAGAACGCAGTGGCAGCCCACCGCCCAGGCCCCGCTGCCCGACGGCATCCTCGCCGTCAACGCCTGCCGCCGCGGCGAGGGCGCGCCGCCCAGCACGCGCCTGGTGCAGAGCCCGATCCTCGAAGCCCACCTCGCCACCGCGCTCCCTGCTACGACGTCGGACTCGCCCTGCTCAACGACCAGTAGCGAACCCACGCGCGAGCAGCCGAACACAGCCGAAAACGATCACAGTTCCCGGGCGGCCCGACCGGTCGGGAGCCACTGGTGCACCACTCGCCCGAACTGGCCGCCCGCACCGGCTCCCAGGCGCGTGATCTGGGCCGTAGCCCGATGTCCGCCAGTACGAGCACGGCCGCAGTGGGCACGGTGCGGCACTGGCCTCAGCCGTCGATCCGCTGCCCGAGGTGCGCGCGGATTGAACGAGTCCTTCCAGCGGACGAGGCCGGGCCGACTCCGGCCACCGTCAACGCAGAGAGGTCCAGCACCGAGTGGTGCTGGACCTCTCCTTCGCCTTCCCGGGCCGGGCGCGCCCGGCCCGGCGTGCCGGAGTCAGCCCGGCAGCTGACCGCTGCAGTTGGCCAGCCAGCTGCCGAGTTCCACCTGGGACGGGTCGTTGGCGCGGTGCGCGGCGTAGTAGGCCTGGCTGACCGCGTTCTTGATGGAGCCGCCGGTGATCGGGCCGACGGTGCCGTCCGCGCTCAAGCCGTGCTCGTGCTGGTAGTTCACGACGGCGTTGTGGGTGCGGGTGCCGAACTGGCCATCGGTCTGCAGGCCTGCAGCGTCCACGTCGTCGAGGGCGCGCTGGAGGCAGACGACGGCTGGGCCGGAGCTGCCCGTCCCGAGGCTGCTGCCTGCGGCGTGGGCGGAACCGGCGGCCAGGGCCAGGGCGGCAGCCGCGCCAAGGGCCAGGACGGTCTGGCGTGTCCAGGTGTGCATGCGCATGGTTGGTGTCTCTCCTTGAGTTTGCACAGTCGTCGGCCCTGCGGCGGATCTCCCGCGTCCGCCGCAGGGCCGTCTTGGCTTTGCCACTGATGACGATGCGCCAGCGGGCGCCCCGGGAGCCAGGGATTCGTTTCACGACGAATGCCTTGTCGTCGAGCAGCGGAAGGGCCCAGGATCAGGAGGTGCTGAAGATCTGCTTCACCGACCAGGACTTGGCGCTCACCCGGATCGCACCGGCCGCCGACATGTCCTCGGAACTGTCGTTGAGCCTCCACTTGCTGGCAACCCACCAGCCCGAGAGCGAGCTCGGGCAGTGGCACGAGCAGCTCGGGCGGCGCTGGAACCCACGCTCGGCGATGCTGTTCGACCTGTTCTCGGCGACCGACCTTCCGGAGTTCCTGACCGTGCGGCCAGACGGCCGGGACACAGCCGAGGCCACGGCGGGCGGGCTGGACCGGGTCGGCCGCGACTACCTGCGAGGGCTGGGTCGCCTCCGCCGGCTGACGCCGTATTAGAACGCGAACAGCTCGACCGTTGGGTGGAGGCCTTCTGGGTGAGGACGGCCATCTGCCGGACAGTCAGCTAGCTCCCGGCGAGTCCTGCTTGCACAGCGGGCCGACCAACGAACAGGGCCGGGGTTGGCGCATTCATGCGCCAACCCCGGCCCTGGTGGTAGCGGGGACAGGATTTGAACCTGCGACCTCTGGGTTATGAGCCCAGCGAGCTACCGAGCTGCTCCACCCCGCGTCGGTGAGACAACCATAGGCGACAATCGTGCCAACACGAAATCGGTTTCTCCCGGCGCGCGGGTGGATCCAGCTGTAGGCCGGGAGATGATCGAGAAGCATGGCCTCGGCCGAGGTGGCTCACTGTCCCGTCGGCGTCCATGCAGCAAGCTCGTTGCCACCCGGCTCCCGGAAATGGAAGCGCCTGCCGCCGGGAAAGTCGAATGCCTCGACCGTGATGGTGCCGCCCGCCTTGAGTACCGCGCTTCGCGTCGCCTCCAGATCGTCCACCTGGATCACGGCGAGCGGCCCGGCCGGAGCTTCTGAGTGGTCCTGTTGGAAGCCGAGGCTGACTCCGCCGCCGCAGTCCACATCGGTGTACTCCGGGCCGTACTGCGTCGCCCCCCAACCGAAAACAGACCCGAAGAACTCCGCGGATTCCCGAGCGGAGGTGGTGGGGAACTCGACCATCGTGAAGCTTTCCATACCTTCGATCATATGAATGACTGTTGAGGCCGTGTCAGTACGCCCTGGCGGCAGTTCCAGGGTGTGGACGCCGCCCGGTCGGCTCCGTCGGGCAGAACGGGCAGCGGCCGCACCGCATCCAGCGCCCAGCACGGCCACGGATCAGCGAACGGTCCGGCCCGACCCTGGAGGAGGCCGAAGGCGCGCACCCGGGCCTGCTCGACCAGGTGATGGTCGTCGTCGGTGATGAAGCCGAACCGGCGGCCGTGGTCGTACTCGTCGACGTCCTTCCAGCACGCCGAGGACTGGTCGGGATCCACCACCAGGTCGACGAGCGGGTCCAGGGTGTCGATCCCGATCCGCGTCCGGACCACCGGCTTCTCGAAGTTCACGTGCAGACGCAGCGGCTCGCCGCTGTCCGGGTCCTGGCAGTAGTGCAGGGAGAACGTCTCCCCGGTCTCGAAGCGGGACCGGACGACGGTGTGCCGCCAGGCCCACGGGCCGAACTCCCAGATGCCAGCCGCGAGGTTGGGCAGGCGCGCTTGCGGGCCGTGTCGTCGCCGGTGCGCAGCGCGGTGGTCCAGGTGGTCGGGGCGATAGACCAGGCGAAGGCGAGCGGCTTGAGCTTGGGACGCCGAGCGCCGCCGAGCTGGCGCTCGGCATCGAAGGCCAGGCCGTGCAAAAGCGTCCGTCCGCCGTCCAGCCGACCGCCACCATCTGCAAACGTCGACGCCGCATACCACCATAATCGGAGGCCGCAACGGCCTCGGGGAGACAGGCATCACGACCCAACATTCGAACGGAACGGCGGCACCAACTCGGCTGCACCGATCCGTTAAGGCTCTGCCCGACCCGGAGCCGAACCTGACCACCACGAGGCCGGAGGCCCGACCGAGGATGTCCGGGCCTGCCAGTACCACCGGCCGACCCGGACATCGGGATCAGGCGAGGTCGAACCGATCGAGGTTCATGAC
This sequence comes from Kitasatospora cystarginea, assembly GCF_039533515.1. Lineage (NCBI taxonomy): Bacteria > Bacillati > Actinomycetota > Actinomycetes > Kitasatosporales > Streptomycetaceae > Kitasatospora > Kitasatospora cystarginea. The sequence continues at coordinate 62,358 of NZ_BAAATR010000025.1, read as the reverse complement.
CTTGTCCCACGCGGCGATGAAGTCACGCACGAACTTCTCCTTCGAATCGTCCTGGGCGTAGACCTCCGCGATGGCTCGGAGCTGAGAGTCCGAACCGAAGACGAGGTCGACGGCGGTGGCGGTCCACTTGACCTCGTCCGTGGCGCGATCCCGCCCCTCGAACACGTTCTCAGCCGAGGCGGACGTCTTCCACACCGTGCCCATATCGAGCAGGTTCACGAAAAAGTCGTTGGTCAACGTCCCGGGCCGATCGGTGAAGACACCGTGCCGAGACTGCCCGACGTTGGCGTTCAGGGCCCGCATCCCGCCGATGAGAACCGTCAGCTCCGGAGCGGTCAGCGTCAACATGAACGCCCGGTCCACCAGCAGGGTCTCCGCCGGCAGCTTCTCGCCGGCCCGGAGGTAGTTGCGGAACCCGTCGTAGGTCGGTTCGAGCACGGCGAACGGCTCCACATCGGTCTGCTCCTGCGAGGCGTCGGTACGCCCCGGCGCGAACGGGACCGTGACGTCGTACCCGGCCCTCTTCGCCGCCTGCTCGACGGCCGCGCACCCGCCCAACACGATCAGGTCGGCGAGCGAGACCTTCTTGCCGCCGGACTGCGAGCGGTTGAAGTCCTGCTGGATCTGCTCGAGGTTCTGCAGCACCTTGGTCAGCTCGGCCGGCTGGTTGACCTCCCAGTCCTTCTGCGGCGCGAGGCGGATCCGCGCCCCGTTGGCCCCACCGCGCTTGTCGGTGCCGCGGAAGCTCGCAGCTGCGGCCCACGCGGTGGAGACCAGCCGGGAGATGGACAGCCCCGATGCGAGGATCGTGCCCTTGAGGGCGGCGATGTCCGCCTCTGCGATCAGTTCGTGGTCGACCTTTGGGGTGGGGTCCTGCCACAGTTGTGGCTCGGGGACCCACGGGCCCAGGTAGCGCGAGCGGGGTCCCATGTCGCGGTGCAGCAGCTTGTACCACGCTCTGGCGAACGCATCCTCGAGCTGGTCGGGGTTCTCGTAGAAACGCTTCGTGATCGGCCCGTAGATCGGGTCCAGCTTCAGCGCCAGGTCCGTCGTCAGCATCATCGGGGCGTGCCGCTTGGACGGGTCATGAGCGTCGGGCACGGCGCCCTGGGCCTTCGGATCCTTGGGAGTCCACTGCTTGGCCCCGGCGGGGCTGACCGTAAGCTCCCAGTCGTATTTGTACAGGTTGTCCAGGAAGCCGTTGTCCCACCTCGTCGGCTGGCTGGTCCAGGCGCCCTCCAGCCCGCTCGTGAACGCATGGACGCCCTTGCCGCTGCCGAAGGTGTTCTTCCAGCCGAGGCCTTGCTGCTCGATGGGGGCGGCCTCGGGTTCCGGACCGATGTACTGGGGATCGACTGCACCATGGGTCTTGCCGACCGTGTGGCCGCCGACGATGAGCGCAGCCGTCTCCTCGTCGTTCATCGCCATACGACCGAAGGTCTCTCGAATGTCCCGGGCGGCAGCCAGCGGATCCGGGTTGCCTTGCGGCCCCTCCGGGTTCACGTAGATCAGGCCCATCTGCACGGCGCCGAAAGGCTCGGCGAATTCCCCTGGTCCGCTGTAGCGCTCATCTCCGAGCCAGGTGTCCTCAGGGCCCCAGAAGATCTGCTCGGGCTCCCAGATGTCCTCTCGCCCGAAGCCGAAGCCGAAGGTCTTAAACCCCATCGATTCATAGGCACAGTTGCCGGCGAAGATCAGCAGATCGGCCCAGGAGATCTTCCGGCCGTACTTCTGCTTGATCGGCCAGAGCAGCCGGCGTGCCTTGTCCAGGCTCGCGTTGTCGGGCCAGCTGTTGAGGGGCGCGAACCGCTGAGCGCCGCTGCCGCCACCGCCGCGGCCGTCGGCGATGCGGTAGGTGCCAGCGGCGTGCCAACTCATCCGGATGAAGAGCGGCCCGTAGTGGCCGTGGTCGGCCGGCCACCAGTCCTGGGACGTCGTCATCAGCTCGAAGAGGTCCCGCTTCAGCGCCTCGACGTCGAGGGTCTTGAACTCTTCTTTGTAGTTGAAGTCCGCACCCATCGGGTTGGACTGGGGCGAGTGCTGGTGGAGAACCGAGAGGTCCACCTGGTTCGGCCACCAGTCCCGATTCGTCCTAGGCCGATGCGGCGTGGAGGTCGGGGAGGGGATTAGTGGGTTCTCGCTTTCGCTGGACATGTCGGGTCTTCTCCCTGTCTTGCCGTTTCGTTCTGGCGGCCGGTTACCCGGGTGGCGGCGCGCAGGAGGTGGGCGGCCAGGGCGGCCTTCCCTCGCCCTCGTTCGGGCACTCGATTTCCGGCGGGACGGGCAGGGCAAAGGGGCAAGGGCCGCCCGCAGCTGGCTCGCCCGGAGCGAACTCCTCCTACACTCACCCATCATCCCGCGGCCAGCGGACCGGGCAGGGGAGGCGCGGCCGGACTGCGGACCAAGAACAGGGTGCAGGCAGCCAGTGGGCCAGGTCAGGCATGGAGCTGTGGGTGGTGTCGGGCCGGACCACCGCATTCGTCACCGAGTCGTGGCCGGCGTGGCCGTGCCCGGCGACATGGGCAGCCAGCACCCGGTCCAGCAGCTCACGCAGCTCGGCCGGCTCGCCGACAAAGCTTCGTCGATGGCGCAGCCGCTGCGGCGGAGGGATCAGGCTGGGGCGCTTGCGGACGGCGTTGACGGCAGCCTGGTGGCTCTGACCAGCCGCGGGTGCGGGCGGCATTCTTTCGGGCATGGCGCTTGACCACCGGTGGCATGTCCTTGCTGATGGCAGGCCTGCGATCCGGGAGCTGAACGGCACCGGAAAGTCTTCTGCAAACAGCAGCGCTGATGCGGCGCACCCTCGGGCAAGGGTGCTGCCGGTCGCGGCCGCCAGCAAGGCCGGGACCGACACCACTCGGCCCGGGCTCAACATACCGGGCCCAGCGCCGGCTGGCTTGCGGCGTTGATCAGGCAGCCAAACGCTCGTGAGTTTCCGCTCCGGCGATGTCGGGCCGACCACGGCTACCCGGCGGGATGTCAGCCGGCCCGGGTCGCACGGCGCAGTTCCACCAGCCGCTGCGGGCCACCACCGGGGTCGGCCGGTCGGTGCGGCGCGGCCGCGGCGCGGACAAGGCGCCGCGCGAGTACCGGGCACACCGAGTGCTGCTGCCATGGGCGCCGCGACTGAAGCGCCCGTCAAGGATCCGTCCGAGGCCATCAAGGTACGCCCGTCGCCTCGCCCCGAAACCGGCCCGGGCGGCAGCGGATCACTGAGCCGGCCGGGCGGCGCGGTGCCGCCCGGCGCGCTCTCAGGGCACCGGCGGGCGGGGCCGCTGGTCGCCGGCCCGCGCCAGCCCGCCCACCGTGGCTCGGTGAAGCCGTCACGGGCTCACCGGAGCCGGCTGTCAAACCGTCAGAATGACCGCCTCCATCCGCAGCGACTGGCCTGTGGTCCCCACGAAGGCCGCCTGGCCGGCCGCGGCGCAGACTTTCGACTGCCAGCCGATGTTCTGCACGTGAGCCCGGGCGCACACACTGCCGCTGCCGACGCCGATGCCCAGCGCCTCCATGCGGAGCGACTGGCCGGTAGTGCCGACGCCGACGGCCGTACCGTCGCCCGCGCAGACCCAGTGCTGCCAGCCGATGTTCTGCACGTGGGCGACCGCGCACACCCCGCCAACGCCGGAGACGGCGATGCTCAGCGCCTCCATCCGCAGGGACCGGCCCGTGGTGCCCGCCATCTGCCCGTCGCAGACCGCCGACTGCCAGCCGATGTTCTGCACGTGGGCGGCATAACAGATGTGCCGGCCGGTCTCGTTGGGGTGCGTGACCGCCTGCCGCCGGACGGCCGCCAGCACCTCGGCACGGGCCGTCGCGTCGGAGGTGATCGCGCTCGCCCGCGGCGCGGCCGGGCTCGCGGTCGTCGCCTGGGCAGGCGCGGCCAGCGAGGTCAGTCCCGCCACCAGGAGTGCGGTGCCGAGCAGGCCAGCGGCGGAACGTTGGATTCGCTTCATGGGTGGTGTCTCCACTCTTGCCGGAGTCAAGATGAAGTGGGCACGCCAGATGCTATCCGCGATCGCGGCACGGGCCCCGTTTCGACACCGAATTCCGATGTCGGGGAATGGAAGGTGATGACCCGGGACGACCTCACCGACCTGCCAAATGCCACTCGCCACCACCAAGGAGATCCGTGTCCTCGCCTTCCTGGACACCGCCGAGGTGGACCCGATCACCTACGACCGCGTGTACTACCCAGCCCCTCGGTCCCGGCGGGGGCGCGCCCCTACTCGCTGCTACGCCGCGCGATGCTCGATGCCGACCGGGTCGGCATCGAGCATCGCGCGGCGCTGCGGACCAAGGAGAGCCTGGCCGTACTGAGGGTGCACCGCGACGTCATCGTCTTTCCGACCGTGGATGCGTCCGGGTCGGCTGTGACCTGACCTCCTAATGCTGTTGTCAAGCCATCATCCGTGACGGACGGTCCTTCTTCGTAGCACCATCCGTCACGGATGCTGAGGGCCCACCCGCCGTGGGCGTCACTGCGGGTTGCCCCGGGTCCTGCGCTCGGGGCCCCGCCGCGAAGCTGAGAGGCCGTATTCACACGTAGACAGGTAGACAGCCTCAAGTTCGGACAGGTCCGGGCAGTGGGACCTCCGTGCTCTCCCAGCTGGCGTGAAGGATCCGAAAGCGATCGGGTTTCGCCGGATCTCGATCAACGACTTGGATTGGCGTCCAAGCCCATTGCCAAACGCTGATGCCCGGCGTGCGGGAGAACTGGATCTGCCCGCGGGTGCCTTCGACTGCAACGTGCGGCCAGGATTCGGCAGTGCGTGCCCGGTCCGCGCCGTGAGAACGCAGCACATCGGCGAGGACTGCGATCGTGTCGTAGCCCTCGAAGGCGACGAAGGAGGGCGCTTCGGCGAGCCGCTCGCGGAGGGCCGTCTCGACTCGCGTGCCGAGTGGGCTGAGGCGCTCGGGCAGGTAGCGCAGGAACGGGATCGCGGCACTGTCGTCGCCCAGCGACGTCGCCCATTCGGCGAACTCCGGTTGCCCAGCCGGAGCACCAATCATGATCTCGGCGAGGCGCTGGTCGCGGCGGACGGACTTGACGATCGACACTGCCGGCTCCGGGTGGCCGACCAGAAGAAGGAGGGCTGTCACGCGATTGTCGACGAGTTCGTCGCACACGGCCGCGGGGGCGAGCGCGCGCATGTCGAGTTCGATGACGGTGCCGCCGCGTGGAGCGAGGTGGTCCCGCAGAATGCGGGTCCCAGCTGCCCAGTAGACACTCGGCTCGACTGCTAGGGCGACTCGGCTGTGGCCCGCACTGAGGAGGAAGTCCGCGTAGATCTGCCAGCCGTGGGACTGCGCCGGGGCGAGGCGCGCCACCCATTCCGTTGGCTGTTCGGTGAGCGCGTCGAGAACCGCTGACGAGCAGAGGAACGGCAGGCCGAGGGCGTCGGCCCTGGCGGCAGCGGCGCGAGCGACGACGCTGTGATACTCCCCCGCCAAGGCAGCCACGCCCAGGCCTGCCAATTCATCCACGGCCACCGCGGCCCTCTGTGGATCAGCCGCGGTGTCTCGGACCACCAGCTCCAGTGGTCTTCCGACGACCCCACCGGCGTCATTGACTTCGCGAACGGCCAGCTCCAGTCCAGCGAGCAAGTGTCGGCCTGCCTCGACCCAGCCAGGCCGGGTCAGCGGAACAAGAGCGCCGATCTGGACGGATGTTCTGGGCGTCACCAGGCTCTCGGAAGGACGTGTACCCATGTCAGTTGACTACGTTTCGGATCATCCTCGCGGTTCCCCAGCCGAGATGAGTAGGCGTCAAGCGGAAGCCGAGATCGCTCCGCGGTTGCCGGTTTCTCTGTAGCGAGCTGGCGTTCTGACGCAGGGATTCGACCGTGCTGCTGACCACAGATCGACTGCGGCTCCGGCCGTGGACGCTGACGCCGACTGGTGGGTGCGGCTGCACGTGGACGAACAGGTCAACCGTTCATCGTAGGGAGAGGGCGAGCATTTCGACGTCGTCGCTTGCCTGATAGCGGAAGGTGGGATCCTGCTCGCCGCCGGTGCGGTTGGCGGGGCCGCCCATCAGCGGCCGCATGAACTCGTGCCGGGCCAGCGGATCAAGCGCCGCGATCGGCTCATCGATCAGCACTAACCGCGGCCGCTCGGCCAGCGCGAGGGCCAGCGCGACTTGGGCGCGCTGCCCGCCGGACAACGTGCCGACCGGCTCGCCGAGCGGAGTGCCGGCCCCAACCAGGCGCTCGCGGGCGAAGTCCGCGTCCCGACGGCGGTTGAGCTTGCGCCCCATGGCGATCAGCTCGGCAGCGGTGAAGTCCCGGAACAGCGGGCGTCCTGAGCGGCGAAGCCGATCTCCGCCAACGCACGGGTTTCCGCGCGGCTCCTGCCCGAAGACCCGCTCCCGTCCATCATCCGGCCGCAGCAGGACGACCGTGAGATGCAACGGCGTGCTGTTGCCCGCGCCGTTCGGTTCGAGCGGGCGCCTTCGAGGCGTTCTTGCAGGGTGCGGTGTTCGCGGGTCAGTTGCTGGACGCGGTGGTTGAGGGTGGTGATCTCGGTGGTCAGGGACCGAAGTGACTCATCGGGGACCATTTGGTCGAAGTCGCGGACCCGGCCCATGAGTTCGCCGATCCGTCGCCGCTCAACGAGGACTTCGTCGATGGCGCGGGCGGTGGAACACCTCGTGGAGGAAGTCGCCAGTGGCGGGTCGGTGGCGCGTTCTGCGAGGCCGAGGCCGTGCGGGGGTGGGTGGCGAAGTGCTCAGGTGGAAAGGCTCGTCCGGGTAGTGCGGATGATCTTTCACTGAGTAGTGTGACTCATCGGATAGTGGGCAGCCGTTCGCACGCTGCCCTCGTGACTCCGCGCTTGACCGCTGACGCTTGCCATGCACGAAGACGTCTCTGCGGCTGGATGGTGCGCCGCAGGACGACGTCTCGTTCCTCGGCCGCGAGGTCGTTCGCGGCATCGGGAAGAGCGACGCGCGTGCCGCCGACGCCGTAGAGGAACCAGAAAGTGAGTGTAGACAGATGCAACCGACGTTCGTACTGGTTCACGGAGCTTTCGCGAACTCTTTCTCCTTCGCACCGCTCCAGGCCGAACTCGGCCTCCTCGGACACCGTTCGGTCGCCGTCGATCTTCCGGGGCACGGGTTCGCCGCGACGTACCCGCGGGCCTATCAGGCACCACAGGATCTCGGAGGGCTCGCCACCACGCCCGGGGCCATCAAGGGCGTCACGCTCGCCGACAACGCCGCGCACCTCATCGGGATACTGGAGCGGGCCAAGCGGAACGGGCCCGTCATCCTCGTCTCACACAGCCGCGGCGGCATGACGGCCACCGTCGCAGCCAACCAGCGGCCCGACCTGATCGACCGCATCGTCTATGTCTCCGCCTGGTGCCCCGTCGACCTCGACGTCAGCTCCTACTATGCCGAGCCCGAGATGGCCACGGTCGACGCCACGGGGCTGGCATCGGCGATGGTCGGGAACCCTGCCGAGCTCGGGCTGCTGCGCTCCAACTTCCGCACCGCCGACCCTGGCGTCCTCGCGGCCTTCAAGGCGGCTTTCCTCGCCGACGGGACGGACGAGGAGTTCATGGTTTTCCTCAACACCTTCCAGCCCGACGAGAACCTCGACGCCGGCACACCCGATGACCGGGCGCAGCCCGACACCTGGGGGCGGATCCCCAAGACGTACGTCCGGCTGGCTGAGGACACCAGCGTGCCGCTCGCCATGCAGGACCGGATGATCCGCGAGGGCGACGCGCTGACGCCGGAGAACCCCTACGACGTCCGTACGCTCATCAGCAGCCACCTGAAGTGGCTGGTCGACCCGGCACCGGCGGCCCGAGTTCTGGGTGAAATCGCCGCGCTCCTGCCTGCCGAATCATGATCGGAGCCAGATGAGGAGAGCGGCGGCGGTGACAGTGCCGAGGTAGACGTACCCTCGCTCGCCATATCGGGTAGGTGCACCACGAGGCGCCATGGAGTCGAGTGAGGTGAGAGGTCTGCACCGCCGGGTTGTCGCAGCAACCTGGTTGAAGCTGAGGGCAGTTCGTCCCGGGGGATGGCGAGGCGGGTGGTAAGCAGCCCTGACACCGTCGGGACGGACTGGCACTGCCGGACGGTTCGGGCCCGGCCAGCGAGACGGGAAGGCGTACGCGAGGAACCAGTGCTTGACGCCCCGTAATCACGACACCGGTTCCAATCTGGCGGATGCGGGCCGGACGCAGTGCACGACCGTTGGTGAGCCGGCGGTCGTCTCCGAAGCCGAGGCTACGCATCGGTGAGGGTTCGACCGGACCCGCGCGTCCGCCGGGCGGCCCGCCGCCACACCGCGACGGCCCCGGCCGCCGACACCACAACGCCATTCGCAGGAAGCGGCCCCGGTGCGGGTCCCTCCACCAGGTATGCAGTTCCTTCGCCGCAACCGCCCGGATGGGGCCAGTGCCCAGCACCCGCCGCGCTGCCGACACTCGCCCGCGCCGTGCGGCCCGCGCGCTCCCGTCGCTCGACCAGTGCCATCACGTGGCTGGAGAGCACCACCGAGCCGCCCGCGGCCACGAAACGGCGGAGGATGGCGCGGATGGTCGCGGCGGAGAGCGGGTCGACCGCCTCGAATGGCTCGTCCAGTACCAGCAGCCGCGGCGCGTGCAGCAGGGCGACCGCCAAGCCGACCTTCTTCCGCATGCCGGTGGAGTAGTCCAGGACCAGGGTCCGTTCGGCCTGGTCCAAGTCCAGTACCGCCAGTAGTTCGGCGCTTCGCCGCTCGACCTCGCCGGTCGGCAGTCCGCGCAACTGCCCCATGAACCGCAGCAGTTCGCGGCCGGTGAGCCGCTCGGGCAGCGCCAGACCGTCCGGCAGCACGCCGAGCAGCGCCTTCGCCCGCTGCGGTTCGGCCCAGACGTCCGCGCTCAGCCAGGGCGATTCACGCGCCGCGAGAGGTGTAGCTGCGATGGTGCTGCACCCGGCGGGACTGACACGACCACGGCTAGCGTGCGGTTGCTGCCTGCTGGAGGGCGCGGGTGGCCTGTGTGACGGCGGGGATCTGGAGGGCTTCGCGGTGGCACAGCAGGTACAGGGCCCGGCCGGTGATCCCGAGCGGGAGCACCTGCACGTCGGGGTGGCGGTAGGCGTCGAGGGCGAGCTGCGGTAGGAGGGCGACGCCCAGGTCGCGGGCTACCAGGTTCTGGATGACGACGTAGTCATCGGTGCTGTGGCGGATGTCGGGGGTGAAGCCGGCGGCCTCGCAGGTGCGGGTGAGGTGGGCGGCGCAGCTCGGGCAGCCGGCGATCCACGGGGTCGATGTCAGGCACGTCAGTGGCTCGGTGGCGGTCGCGGCGGGGTGGCCGGTGGGGACGACCAGGCTCACGGGGTCGTTGGTGAGCGGGACCAGCCGTAGGTCGGGGCCGTGGTCCGGCGGCTGGTTGTCGTGCGAGAAGAGCACGGCGAGATCGGCCTCTCCACTGGTCACCAGGTGGGCTGCCTCGGGGGGTTCGCACTCGGTCAGGCGGATCTCGAGCCCGGGGTGGTGACGTGCCAGGTTCGTCATGGCGGTCGGCACGAGGGTGGCGCAGGCGGAGGGGAAGGCCGCCAGGCGTACGGTGCCGGCGCTGAGGTTTGCGAGTGCGGCCATGTCGTCCTCGGCCGCATGCAGGCGGGTGGCGATGGCGTCGGCGTGGCGCAGCAGCGTCGTGCCGGCCTCGGTGAGCCTGATGCCGCGGGAGTGGCGGACCACGAGCGGGAGGCCCGCCTGCCGTTCGAGCTGGCGCAGGTGCTGGCTGACGGCGGGCTGGGTCCAGCCGAGTTTGCGGGCCGCCGCAGCGATCGACTCGGTGCGGGCGACCTCTCGGAAGATCAGCAGTCGGTGCGTGTCCACGCCCCCAAGTATCTCTTGGGGGTCGGGCAAGGAAGAGGGGGCTATCGCGGGTGCCGGGTGCGAAGCACGCTGGTACCCACGGATACGGACATCAGGAGGAAACGTGCGGACCATCGGTCTGATCGGCGGGATGAGCTGGGAGTCCTCGGCGGAGTACTACCGGCTACTCAACGGGCTCACCCGCGACCGGCTGGGCGGGCACCACTGCGCGCCGAGCGTGATGGTCACCGTGGACTTCGCCGAGATCGAGGCGATGCAGCGGGCCGATGACTGGCGGGGTGCCGCTGAGCGGCTCGCCGAGGCCGCGGTGGGTCTGGAGAGGGCCGGGGCGGAGCTGGTCGTGCTGTGCACCAACACGATGCACCGGGTCGCGCCGGCGATCGCGGCCGCGGTGCGGATCCCGTTCGTGGACCTCGTCGACGCGACAGCACAGCGGATCCGTACGGCGGGCATGCGCACTGTTGGGTTGCTGGGGACGCGGTTCACGATGGAGGGTGAGTTCTACCGGGCCCGGATGGCGGAGCACGGGATCGAGGTCCTCGTTCCGGACAGGCCGGACCGTGTGCTCGTCCACGACGTCATCTACGACGAACTGACCCGGGGGCGGATCCAGGACTCCTCGCGACGGGAGTACGCCCGGATCATCGCCTCCCTGGCCGAACAGGGTGCCGAGGGTGTCGTCCTCGGCTGTACCGAGATCCCGCTGCTGATCGGCCCGGCCGACACCTCGGTGCCGCTCTTCGACTCCACCCGCCTGCACATCGAACACGCCATCGAACTGGCCCTGACCGCACCAGAATCACACACGGACCATCAGTCGCACAGCTGGCGATCGCAGCCTCTGCGTCGCTCACCCGGATGGTGAGCAGTACATGATGAGGCCGCCGGTGTAGCCGCGATCCGCCCAGAGCTGCGCTTGTTCATGCCCTGCCCAGCGAGCCGAACCCCCAGGGGGACGGCTCGTCGCTCACCAGGAATGTGAACGGCGGCCACTCGGCCAGCGCCGCTGCCGACGCCGGCCGAGTGGCCCCCGGACGGTTCCTACCGGGCGACGGGCGGGCTCATCCGGACCTCGTCACCGCAGATGGTGACCTCCGCCGGCTTGCCGCTCTGATCCACCACCGGCACCCGGACTCCGGTGCTGTCACCCGGCGCGGCCACATCCGCGCTACCGGCAGTGACCATGGGGCCGCAGTTGTCACTGTCCGGCCCCTTGCCGTTCAACTCGGAGTAGTGCAGGGCGATCACCGCCTTCTTGCCCGCACCCAGCATCACCGGAGCAGGGCTACCCTTCCCGACCCCGACGGCCTCCGGCCCCTTACCCATGTGGAACTCGAGCTTCGGGTAACCGGCCAAGGAGCAGCTGTGGGAGCCGGAGTTGACAGCGACGAGTTCGGCGTTCGCCGGGTCCTTCTCGCTGGCGCCCGCGTCGGTGAGGCGGGTGAGTGTCCACCTCAGGTTCCGCGTGCCGCACTTGGCGGTCTGCGAGCTGCCGGAGCCCGTCGACGCCGTGATCCCGGCGGCAACCGAGGCGGAGGCCGGAGCTGCGGACTGACCCGCGACCGGTACGGCCGACACCGGCGCGACCCCACCGGCCTTCGGCGGGCTCGCCGTGGAACTGGAACTGCAGGCCGTCAGGCCGAGCCCGGCCAGCAGCGCGGATAAAGAAACCGTCAACACAAAGCGCGAGCGCATGATCCCCCCGGATCGTCATGACAGCCGACAGGCGACCTCTGCCCGGGCTGTGCGTTCTCAGGGGTGAAGACACCGGAACGGCTCGCCCGGTTGCCTCTGGATGAGATTTTTCTGAAACGCCCTCAGGACGGACTGACACGGCAGCTGTAGTTCGTGATCTTTGAGGTTGGTCATGTGGTCGCTGCCGCGGTGATCTCGTTCCAGCAGCGGTGGCAGGCGGCTGCGCGGCGCTGGTGACGGCGGCGGCGTCGCCGATGGCGTGGATGTCCGGGTGGGACACCGACCACAGCGTGGCGTCGACCTGGATGAGGCCGCGGTCGTCCGTGGCGATCCCGGCGTCGGCGGCGAGCGGCGTGCGTTGGAGAAGGCGGGCTTCGTGAGGGAGGGCGTACTGCGCTCCGCGCAGTGGCGCGGCGGGCAATGGCACGATCAGGTGATCTTCTCCATGCTCCGCGTGGAGCGGTCCGGCGGCGAACCGAGGTGAGCGGAAGACAGTGATCGACCTGACGAGTCTTCAGCTGAAGCTGATGGCCCCTCTGACGCCCAGAGGAGTAGAGGGCGCGCCCCGGCGCTGGGGGCTGCGCCGGGCCGGGAGAGCGGGTGCGCAGATCCGCGTGGTCGGTCTTGCCGAACGTCTCCAAGCTGGCGCTCCAGTGCCCGCCGGGTGAGCTCGTGGACCACGGCCAGGCCGCGGCCCGACTCGGCTTCAGGGCCCGCGTCGATCAGGCAGGGCAGGATGCGGATGCGGGAGCCGTCGCGGACGCGCTGATCCGCACGCACCGGTCGGTGACGCGCTCGACCATGACCGTCACGTGCCGTCGGCAGCCGGTCTTCGCGGCGTTGCCGGCCAGCTCGCTGCAGCCGTCGAAGGCTGATCACATGGCCAGCCAGGTTGGGGCCCAGCCCAGGGAGAGATGGGTCCACAGCTGGTGGTCGTCGAGTGGGTGGAGGGCGCGGGCGACGGCAGGCAGGTCGTCGCGGGCGCGCTCGGAATCGGCGCACACCGTGACCAGGACACCGTCTCGGCGCAGGGCGTAGCCGGTGAAGCCGCTGCCGTGCAGGGTCCAGGCGTCCTTTCCGTCAGGTGTGCAGCGGGTGACGGGCAGGGTGACGACGGTACCGATGCGCCCCCTGTCGTTCTCGGGTGTGTTGTCGTCGGTCGCGATGGCCGCCGCTGGTCCGCAGGGGTTGTTGGTGGCGGGGGCGACGGTGACCACGCCGTCGTCGTTGCCGTCGATGTTGGTGTCGGGGAAGAAGACGGTGGTGCGCACGCCGTAGGAGCCGGTGGTGAAGGGGTCCTGCTCGCCACCGGGCCAGTCGACCGCCTGGAGGAGGGCGCGGTCCTGCCCGGGGTGCAGGTTCAACCAGGCGCGGGCAGCGAGGTGTTCCTGCATGGCGTGCACCGGTATCACGCACCCGGCGAGCAGGAGCGCCGCAGCGCCGGCGCCGAGGGCGACGCCCAGGTCGCGGACCTCCAGCAAGGCGAACGCGAGCGGGTAGGGCAGGCACAGCAGCACGGTCGAGACCGGGCCGAAGGGCGGCAGGAAGGGCCCCGAGACCAGGATCAGGCTCAGTACCGCCATGCCGATCCCGCCCGCCGCGAGCACCGCCACGGCGGCCCGGCCGCTTCCGTCGCGCGCGCCGCGACTACGCCGCACCACCGCCCGCATGGAGGCGAAGGCGAGCACCTCAAGCACGCATCCGAGGCCCACGGCGATCAGAAACACCAGGCCGGCGATCCCTCCCCCGCTGACGATAGTGGTCGATACGGCGCCCCGGACGATGCCGATGCCCAGCGCGGACAGGAACCCGGCGCACCACGCCAGCAGAAGAAGCCCTGTCAGACGGCAGCGATCACTGTGGTGCGGCATGGTCCCCCCTGCAAAACATCCTCGACGAAATGATCGAACCAGGGCACGAAACGCTCTTCGTACGGCCCCTGCCACTGGCAACGATCAACCTCCGCGGGTGGCCGCACCATCGCGCGGACCACCGGGTTGCGGCCGAACTCACCTGCCGTCAGGAGCGAAGGTGCAGAGCCGCGGAAAGGCTCCCCGGGGGCCGTCAGCGCCGCTCCGTACAGAGCCGCGTGAACCAACCAGCCCCGCCACCCACAAGAAGGGGGCACTCACAGAACTCCATGTGGCAGACCAGGGAAGCGCCCGTCTTGGTGCCGCTTTGCAGTCCGTCAGCGCTGGACGCTGCCGCATCCCCTCCATCGTCCACCCCCCTTGAATGGCCGACCTCCCACCACTGATGGCAGGTCTGAACTGCTGCTGACATTATCTCACCATTTGAACGCGTTCAATACTGTCTGATGACCACCCGATCTGGCCCACTCCAGCCACTGCGGACGCGCCGGTGGGGCGTGGCCTGCCTCGCTCTCCCCGAAGCCGTCCTCGGCCTGACCCTCGACTGACGCACCCGTACCAGGGCCGCAAAGGTGCCATGAGGGTCGGGTTCCGGGCCGGCGCGATCGGCATGATCGGCGTCGTATCCGTCCTCGCCATAGGCATCGGGGTCGTCGTGGTCGCCGCGGTAGTAGGGCCCGCCGTCGTCCCCCGAGGTGCAGCGCGGGGAACTGCGACGGATCCTGCTCGACTCGCTCCCGGTCGGCGCCGTCCGGTGGGGGCACAAGGTCAGCGGCGTCCGTGCCCTCGGAGAGGGGCGCCACGAGGTGGCCTTCGCCGACGGCACCACCCTCACCACGAGCCTGCTGGTCGGCGCGGACGGCGCGTGGTCACGCGTCCGGCCGCTGCTTTCCGATGCGGCACCCGAGTACGTCGGCAGGTCGTTCATCGAGACCCACCTGTTCGACGGCGACACCCGGCACCCTGCCAGCGCGAAAGCGGTCGGTGGCGGGTCGCTCTTCGCGCTCGCGCCGGACAAGGGGATCCAGGCTCACCGGGAGAGCAGCGGGACCCTCCACACCTACATGGCATTCTCCAAGCCGCAGGAATGGCTCGCGGTATCGATTTCACCGATTCCGCCGCGGCAGTCGCGCGGATCGCACGCGAGTTCGACGACTGGGCACCGGAGCTCACCGCACTGATCACCGACAGTGACACCGCGCCGGTCCTGCGCCCCCTCAACACCCTGCCGATCGGGCACCAGTGGGATCGCGTGCAGGGGGTGACCCTGCTCGGCGACGCCGCCCACCTCTCTGCCCCGAACGGCGAAGGCGCCAACCTGGCCATGTGCGACGGCGCCGAACTCGGCAAAGCCATCGCCGCGCACCCCGATGACTGCGAGGCCGCTCTCACCGAATACGAGCAGGCCCTGTTCCCCCGCAGCGCCGCGGCCGCCACCGAAGGCGCCCACCTCCACGAGCTCCTCTTCGGCGACAACACACCCCACAGCCTGGTCAACATGCTCACCGGACACGAGCAGACCCAATGAGCCACTCGCCGTATGGCCCCAAGGGCATCGCTGAACTCCTGGTCGAGGACGTCGTCCTTCCGCATCACGCCGGCCGGGGGGCAGGATCCGGGCCGGCTTGCTGCCGAGAACAGCAGGGTGGTGCGGTTCGCCCGGTGGGGCAGCACGGCCTGCTGGCGGCCGGCGGCTGCCTGCTCTCCGGTGTCACCGGCTGGGTTTCCACACTCTGAGGCACACAGGCGGGACCGAGGGTGACAGGTCCCGCCCCGACACGAGGCCGCTCCCTCCGACGAGGAGATCCGCCGGGATCACAGGCGCACGATGACCAGGGCGGTGTCGTCGGTGACGCCATCGGGCGGAAGCAAGTCGGAGAGCAGGGCGTCGGCGAGGGTTTCGGGGTCGGTTACCTGGTGGCGAGTCAGCGAGTCAGCGAGCCGGGCGAGGCCGGTGTCGATGTCTTCGCAGCGGCGTTCGATCAGGCCGTCGGTGTACAGCACGAGCACGGCACCGTCGGTGAAGTGCACTGCGGCCTGGGGCGGGGGTACTTGTTCGGGGCTGGCGCCGAGTGGGGGGTCGGTGGCCTGGTCCAGGAACTCGACGGTGCCGTCGACCTGCAGGAGGGCCGGCGGGAGATGGCCGGCGCTGCTGTAGGTGATGGTGTGGGTGTCCCAGTCGATGAACGTGTTGGCCACTGTGGTGTTCTCGGCGCCGTCGACGGAGCGGGCGTACAAGCCGAGGACTTCCAGGGTCTGGGCGGGGCCGTCGGCAACGCGGCAGGCAGTGCTGAGCGCGCTGCGCAGTTGCCCCATGACCTGGGCTGCAGACAAGCCGTGCCCTACAACGTCGCCGACGGCGGCCGCGATGCGGTCGCCGGGCAGGTCGACCAGGTCGTACCAGTCACCGCACACGTTCAGCGTGTCAACGGCGGGCCGGTAGCGTACGGCTGCCGGGTGGCGTCCGACCGGGCGGGGAGCGGGCAGCATCGCCTCTTGCAAGCTCAGCGCGACTTCGCGGGCGCGGATGAGTTCGGTGACCTCCTCCACCCGGTGGATCAGCAGCACCACCCGCCCGTCCGAGTCGAAGACGGGAATGTTGATCATGCTCCAGTAGCGTTCGCCTCGCACCCCGGGCCGGTCGGGGTCCTCAATGTCGTAGCGCTGCAACTCGATGATGTCGGGCTCACCGCTTCCGAGCACCTGGTGCATCGACGCTTGGATGTTGCGCACCACGGCCGCACCGGGGTCGTTCTGGCTGTGGGCGAAATCGTCGGGCAGGTAGCGGCCGATGACTTGCCCGCGGGTGCGGCCCAACGTGCGCAGGAACTCTTCGTTGACGTCTGCGTAGACCAGTTGCGGGGTCAGCAGCGCCATCGCCCCGGGAAGGGCCTGGAACACCGCTCTGTAGTCGATCTCAGATTCCGTCATGTGCGTATCGCCTCAACGCCGCCGCTGGTGTCTCATTCCACGATAGACGCGTCCGGGTTGTAGAGAACGGTCCCGCCCTCGGCGACGCGGTCCGCTCCGTAGAAGCGGTGCCGGATCTGCTTCCAGGTCAGGTGGGGGTGCTTGCGGCGAATCCAGTGAACCAGATGCGGGTCGCCCCGCGTGCCCTTGACCGCCTTCCGACGCTGGGTCGGGCGGCCAGCCGGGCCCGCTCCAATCGGGCAGGACGGGCAGCGGACATCGCGACGGATCGCGGTGGCGCCGGGGCTTCCTGCCCCTGGGTGCTCGATGACGCGGCGTCCCGCCACCCGAAACCCGATGAGGGGAATCGGTGCGCGGGCCGGTCCGACGCCTTCGACGATCGCCGCGCGACGCCGGGTGGGAAAGGGATTCGGTTTCCGCCGAATCCCTTGAGCCGGCCGCGGCCACGGGCGAGGATCGGAGGCGTGTTGCGGATCTTTTTCACCGAAGCGGACCTGGCACGGACCAGAGTGGCCACCGGGGCCGACATGTCGTCGGAACTCTCTTTCAGCCTGTGGGCCCTGATGACCGGCCGGCACTCCGCCTGGCTCGACGGCTGGCGCCACGGCATCCGCGCGCGTCGCGACACGCGCACCGTCATGCTCCTCGACCTGTTCGGTCCGCACGCGCTGCCGGAGTTCCTGGCCGTGCTGCCGGATCGGCGGGACACCGCGGCCGAGACCGCCCAGTCGCTGGACGCCCGCGCGACCGGTTACCTGCACGACCTGGGCCGGGCCCGAAGGCTCGGGCCGCTCGCCCGCGGCCTCGCCGGGCGCGATCGCCGTTCCCGGATCCTGTTGGGCGAGTTGACGGCGGAGTACCAGGCCGCAGCGATCACCCCGTACTGGGGGCAGATCGCCTCCCTGGTGCAGGCCGACCTGCGGCGGCGTGACGAGGTCCGCCGGGCCTACGGCATCGGCGGCGTCCTGGCCTCGCTCGTCCCCGGGGTCCGCTGGGAACCGCCCGTGCTGACCGTCCCCCAATGCGGTGACGGCGTGTGCGAGCACCGTCTGGGCGGCCGCGGTCTGCTGCTGCAACCCGCCGTACTGGGCTTCGGGGCCGTCTGCTTCGCGGGCCACGACACACCGGACGGCCGGCCCGCGCTCATCTTCCCGGCAGAGGTCGCCACGCCGCTGCTCGCCGACGACGACACCGGGACGACCCCGTCCCTGATCGCCCTCCTCGGCCGTACCCGCGCCGCCGCCCTCGGCGCGATCGCCGCCCACGGCCCCTGCTCCACCAAGGCGCTGGCGACCCGCCTCGCCATCGGCCAGGCCACAGCTAGCCAGCACGCCAGCATCCTCGCCGACGCGGGCCTGACCACAAAGGTGCGCGAGGGCGGTGCGGTGACGCACCGGATCACACCGCTCGGCCTCGCCCTGCTCGACGGGACCGCCTCGAACGGCCGCAAAAAGCCCCGCGCGACCGTCATCCAACTGACCGACACCCCCTCGCCGCGTCCGGTCACCGACCGCCCGGACGTCCGTGTCAGAACGCCAGCGCGAACAGCGCCGTGACCACCACCCCGGCCGGCCACCGGCCACCAGCTCCGGCGGCCGCTGAGCACCCGGCCGCCCGGTTCGCGTCCTCGAAGCGCGACTTCACAGGGGTCAGGCACGTCCGGGGGTTCTCGTCTCGGCGGCGCGGGCGTAGTACTCGGCCGCGTCGGCGGCGAATCCGTCCTGCTCGGCGAGCCGCCCGGCGCGGTGGAAGTGCTCCCATGCCTCGCCGTGGCGGCTCAGTGCCACCAGGGCCTGCCCGCAGAGATCGGTGAGCATCGCGCGGCGGGCGGGGACCTGCTCCTCCGGAGCGAGGCCGAGCCCGTGCCGGGCGAGCGCGAGCGCCTGCGAGGGCCGGCCGTTCAGCAGGTGATGCCGGGCCAGGTAGTAGGTCGTGAGCATCTCCGTCTGCGGGCTGCCGGCGTCGCGGGCGAGCAGTGCGGCCCGCTCGTAGCCCTGGCCGGCCCTCGCGACCCGGCCGAGTCGCTCGTGGACCTGCGCCAGGTTGGCGGTCGCGATGGCCTCGCCCTCACTGTCGCCCGCCCGCCGGGCGAGGTCCGGGGCGAGTTCGAGGTGACGGGCCGCCTCCTCGAGCCTGCCCTTCTCCCCGAGGACCCAGCCGAGCAGAGTCCTGACCCTCGACTCGGCGTCGGCGTCGGCGAGTTCGGCCGCGGAGGCGAGGGCGTGGCCCAGCGGGGCCTCCCACTCCGCTTCCGGCTGCTGTACGACGAGGGGCCACAGCAGGACGGCGAGGCGCCAGGCCCGGTGGTGATGGCCCGCGGAGGTGGCCGTCGCCACCGCCGCGACGAGGCTCTGCCGCTCCCGCGCGTACCAGGCCATCGCCTCGGCGCGGTCCGTGAAGACGGGCGTCACCGCCGGCGGGTGGGCGTTCTCGGGGAGTCGGCAGCAGGGCTGGCTGCCCGCGACGGCCACGGCGGACGCGGCCAGGGCACCGCACAGGTAGTGGTCGAGGAGCGGCAGGACGCGCTCGGGGCCGGGAACGGGGCCGAGCGTGCGGGCGAACAGCCGGACGAGGTCGTGCAGGGCGTACCGGCCGTGCGCCCGCTCCTCCAGCAGGTTGGCGGCGAGGAGCCGTTCCAGCGCCGCCCTCGCGTCGGCCGGGGTGGCAGCCGTCAGCGCGGCCACCGCGCCGAGGTCGGTGTCGGGGCCGAAGTGGTGTGCCAGCAGGCCCAGCAGGTCGGCCGCGGCGGGCGGTAGATGTGCCACGCTGGCCCGCAGGACCGAGGCGAGGTCGACGTCGTCGACGGCGAGGAGCGCGATCCGCTGCCGCTCGTCGTACAGTTCCTCGGCCGCCTCGCGCAGCGACCGCTCCGGCCGCATCGCGAGCCGGGCCCCGGTCAGCCGCAGCGCCAGCGGCAGGCCGTCGCACAGCCGGACCAGACAGCCGACGGCCCCAGGCTCGGCGTCCACCCGGTCCGACCCGAGCACGCCGGTGAGCAGCGCGGCGCCCTGCCGCGGTCCCAGCCGGTCCAGCAGCAACGGGCGTGCGCAGTCGGCGGCGACCAGGCTCTCCAGCCGGTTGCGGCTGGTGACGACGGTGGCGCAGCCGGTGGCGCCGGGCAGCAGCGGCCGCACCTGGTCGTAGCTCAGGGCGTCGTCGAGGAGGACCAGGACGCGGCGGTACCGGAGCAGCGCGCGGTAGAGGCTCTCGGCGGTGGCGGTGTTCTGCGGGACGTCGTCGGGTCGCGTGCCGAGGGCGACGAGGAAGTCCCGCAGGACGGAAGCGGGGTCGGCGGCGGGCACGGTGCCGGCGAAGCCGCCGAGCCGGGCGAAGAGGACGCCGTCGGGGAAGGCCGTGGCGGCGTGCTGCGCCCAGTGGGCCACGAGGGCGCTCTTGCCGACGCCGGCCGGTCCGGTGACCAGGCAGAGGGGGGCGTCCCTGGTCGGCTTGACGGCGTCGTCCAGGACGGCGAGTTCGCGTTCCCGGCCGGTGAATCCGGCCGGGCTGCGGGGCAGCAGGAGCGGCCGCAGCACGTCGGTGGCGGGGCCGGGGCTCTCGACCGGAGCTGCGGTGTGCGGTGCGGCATCGGGTGCGGCGAGTATTCGGGCGTAGGCCCGGGCCATCGCGGGGCCGGGGTTGACGCCCAGTTCGTCGGCCAGCAGGCGGGCCGTGCGGTGGTACAGCTCGATGGCTTCGGCCTGTCGGTCGGTGGCGAGCAGGGCGTCGAGCAGCGGTGCGACCAGTGATTCCCGCAGCGGGTTCCGGTTGGCCGGTCCGCGCAGCAGGAAGACGGCCTCCTCGGCGAGGTGTTCGGTGGTCAGGGCTTGGCCGAGTACCTCCACGGCGTTCAGCCGCGCCTCCTCCAACTCGGCCGCGAGAGAGGCGATCAGGGGCGTGGTGCAGAGCCCGGCGAGGGCGGGGCCGTGCCAGAGCGCGAGGGCCTGGCGCAGCGCGGGGACGGTGGAGGCGGGTGTGCTGTGGCCGAGCCGCGTTTCAAGGACGGCGGCCTGGAACCGGCGGGCGTCGATCCGGTCGGCGGGCGTGCGGAGCAGGTAGCCGTCACCGGCCGTCACTATCGTGGCGTCACCGGTCGGGTGCAGCAGGCGGCGCAGGTGGGAGATGTGGCCCTGGATGGTGGTCTTCGCGTGTTTGGGCGGCTGCTCGTGCCAGAGGGCCTCGGCGAGACGGTCGGTGGTGACGAGGGCGTGGTCGGCGAGGAGCAGCATCGCCAGCACGGTACGGCGCTTGGGCGGCCCGAGGTGGACACCCGCCCCGTCGCGGTGCAGCTCCACCGGTCCGAGCAGCCGGAATTCGAGCAAGACGCCCTCCCCACTGTTCGTCTGCTGAGCGGTGGGGAGCTACCCGGATGAAACGGTATCCATACGCACGCCCCCGATCGCACAGGGCGATCGGGGGTGTGACGGGGCGGTGCGGCGGGGTGCGCAGGGGTCGCTACACGTGGGCGTTGACGAGGTACCAGTAGAAGGCGCCCGTCGCCATCACGGCGACGTTCTGGGCGTTCAGCGCGAGGAAGCGGTTGGTGACGCGGTTCCTCAGCGCGACGGTGCCGCCGGGGCCGCCGACGGCGATCCAGTCCCAGGTGCCGCCCTGGCCCCAGTTCGCCTCCACGGCCCCGCTGTCCTGGAGGCTGCCGCCGAAGTCGTAGTTCTGGAGCTCGACGGCGCCGTTGCCGGCGTCGCCGGCGGTCCACAGGGCGTGGTGGTACTGGTTCCCGTACCAGAGCCTGCTGGGCTGGGCGACGATGCTGTCCCAGTTGTTCTCGCCCAGCCATTGGTCGGGCGCCTGTTGCGGAGCGAGGACGTAGTGCTGGCCGTCGGTGATCGCCGCCAGTGCGGCCGCGGTCTGGGCACGGGCGGTGGCCGGCACCGGAGAGGCGCCCGCCTCGGCCGTCCCCAGCGGCACCAGGGTCAGTGCGGCGACGGCGGCCGCGGCCAGGGCCTTGACGCCCGGGAGGATTCGGAGGGTGCGCGCCATCGGATCAGCCCTTCTGCACGGTTAGGGTGGCGTAGGCGTTGTCGCCGCCGCCGCCGTCACGGCTGCACGTGTAGCCCTCGGGAACATCGCAGCTGTACTTGTTGCTGCCGGAGTACGGGTTGTCCCACCAGATCTCGACGTTCCCCACGCCGAACATGTTGTAGACCGCCCTGCCCTCGGTTCCGGTCATGAAGCCGTTGGACTCCGACTGCCAGGCTCCGTTGGCGAACGGGTACACCTTGTCCGGCGGCAGCATGTTCTCGCTCCAGGTGCCGTGCTGCAGCGAGGAGGACGTGCGGTCCATCGTGGACGTCGTACGGTTCTGAAGGATGACATGGGTGCTCCTGGCCGCGGCCAGTGCCGTGGGGGCCTGCTCGGCGGGGCCGGCGGCGAGGCTCGCCGGGCCGCCGCCCAGGGTGAAGGCGACCGAGGCGTTGTTACCCCCGCCGCCGGTCCAGGAACAGGTGTAGCTCTCGGGGACGGAGCAGCTGTACTTGTTGCTGCCGGAGAACGGGTTGTCCCAGTGGATCACCACCTCACCCGTCGCCAGCTTGTAGCGCGCCTCACCCTCGGTCCCCGTCATGAAGCCGGAGGAGTGCGAACCCCAGGACGCCGTGGTGGCCTTCTCGATGGACTCCGGAGGGGTGGCGTCGTCCCAGACGCCGTGCGACAGCGAGCTGTAGTTCCGGTAGATCATGCCCGTGGTGCCGTTGTAGAGCGACACGCTGGTGCTACGCGCCGACCGCATCAGGGCCGGCCCCGCAGCCGCGTCCTGCCCGTCGGCGGCCACGGCCGCCGGGGCGACGGCGAGCACGAGCGCGCCGACGACCGTCAGCACGGTGGCACCACCGATCGCACGCACGCCTGTCACCCCGGAACCGCCGGTACTCCTCTTGCGGAACATCGCGCCTCCTTGTCGTCCGCCGTTCCGTACGGCGTGCTCTTAGGCTCGTCGACGGCGCTAACGCTTCGCTACCGGTCGGCTGGCGCGGCCGCACGACGGCGCAGCCGGACCTGTTGGCAGCGCTCGGCATTCGCTCCAGCCGGTCACGTCCAGGAGCAGACCGTCCAGCGAACCGGCCACCAGCTTGCGGTGAACGTGCCCTGGTGGAGGACCAGGGTCCGGATCGTCGGAGTCCACGCCTCCCCTGGACGACGGTCACCCTGACCTCGCGTGGATGTGAACGTGCACCTGGTAGGGCTTGGTCAGGCAGGTGCGGTGATCGGTGTGTCGCGGTGGCGGGTTGGGCAGGCGCCGGCCCAGAGTGCGAGGAGTGTCTCCGAACGGCGCCGGCCTGAGCCTCTATCGGGTCATCCGCGAACGAGAAGGAGCCGGCGCACGGCCGCTGAGCGCCAGGGGGTATCCGGACCGGACAGCGGGCCGACCCGTCGGCCACCCTCTTATTCTTTCCGCATGACGAGCCCTCAGCACGACCCCGAACGGGACGAGGCCATGGCCCGGAGCGCCATCGACGCGTACCTCACCAACCGCACGCGGTACTGGGAGCGGGCCGCTCAACAGACGAAGGCGGCCGAAGCCCAGGCCGCCCACCGGGCCGCGCGCGACCGGCTCGCCCGGTGGAGAAACGGAGGGGTCGTCGACGACTGGGTCGCCAGCGCCGTCGTCGAGGCCGCCGAGCAGGACGCCGCCCGGATCGGCCGCGAGGCCGCCGCCGCGAGGACCGGTCCGGCCCTGCACGCAACCGCCGTCCGGCACACGGAGGCAATCCGGCGCTGGCTCCGCGCCCAGGGCCACAGGCTCGGTGACGACGCGCCGGAGAAGGCATAGCCGCGCGCACTCCGTCCCGAGGCCGACCGGAGCATGGACGTCTTCGTCGCCGTGGACGTCCTGGACGGCGAGCCGGAGAGCGGCCGCACCGACTTCGACCACGTGGTGGAAGCCAGCCTGCACGTCCCCTCCGGGTGCCTGGCCGTCCTCGGGTGCGGCGACCTCCCTGACGCCGCCCGGTTCGACGTCCCGCCTGGCTGGATCCGTGTCCGAGCGCATCCCGCAGCGGCCTGGCGGCCGCCGCCGCGGACCCCGAGGGCTTCGCCTCCGAGAACATCCGCCTGCGGGCCTGGCCCGCACCCCGCCGGGAGCCCCAGGTGACCATCAGATGGACAAGGCCCACCGAGAAGCCCTGACCTCCGCACGGCCCACGCCGGACGGCAACAGCGCCCGGCTGCCGCAGGCCCTCCGGCTCCTGACGCCAGGACGCCCGGCCGGCACCCCGCCCGCATGCCGGCCGCCCGCATCCCGTGATGGCGATGCCGCCCGAGGTCGACCACCAGGTCGTGGCCGCGCTGCACCAGTACGGCTGCCGCCCGGAGCGCGCCGCAGCACTGTGGCCGCGGTGCAGCGCCCATGGGGTGGGAGCAGCGCTACCCGCGGTTCCCCAGGTGATCGGTTCCAACCGGGTCAGGCCGCTGTCCTGAAACGTGGAACCAACCCCCGCCACCCCACTCGGCGTTCGCGCCGCCACGGGGCGTCGGCGTTCACTCGTCCGGATGGACTCCCTCACCACGCCCGGCTCGCATGCATACGGACGAAAACCGCCCGAGTACCTTCCGGCACAAGCCGGATGAAAGGTGCATATCGTGACCACAGCGGTTCTGGACTACCGAAGCAACGCGATCGTCGAGCTCATGCGGGTGGCCGTGGCGGACTGCGACGAGCAGTGGCTCAAGGACGCACTACAGCGGGCGATCATGCTGGAGCTGGCGACCATCCCGCCGTACGCCAGTGCCCTCTGGTCGATCAAGGACCAGCAGAGCGACGTGGCCAACGCGATCCGCGAGATCATCTTCGATGAGATGTCCCACTTCGGCCTGGTATGCAACATGCTCACCAGCATCGGCGGGACGCCACGGCTCACCGGCCAGAGCACCGTCCCGAAATACCCCGGCCCGCTACCCGGCGGCGTCCGGCCCGAACTGGAGGTCTACCTCAGCGGACTGAGCAAGGACTCGGCCTACCTGTTCTCCGAGATCGAGAAGCCCGACAACCCGATCGCACTCGCCGAGACCTACACCTCGATCGGCGCCTTCTACAGCCGGATCGCGGAGGTCTTCCCGAACTACGCCCACCTGCTCACCGGCCGGCGACAGGTCGACTTCCCGCTGTCAGGACAGCACGGGGCCGGCAACGACATCGTCCCGATGAACACGATCACCGACGTCCTGAACGCGATCGAGATCATCAAGGCCCAGGGCGAGGGCACCGACGCCTCCCCCGAGAACCCCTTCCCCGGCAAGCCGGGAGAACTCGCCCACTACTACCGCTTCCGCGAGATCTACCACGGCCGGAAGCTGATCAAGATCTCTGACTCCGCCCACCCCAAATGGGACTTCCAGGGAGACCCGATCCCCATGCCCGACTCCCACCGGGCCGCACGCGTGCCGGACGGCGGCTGGGCCAACGACCCCGCGAACAAGCCCACCCCCGACACGGCATCCAAACTCCAGACCTTCAACGGGCACTACAGCAGCATGCTCCGCGCACTCGAACAGGCCTGGCAGACCGACAACCCCATGCCGCTGGTCGGCCAGGCGATCGGGTCCATGGGCAGCATGCGCAGCAGCGCCCGTGACCTGGTGTCCATCCCACTGCCCGACAACAGCGGGAAGACCTACTGTCCGGAGTACTTCTACACGGCCCCGTAGGCCCTCTCCCACGCCAGGACCGGGCCGGCCGGCGACCAGGGGTGGCCCGGCCGACCAGGCCGTACACGCCACGCTCGGTCCAGCCCCATGCCTCCGGGAGGCCGGCATGGCCACTCCAGCACAGCTGGATCATGTCTCGCTCCAGTAGCAAGTCCGGGCCGGCGCCGCCCAGGTCCCCCGTCGGCCGGTGCTGGCCGGCTGGGGACTTCGGCCGGCACCGGGCGGGGCGCCCAGACGGGGCGGGCGGGCGATGTCGGCCGTCGACCGTTACCAGGTCCCACTGCGCCAGGCCGAAGTCGCGGCGGGCCGCCCCATCGCCGCCGCCCCTGCCGCCGCGCCGCTGCCCGTTCCTACGTCAACCCGACCGACTGAGCGGTCGGCGCGACAGCGTGCCGAGCTGACCCGACACTTCGGCGCCCTCTCCACCCCCGCGAGTACGGCCCGCGACGCGCCTACGGTGACGACCGGTCATAGATGGCCGGTCCCGTGTCCTGTTCTCCGAGCAGCGTGAACAGCAGCATCAGTCCGGCCGGAAGTGTTCCGTCCGCGCTCGACCGCACACCGACTTCGGGGGAAGCATGGCACTCGAACTACCGCCGGAACTCGGCACCGTACTCAATCTCCTCGGGCTGGACTGGCCCCAAGCGAACGAGGACGAGGTGAACAGGCTCGCGGACGAGCTCAGAAGGCTGGCCTCGACGCTCGACTCCGTCCAGATGAACGCCGACAAGGCACTCACCGTGCTGAAGGAGGTGTACCACGGCGCCTCCGCAGACAAGCTGGCCGAATTCTGGGGAACCGTCTCCAAGTACTCCGGCATGGTGGTCGAGGCCTGCGGGGCCACTGCGGCCGCGCTCAACGCGGCGGCACTGGTCATCGAGGGCTGCAAGGGCGCCACGGTGACCCAACTGGTGGCGACTCAGGGCGAGATGGCAGCCGCGTCGGCGACTGGCCCGTGGAGCAGCGCGGCCGTCGTCGCGGCCGGCAGGCAGATCGTCTCCAGCATCCTGGAGGAGGCGGTGTCCGCCCTCGGCCATGCGCTGGCCCAACCGGTGGCCGATCTGGTGGAGACCGTGGTCAAGGAGGTGACCGGCCAAGGGGCGGGGTCGTCGAACAGCCCCGGTTTCGGGGTGGACCTGGACCAGTTGGCCTCCTGCGCTCTCGAACTTCGGGGCCACGCCGACGACATCGACTCCCAGGGCAGCTCGTTCCGGCGGATCGTCGACGGCCTGGACGTGGGCCAGCCCCAAGACGCGTTCGGCAGACTGGTCGTCGCCGCCGCCGAACAGATCGCCACCATCGTCGGTGAGGAGGTGCTCAAGCGGCTGCTCGGCTCGTTCCGGGGCACCGCCGACGGGATGAACCAGGTGGCCCGCAACCTCACCGAGAACGAGGACGCGCACACCCGGCAGCTGCACGGCATCCTGACCGGGCAGAACTCGCCGTCCACGCTCCGCTCGCTCCAACTCGCGGGTGGGGTGGGCGACGTGACCGCAGGCACCCCCCAACACGCGGGTCTCGCCGTAGGCGACGGACCGCGCCCCGGGCTCGACCACGCCGGCATCGGCACCGGCGGGAGCGAAGCCCTCGCCGGCGCGGCAGGGTTCTTGGCCAGGAGCGACGCGAAGACGAGCCGGGCCTCGGGCCTGCTCGCGCCGGACCAGCCCACGGCAGGAGCCGAGCACACCGGCACCTCGCCACGGCAAGCACCGGCCGCCGGTCCACGCCCGGCCTTCGCTCCTCCCGTGACCGGCCAGGTTCCGCCCAGGGGCGATTCCGGACTGGTCGGCGGTCACCAGGGTACGGAACCGAGCAGCCCCGGCCGCCAACCGGCCACGCAGGCGCCCGGGATGGTCAATGCGGTCCCGTACGGTCGGGTGGGCGGCACCCGGCACCGGAGCCAGGAATTTGCCGGCCAGATACGAGAGGCAGCAGCCGCTCAGCAGCGCAGCACTCTCCGCACCCGCCAGGACGATCCAGCCGAAGAGCCCCGTTGAACTCCTTGCCGCACCGTCTCCCGACGACGCCGCCCCGGACAGCGGCCCTGTGAAGCTCAGGCGTTTCGTGGTCGATGTCGGCCCGGTTCCGGGCAGCGCCACCGCCGTTCTTCCCGCCGCGCGTCCGGGTCGGCGAATCGGGCCCGCGAACGCGGTCGCGCCGCGCCTCGACGAGCTGACCGACGGGGCGGGGGCCGTCGCCGATGCTCTCGATGCCGCTGCGACGATCGGCTTGACCCGCATCGATGACGGCCCTCGGCGATTCATCGTCGTCCTGCCGGAAGACGGCGGCCGCCCGCTCGTCGCACGCGGAAAACGCGGTCTTCTCTCATAGAGGCACGGCATCAGAGGTCGCGCGGATAGGCGCGGTCGGGGACGTCGGCAACAGTACGGACAAAGGTCCCGGTGATCATGGAGTTGCGACGCTCTGTGATCACTGGGGAGACCTGTGCCCACGCTTCGAGGATGCGGCCGGATGGCGGGACCGCCTGTCGACCGTGGCGGCCGCCCCTGCCGACCGCGGCGATCTGCCGGCCGCGCTCATCCGCCCCGACGGCATCGTCGCCTGGGCCGCCGCCCCCAGGCTGCCCGCGGACATCGCAGCTCTGGCGAGCGCGCTGCGCACCTGGCTCGGTGAACCGCACACACGTATGACGGACGGCCAACAAGGTGAACCTGGTCAACCTGCAGGCAGGAAAAGCATCGAACAACGCAGAGGGGAGGTCTGATTGTGTGCGATCCACTCTGACGGTCGGTTCGGCACAGATCTGCCCTGATGCTGCCGAAAGGCCGTCCCGCCTACGCACCGGCAAAACATCCGAGGAGCAGGAACGACGATGGCACCCGATCCGACAATCGCCCAGGTGACCATGACCCTGGCTGCCCTTGCATCCACCGGGGCCACCCCGCGTCCGTCCGGGGAAACCCCGAAGCAACATACCGAACGAATCATCACCGGCATCGACGCGCAACTGAGCGATCCCAGCCTTGCGACGCAGGGCGAGTGGCAGCTGGTGTGGCTCGCCCTGAGCGAGGCCAACGCCAATATGGCCTACATCGCACGGAGCACCAACGGCTCGAACGAGTTCGCCGTGGTCGCTCGCGGAACGGACGCTGATCTGACCGACGTCCTCGAGGACCTCGACGTCGGCACAGTCGTCCCGTTCCCCGAAAGCGGATCGCCGAAGCCCATCGCCGTTTCCAAGGGGGCGATGGATGCGTTCAAACGGGTTGTCAACGCCCGCTCGATCGCCTCACCCTCCCCGAACGTCACGCTCGCTCAGGCGCTCGCCGCCCTGCTCAAGTCGGCGCCCTCCTCGCCGCAGCCAACCGTCTATCTGACCGGTCACAGCCTGGGCGGTTGCATCGCCACCATGCTCGCTCCGTACCTGCAGGCACAGACCTGGCCGAAACAGCCGAAGTTCGCGGTGATCACCTATGCCGCTCCCACCGCCGGCGTGCAGAGCTTCGTCGACTACTTCGACTCCTTGCCGTGGGTCATCGACGAGCGCCAGAACAACGCCTACGACCTGGTGCCGCACGCGTGGGCCGATCTCGACACCACCGCCGGCTGGTACCCGAGCCCGGGACCGCAGGCGACCGATGAGGTGAAGCTGCTCATCGAGGCGATCTCCCAGCGCACCAAGGGCAACGTCTACGTCCAGCCCGGCACCCTCTGCCTGATGAACACGGGATACACGAGCCTTGCCAAGACCCTGGTCAACAAGACCACCCAGGACTTCATGGGCCAGGTCGCCTACCAGCACGCCAACTCCACCTACCTGGACCTGGTGGACGCGCCTGACGTCCCGTCCGGGCCGGTGGTGACCTACGTGACCCCCACCTTCGGCGCACCGGGCGACACGGTGACCATCCACGGCACCGGTTTCAGTCCGGACAGCATGGTCGACTTCGGCCACTTCGCCTGCACCAAGCGCGACATCGACCCTTCCGGCATCAGGATCACCGCTCAGGTCCCCAACGGAACCGGCGTCGTCCACGTCCGCGTCACCAACACCCTCGCCACCTCCCCGGCCGTCGCGATGGGGCAGTTCGCCTATGGCGGTCCCGCACCTGTGGTGGTCAGCGCGGTCGGCCCGACCAGCGGAAAGGTCGGCACCCCGGTCACCATCAGCGGCTCGGGCTTCGCCGCCGGCGCCACCGTGCACTTCAAGGACAAGGCATCCGATTCGGTCAAGTTCGTGTCCACCGGCCAGATCATCGCAACCGCGCCCGGTCTGCTCGACGACCACCAGACGGTGGACATCACCGTGACGGTCGGCAAGGCCACCTCTCCCACCAGCCCGGCCGACGAGTTCACCTACACCGGACGGTAGCGTGCGCACGTCCCGTTCCGGGGGTGGCCCTTCGAGCAGCCCCAGGCCCTTGCCGCCGACCGGTCGAACCGTGCCCGGGCGAGGGATCGCCGCAGGACCGTCCGCCCTGCGGCGAGCAGGCCGCGGAGCTGTGCGGCACGGCCGAGCAGCTGCCGGGTGACCAGCTGTCCGGAACCCCGGAGAGACCGGGGCCGGGATGAGCCGAGGCACCGATGTGCCAGAGTCCGGGTACCGCGGCGCGGTGGCGGCTCGACGACAGCCCCGGCCACCAGATGAGGATCTGGTCGATCGGCGGAGCCGCCGTAGGGGTCGCCGCGGACGGCGTTGCGGTTGGCCGCGGCGAGCCCCGCCGGTCGGACCGCACTCCACCGGGTCACCAGGGCGCGCAGGCCCGGGGCATGCGCCTCATACCCGACCACGATTTTTGGGGACTGAGCGTTCGGGTTGGTCTTTGAGCGATTGAGTTGGCCCGACCTGGTGTGAGAGTCGGCCCGCGCGAAACTCGATCCTGAGCGAGCGGCTGCTCTCTAGGGGGCGACGGGCAGCCTGCGCTTGTGGTCGGTGAGGCGGTAGCGGCTGACGATCGTTTCGAAGGTCCGCTCGTCCACCGGCTTGCCTTCCAGGAAGTCGTCGATGTCGTCGTAGGTGACCCCGAGCGAGTCCTCGTCGGCCTTTCCCGGGTCGAGGGTCTCCAGATCGGCCGTCGGGGTCTTCCACACCAACTCGGCGGGTGCGCCCAGCACGTCCGCGACGGCGCGCACCCGGCGCTTGGTCAGGCCGGTCAGCGGAACCAGGTCGGCGGCACCGTCGCCGAACTTGGTGAAGAAGCCGGAGACCGCCTCGGCGGCATGGTCGGTGCCGACGACCAGGCCGTCGGCCGCGCCGGCCACCGCGTACTGGGCGATCATGCGCTGCCGGGCCTTGATGTTGCCGTGCACGAAGTCCTGGTGGTGGGCGTCGCGGAAACTCACGCCGGCGGCCAGCGAGGCCTCGAGCGCGGCGTCGCTCGCGGGCTTGATGTCCACGGTCAGCACGTGGTCGGCCCGGATGAAGGAGAGCGCGAGCTGGGCGTCGTGCTCGTCAGCCTGGACGCCGTAGGGCAGCCGCATCGCGTAGAACCGCGCCTCGTGCCCGGTGGCCCGGGCCCGCTCGACAGCGAGCTGGCACAGCCGGCCGGTGGTGGTGGAGTCGACGCCGCCGCTGATGCCGAGTACGAGGGAGCGCAGACCGGTGGAGGTCAGCCGCTCGGCGAGGAAGGCCACCCGGCGTTCTATCTCCCGCTCGGGCTCGAATGTCTCGGCGACCTGGAGTTCCCGGGCGATCTCCTGCTGCAGGGCGATGGATGCCGGCTCGCTCACGTCTGCTCCTTGTTCCTGTTCGCTGTTCGCGATGTGCTGTCGCGCCACCCTACCCAGAAGGTGCCCGGCGGATCAGAGTCGGACCGCCCGGGGTGGCGGGCCAACTCCGACGTCGCCTTCAGGACAGGCCCACGCCCACGCACCGGACCGTGCACAGCTGAAGCTCACATGGCCTACATCGCGAAGGACTCCTCCGGCTCGAACCAGTTCGCCGTGGTCGTCCGCGGGACGGTCGCCCACGCGATCGACATGCTCGAGGACCTCGACGTCGGCACGGTGGTGCCGTTCACCGTCGGCGGATCATCGCCGGTATCCGTCTCGAAAGGCGCCATGGCGGCGTTCACCCAGATCGCCGGCATGACCGACGACTCCTCGCCGACGGGCGCCAACCTCGTGCAGGCGCTCACCGCCCTCCTCAAGGACGCGCCCGGGGCAACGGTCAACGTGATCGGTCACAGCCTGGGCGGCTGCATCGCGACCATGCTCGCGCTGTACCTGCAGGCCCAGACCTGGAAGGGCTCGCCGCAACGTGGGCGCGGACCACCGCGGTCGGGCGGCGGGCGGCGAGCGGGCTGAATGGTCCTCAGTTCACCGCTCCTGCTTTACTGGTGAACGTGGAGATCGCACACCAGGCCGTCATCCGGCCGATCGGGCGGCCGGGGGACTTCGGCTGGGTGGTCCTCGCGCACGGGGAGATGTACGCGGCGGAGTACGGCTGGAGCAGCGCCTTCGAGGTCATGGTGGCCGGGATCGTCGCCGACTTCGCCGCCGAGCACGATCCGGCGCGCGAGGCCGGCTGGATCGCCGAACTGGACGGGCGCCGGGTGGGCAGCGTCTTCTGCGTCGACGCCAAGGACGAGGACATCGCCACCGCCAAACTGCGGGTCCTGCTGGTCGATCCGGCCGCCCGCGGCCACCACCTGGGGACCAGGCTGGTCGAGATCTGCGTGGAGTTCGCCCGCGCGGCCGGCTACCGGCGGATCCGGCTGTGGACGATGAACACGCTGGCGGCGGCCCGCCACGTCTACCTCACCGCCGGCTTCCGCTTGGTGGCGGAGGAGCCAGGCCCATTCGACTTCGGAGACGGTCTGACCGCTCAGGTCTACGAGTTGGAGCTCTGACTCCCGATCTCCCCGGCGATGCGCGGGCCGTGGATCTGCTGGGACCTGAACACCGCCACATACAGGGCTCTCATCGAGACTGCGGAAACCCCACTGCTTCCCGTGCCAGTCCACGCGCCTCCTGACAACAGCCATCCATCCCAGGCCCCATATCAGCAGGACCGAGGTGAACGCCGTCTGATGCGGCACGAGACCGCGCTCCGGAGAACACCGTCTGGAGCGCTTCCCCGCCCAGGAACGTGAAACCAGTCCACAGTGGCGCAGCAGGTCGTGCGTCGGTGCTGCGCTGGGGCTGGCCAGCCGATCAGCGGCCGCTGATGACCCGAACCCGCCCCCAGGAGCAAGGAGTTGTGCGCTAATCTCGGTGCTCGAACAACCCCGGCCCGAGGGAGCGTAGCGGTGAGTAGCAGGTGGACGATCGATGCTCTGCGTGGTGCGCTGCCGCATCCAGAGGCGCAGCGAAGTTTCATTCGGGACGTGAACCGGGCGCCGGTCGACGAACTCCCGGCGGTTCTCGGCCGTTGGGTCGCGGTGGTCGAGCAGCAGGAGGCCGACCGGGTCCGTCTCGAGGGCCTGCGTACTCACTACCTTGCGCACGGCGAGCTCCCTTCCGAGGTTGAGGCTGGCAGCGTGGACATCACCGGCGAGCTGCTGCGCTGGCTGGACCAGGCACCGCTGGGTACCCAGCCCGCCCCCCGCGCGCGGGGCGCGGCATGACCTGGCACCTTCGGCTCGGCCCTGATCAGCTCGCCATCTACCAGGCTCTCCCGGACCACGGCCGGGCCGACCTGGCCGTGTGTCTCCTCGACTGCCTCGCCGACCCGCTGCGTGCCTCCATGCCGTACGGGGCGGACGACGGGGTGATGCGCACGATCGCCCGGGGGCACATCCAAGCCGTGGTTCTGGTCGGGGAGAAGACCGGCACGGTCACGGTCGTGCAGGTCACCTACGCGGGCTGAGCGAGCGGTCGGCGGTCGGCCGGCGTAGATTGCTCCCTCGCGGCATCCGGCAGCCGCACGATGAGCGGCATGAAGTCGAATCGCACTCCCGTCGAGGTCGCCTGTGCTGCTGCGGAGAAGATCCGCGCGCTCAACCACCGCGCCCAGCGGGGCAATGACCCCGAGCCCAGGGAGCCGTTCCCGTCCCCGAGGACGGTCTACGACACTGTCACGGTGTTGCACACCCTGCTGGAACGTCTCCCGCAGCCCTTCGACCAGAAGAAATCCGGTAAGAACCGCGGGCTTTCCTACGGTGCCCGCCGCCACCGGGGCGGCGGGCACCGATCGTGAGGAGTCCCGTGATGGCTATGCTGTCCGAAGTCGACCACGGGGGTTACTGGTTCGACGACCGTAAGGGCGTGCGACGCTGATGCGATGCCGCTCACACCTGCCCCCGTGGAGCCGATAACGCCCGATCCGGTGCGCCAAGTACCGCACACGCTGCTCACCCAGTCCTGGCTCGACCTGACGTTCCTGCACTGGGCCGCCGACCCCGTCGACGTGGCGCCGCTACTGCCGGCCGGAACCGCGCCGGACACGCACGACGGGCTCACCTACATCGGCCTGGTGGCGTTCCGGATGTACCGGGCGGGCTGGTTCAGGATGCCGGGTATCCCGTACCTCGGCACCTTTCCGGAGACCAACGTGCGGCTCTACTCGGTGGACCGGCACGGCCGTCGGGGCGTGGTGTTCCGCTCGCTGGAGGCCTCGCGGCTGCTGCCGGTGGCCATCGCACGCAGCGCCTTCCGGCTGCCCTACGCGTGGGCCCGGATGGCGATCCACCGCGACGTGGACACCGTCAGCTACACCAGCAGCCGGCGCTGGCCGGGGCCGCGCGGGGCGCGCTGCCGGATCGCGGTGCACATCGGCGAGCGGATCGAGGAGCCGACCGCCCTCGAGCACTTCCTGACCGCCCGCTGGGGCATGCACAACGCCTTCTTCGGCCAGCCGGTGTACCTGCCCAACACCCACCCGCGCTGGCCGCTGCACCGGGCCGAACTCCTGCATTTCGAGGATGAGTTGGTGACCGCCGCCGGGCTGCCGTCGCCGGCCGGTCCGCCGGTGAGCGTGCTGTACTCCCCCGGTGTGCCGGTCCGCTTCGGCCGCCCCGCCCGCCCGGGCGGCCTGCCCACCCCCTGAGACCGAAATCCGCGGCCGGGCAGGAGCCAGCGGCTGGGCGCGGAGGGCGGTGAGCAGTACTCGATGAGGCCGCCGGTGTAGCCGACATCGGCCCAGAACTGCGCTTGTTCATGCCCTGCCCAGCGAGCCGAACCCCCAGGGGGAACGGCTCGTCGCTCACCAGGAATGCAACCCCCACCGGCCACGGCGGAGGCCGCCGCGCTCACCTCCGAGCTCCACGCAGAGGGGTGAACCGCTCCGAACAAGGGCTGCGCAGCCCGATCGCGGTGACGGCCGTGGCGGCCCGTCAGGCGCGGCTCGGTGCCGGTTCCGGCTCGGCCAGGGGCGCTGCCGCGCGACGGGGGAGCAGTAGCGGGGTCGCCAGCAGGAGCACGCCGGCCAGGCCGATGGCCGTACGCGGGCCGAGCAGGCCGCCCAGACGCCCCAGACGGCAGTCAGGATCGCGGTCGACGCCTTTGTCGTCACCGCCCAGGCGGACAGCGTGCGGGTGACCCGGTCGGTCGCGATGCGCTCGAGGCGGTAGGTGGCGTAGACGGGGTTGAAGACCCCGCAGCAGAAGATGAGCCCGAGCTCGACGCCCATAACCAGCAGCAGCCCTCCGGTGCCCGGCCCCAGGAAGGCCAGGCCCACGGGCCAGATCGCGCGCAGTGCGCCGGTCACGACCAGGACCTGGTGCTGCCCGAACCGGGTGACGAGCGGTCGGGCCAGCCGCGAACCGAGCAGGCCGCCGATCGAGGGCGCGGCAAAGGCGAGGCCGTACTGCCACGGTGCGAACCCGAATCGGCCGAGCATCAGTACGGCCAGCAGCGGCTCGGCGGCCATCACCAGGCCGTTGAACAGGGCGGTGTTGAAGAACAGCGGGCGCAGCGTCGCGTCGGTGAGGATGTACCGCCAGCCGTCGAGCAGGTCCCCGGCCCGCATGCGCGCGGCCTCCCGCCGCTCGCGCCGCGGCTCGTGCCCGCCCGTCGCGCGGATGCCCAGGGCCGATAGCAGGTAGCTGACCGCGTCGGCCACCACCGTCGCCACCGGACCGAGGAGCCCGATCGCCGCGCCGCCCAGCGGCGGTCCGATGATCGTGGTCGTCCAGGCCGTGGACTCGAACCGGGCGTTGGCGACGAGCAGGTCCTCGGCCGGCAGCAGTGTCTTCAGGTACGCGCCGGAGGCGGCACGGAAGGTGATGTCGGCCGCCGCGACGACGACCGAGACCAGCAGGAGATGAAGGAAGGTGAGCACGCCGAACGCGAACGCGGTGGGGATCGTCAGCAGCGCCGCGAACCGCACCAGGTCCATCGCGATCAGCACCGGCCGCTTGCGGCGGATCTCCACCCAAGGGCCGAGCGGCACCGCCACGGCCGCGCCCACCGCAGCCCCCACGGAGGAGAGCGCGGCGACCTCGGCCGGTCCGGCGTGCAGCACCCGGATGGCGATCAGCGGGAACGCGCCGAAGGCGAGCCACGTGCCGAGCGCGCTGGTCCCGTACGCTCCCCAGAGCCACCCGAACCGCCGCCCCAGCCGATGTCCGAGCAGATGTCCCAGCCGGTGCCCGTTCCTCATACCCGACGCCCCTCGCCACTCACCCGCACAACCGATCCGCGATCGGAAGCATCAAAGCGAGGACCATACCCGGGGATCAAACAACCGAAGGGCCACCGGCCACAACCAACGGTTGTGGCCATAGGGTATCGGCATGGACCTCGACACTGTCCGGACCTTCATCGCCGCCGCCGACGCGGGGCAGTTCCAGGAGGCCGCCGCCGAGCTGGAGGTAACCCAGCAGGCCGTCTCCAAGCGCATCGCCGCGCTGGAGCGCAACCTCGGCGTCCGGCTGTTCACCCGCACCCCGCGCGGCGCCGAGCTCACCATCGACGGGCAGGCGTTCCTACCCCACGCCCGCGAACTGCTGCGCGTCGACGTGATCGCCTCGCGCGTCGCGGCGTCGGGCCTGATGCGCGGCTTCCACCGCGCGCACCCCGACATCGACCTCGACGTGGTGATGCTGTTCGACGTCAAGACGGCCGTCGCCGCCATCCGGTCCGGCGCGATCGACGCGTCCTTCCGCGCCGTCGCCGTGCCCGGCCAACCCCTCCCCGAGGACATCGAGTCCGTCCGGGTGCTCGACGAGCCGCTCCAGCTCCTCACCGGCCCCGCCCACGCGCTGGCGGACGCCCGGTCGGTGACCGTCGCCCAGCTCGCCGGGCACCGGATCTGGATGCCGGGCATCGTCCCCGGTACCGAGTGGGCCGCCTACTACGACGACCTCACCGCCGAGTTCGGCCTCACCATCGAGGCGACCGGCCCCAACTTCGGCTCCGACGCGCTCCTCGACACCATCGCCGACACCCCGGCCCTGGCCACCTTCATGGGCGAGCAGACCCGCCTCGTCTGGCCCGCCGACCACGGCCTGCGCCGCATCCCGGTGACCGAACCAACGCCCGTCTACCCGCACTCGCTCCTCTGGCACCGCGACAACCCACGCCCAGCGCTGGCCACTCTCCGCGCCCACCTCGCCGCCACATCGCCCGGCCACGACGCCGCCGGGACCTGGGCGCCGGGCTGGGTGATTCCGCGCTGAACGCCGCCGTCTGCGATCGACGAGGTCCATCCGGCCCCGAGGAAGGAAGGGCGCGATGAGCTCGGCGGCGTCGGCGCGGATGGCGCGTATCTGGTCCTGCAGGGCCGGTCCCGTGAAGCCACGGACGACGATCTTTCGCTTGGCGGTGTGCTCGGCCCCGGTCATCTGGGCGAGGACCGGCCCGCGCATCACCGGTTCGGCGCGCACCTGCAGCGTCTCGGTGGTGAACGCCTCGTGGTCGGTCAGCGCCCGCTTCACGTCCTGGTAACGGGAGAGGAAGTAGCTGCCGATCGCCGGCTCGTAGTGCACCGGTGCCTGCTCCCTCAGCCATGCGAAGTAGGGGTGGGGGCGCTGGCGAAGTCCTCGGACAGCATGCCGAAGCCAGAATTGATCACGGGCATGGCTGAGGAT
The DNA here is from genome assembly GCF_039533515.1 of Kitasatospora cystarginea. Classification (NCBI taxonomy): domain Bacteria; kingdom Bacillati; phylum Actinomycetota; class Actinomycetes; order Kitasatosporales; family Streptomycetaceae; genus Kitasatospora; species Kitasatospora cystarginea. The sequence goes on along the minus strand of NZ_BAAATR010000025.1, from coordinate 25,425 downwards.
CTCTCAAAGTGCGCGGAACAGCAACAGACAGGGGCCGAAGGCGGACGCCAGCCGCCTCGACGAGCGGGGGCGCACCCGGTGCGCAGCACGGCATCGACGTCATCCGGCTGAAGCGGCCGCTCGTGCACCTCGTCCTCGCTGCCGGCCGAGGCCTCACAGGCGTGGATCGACAGACGGACAGAAATTCCTTCCACTCAGGCCGGGGACACCGTCGTTCTCGACGACTCGGCTCTCGATCAGGTCACTTCGCGGCCGGGACGGCCCACTCGACCAGCTCGATCACCACCCCGTTGGGATCGGTCACCTGGAACAGCCGCTCACCCCAGGGCTCCTCACGCAGTGGCATGGTGATCTCCACGCCCTCCGCCTGCAGTCGGGCCTCCTCACCGGCCAGGTCGTCGACGGTGAAGACCAGGATCAGGCCTGCGGCGTGCTGGTCACGGAAGCCTTCCGGCAGTACCTCGAGGCCTCGGCGCAGGTATATGACGTTCAGTCCGGCATCCTCGCGGCCGAGCGAGACGAAGCCGTCGGCCGCCATCTGCTCCTGGAAGCCGAAGTGCTCGGTGAGGAACGCGGCAGAGGCCGGGACGTCCTCGACGGTCAGCGAGACGGCAGAGCTGTTGATCTTCAAGAGTGGGTCCTCTCCGATCGGGATCCGGTTCGCGATTCTCCGTACAATGTACACTATACATAGTACGGAGAATCGCCGTGGCGGGATTTCCGCATGACCACGAACCGGAGCCGAACGGGAGACCCTGCACGCGCGCTCGCCCTCCCGTGGGGCCGCGCCAGGCACACTCGACAGCGGAGACCGCCACGGTGGCCATCGAGCCCGCGGACACCGAGGGCGTCGAAGTCGTCACCAGGCGGCGAGTCGCCAGGGTGCTCGACCTCTCACCACTGGCGCTCTCCACCTAGGCCCCCGACAAGGCCGAACTGCTCGATCTCATGCCCGACTCCCGCTACACCCGGATGCCGCGCAACACGCCGGCCGACGACGACCGGCGCACCCGGGCCACCGCCCAGGCCCCTCCGGGGAAGGAGCGTCCGATGTCGCATGCAGCCCGTTACGCCAGGCGGGTCTCGCCGAACCCGCCAGCGCCGGTCATCGTCGGCAGCCTGGTGACACCGATCAGTCGGCGAGCCTGGGACAGCTCGGCCCGATAGGGCATGGGTGGCAGGTTCAGCGGGCGATGGCGGCGCGCATCTCCCAGACGAGGATCTCGGCGGGCTCGACGGCGGTGACCTTCTGGCCGCCGGCGCCGGTGAAGCGGACGGCGTCACCGGGGCCGAGTGGTCCGACGCCCTCCAGGGCCACGTCACCGCGAGGCACGAACAGGTGCAGGTACGGCGCATCCGGGAGTTCCACGCTCTGGCCGGGGCGCAACCGGGCGGCGTGCAGGGCCGCGTAGCGGTTCTTGATGCGGATGGCGCTGGCGCCGTCGTGTTTGGCCATCCCGGAGGCGACCGGGACCAGGCCCCCGGCCAGCAACTCGTTCTCGATCTCCAACTGCTCGTAGCCGGGGGTGATGTCACTCTCGTCGGGGACGACCCACATCTGGACGAAGTGGACCGGTTCGGTGTGGGCCTCGCCGCCGTCCAACCGCCAGGAGTCGTTCTTCTCGGAGTGCAGGATGCCCCTTCCGGCGCTCATCCGCTGGGCGAGCCCGGGGTAGATGACGCCGGAGTGGCCGGTGGAGTCCTGGTGGACCAACGAGCCCTGCAGCACCCAGGTGACGATCTCCATGTCCCGGTGGGGGTGGGTTTCGAAGCCGCTGCCGGGCCGCACGATGTCGTCGTTGTTGACCAGCAGCAGTCCGTGGTGGGTGTTGGCGGGGTCGCGGTGGCGACCGAAGGAGAACGAGTGCTTGGAGTCGAGCCAGTCGATCCTGGTGGCGAAGCGTTCTCCGGCGCGCCGCACGTCGATCCTGGGCGCCAGTCCGGTCTGGTAGGCCATGTCCGCTCCTTCGAAAGGTCGCTGCGCGCGACGGGTACTGTCGCGCGGGTGCCGGTCGGACGCACGGCGTGAATGCGCGGCGAGCCGTTGGGTCAGACCCCGCCGGGAGACGCTCATGAACGTCCTCGCTGTCAGCCGTCGTCGGTCACAACAAGCAAATTTAACCTTCAACTATTCCCGGGAGCGAGAAGCACCGTCGAGGCAGCCGGGGAACTGGCCGGGTTCCACATCACGAGCCAAGCCGCACCCGGGGCCACCCGACACGGCCGGCGGCCGTTCGGTTCGACCGATGCCAACCGCCTGCCGCAACAGGCCGTGGCGTGAGCGGCGGCCTGCCGGAACCAGGTCGATGCGCCTGGGCGACCGAAGTAAGTGAGCCGGGGAGGCGGGAGGACTACGGCGACCTGGCCGCCGACCACGTATCCTGTTCCCGCCCTGGCGACCCCGCCGACACGACCGTCGACAACCCGTACTGGTCACACTGAGCCCCCTGCCCCGGCCGGGCCAACTCCCGCAGCAGCTGCGGGGCGAGCGCGGTGCACCGCTCGGTGCCGGCGCAGGCAGCCCGGGCCGAAGCCATCCTCCTCAGGGACAGTGGCGCAACCCGGCGCTCCACCACCTCCCACGGGAATCACCCGCTGCTCGACCTTGGTTCCTCGCGCGTCGAATTCCTGTTCCAGGATCGGGGATGGTAACCAGCCGCCCAGACAGCCAGCGCCGGACGAGCCGGAAGCTGACCGACCGGACCGGGGCCCGCCACCCGTGGAGCAGGCCGGTCATGACACCGACGGGCGCTTAAACCTCTGTTGTGCCCCCAACAGTCTCCCGCAGGAAGCCCACCAGCAACCCCGCCACCTCCTGCGGCCGATCCAGGCTCGGTAGGTGGCCGGCCCAGGGCAGTTCGACGTGGCGGGCGTTCGGGATGAGGGCGGGCAGGACGGCCGCGATCTCGCGGAAGTCCGGCTGGTCGTGCGCACCGGCGATGGCCAGGGTGGGGGCGGTGATCCGGGCGAGGTCGACCTCCTCCCGGTCCGGCCCGAACGTCGCCTCCGCCTGCACCTCGAAGGCGTGTCGCTGCATCCGCCGGACGCTCTCGCGGGCCTCCTCGCCCGCCTCCGGCCCCAGCCAGGTCTCGACGTTCAGCCCGACGGCCCCGGCCACGTCCCCAGCCTCGAGCAGTTCGTCCTCGCGCGCGCCGAAGGCGCGCATCGTCTCGCTGGGCTCGTGTCCGGGCATGCCCGCCCCCAGCAGGGCCAGCGCAGTGACCGCGTCCGGTCGCAGCGCGGCCACCGTCAGGGCGATCCGCCCGCCGTGCGAGGCGCCGATCAGCGCGGCGGAGGCGATGCCCAGGTGGTCGAGCAGGGCCAGGACGTCTCCGGCGTCGCTGTACGGGCCGTCCGCCAGCGGCGAGTCACCGAAGCCCCGGAAGTCGCACCGCACCACCCGGTACCCCGCGTCGACCAGCCACTGCCATTGCGGGTCCCACATCCGCCGGTCGCACACCGCGGAGTGCAGCAGGACCACGGCGGGCCCACTGCCGGATACGTCATGAGAGATGATCATCTGCTGGATGCTAGCGACACCCCCGGCGATCCCCAACGGCTTTACAGACAGCCGGAGGAGCAGCACCCCGGCCCCGGTACTACACCATCCCCCCGGCCCGGATGTCTGATCCGAGGTTGGAAGCGATGTTGACGATGGCACCGCCGCCATGGGTGCGCATGTGGCCGATCTGGTACTTCATGGCGAGCCAGGTGCCCGTCAGGTCGACCTCGATGACGCGGCGCCACTCGTCCTCGTCCACGTCGGCGGCCGGGCCGAATGCCCCGAGGACGCCGGCGTTGTTGACTGCGACGTCCAGGGTGCCGAAGCGCTCGACGGTCTCGCGGACCAGGCGGGCGGCGTCCCGTCCGTTCGTCACGTCGCCGACGAGCACGACGGCGAGGCGGATCTCCTGACTGTCGAAGTCGGTGTCACCCTCCTGGCCGTCCGCCGGGTTCGGGGAATCGTCCGCCGTGTCCACCACAGTGCCTCCAACGCTCGCGCTCCTCGGTCGCCGCCAGGCGCTCCGAAGCGGCGCCGGCACTCACCACTCCCCCGCACCCTTCGGCTCACACCGCGCCTTGCGCATCTGACGCACCGCAAACAGTGTTGTCCACGAAGGACCTGGCCGGCGCGCGGGCGACCCGCACCCGGCGCAGCCACGCATCCGCGCACCTGTGCACCTGTGCGCCCGAGACGAGGAGGCCGGTATGGTCGAACAGCGCAGTCCCCGGAGCGGCCGCCGGCCGGCCGCGTCCGCCTCCCGCCCCGAGGCCGCCTTCCTGCGAGCGTACCGACAGGCGTACCAACGGCTGGCGGTGACCGTGGACCACCGGATCGGCTGGGACCGGCTGCCCACCCCGCTCGGTCTGGCGGTGCTGAAGGGCCTGCGGGATCTGCTGCGCCGCGAGAACCTCTTCGACACCACCGACTATCCGGCGGTCGATCTGCCGCCGATCGAGCCGCGCCGGGCCCGCGACACCATCGAGCGCTCGGCCGACGGCACTCACAACGACCTGGGCAGCCCGCGGATGGGCATGGCCGACTCGCGCTTCGGCCGCAACGTCCCGCCCGAGCGGACCTTCCCCGAGCCCGAGCCGCAGCTGCTGGCGCCGAGCCCCCGCGAGGTGAGTCGCGCGCTGCTCACCCGGCGCGAGTTCGTGCCTGCGGAGTCGGTCAACTCACTGGTCGCGGCCTGGCTGCAGTTCATGATCCGGGACTGGTTCACCCACGGGCCGGGCACCATGGCGGATCCATGGCGGATCGAGCTGGTCGACGACGATCCCTGGCCCACCCGCCCGATGCTGGTGCCGAGGACCATCCCCGACCCGACCAGGCAGCCGGGTGACGGTCTTCCGCCCAGCTACCTCAACCAGAGCACCCACTGGTGGGACGCCTCCCAGCTCTACGGCGACAGCCTGGAGGCGCAGCGGCGCCTGCGCACCGGTGACGGCGGCAGGCTGCGGGAGCCCGAGAACGGCGCGATGTTCTTCGACGACCCCGAGCAGGATCCGGCGAACACCGCGGGGTTCTGGCTGGGCCTGGCGATGATGCACCGGCTGTTCGTCCTGGAGCACAACGCCGTCTGCGGCCGACTGCAGGACGAGTTCCCGAAGTGGACGGACGAACAGCTCTTCCAGCGGGCCCGGTTGGTCATCGCCGCCCTGCTCGCGAAGATCCACACGGTCGAGTGGACCCCGGCGGTGGTCAGCCATCCGACGACGGTCGCCGCACTGCGGGCCAACTGGTACGGAGTCCTCGGTGAGCGCGTGCACCGGCTCTTCGGCCGGATCAGCGGCAGCGAGGTGCTCAGCGGCATCGTCGGAGGGCGGACCGACCACTTCGGTGTCCCGTACGCGCTCACCGAGGAGTTCACCGCGGTCTACCGGATGCATCCGCTGATCCGCGACGACTGGTCCTTCCGCTCCGCCGGCGACGACACCGTGCTGCAGGAGGCGACGTTCCGGGAGCTGGCCGGGCCGCGCGCCTACGAGTTGCTGGCGAAGCACTCGCTGACCGATCTCTTCTACTCGTTCGGCACGGCCCATCCCGGGCTGGTGACGCTGCACAACTACCCAAGGTTCATGCAGGAGTTCGAGCGGCCCGACGGGAAGCTGGTCGACCTGGGCGCCGTCGACATCCTGCGGATCCGTGAACTGGGCGTGCCCAGGTACAACGAGTTCCGACGCCTGCTCCACCTCAGCCCCGCGAAGGACTTCGAGTCGCTGGCCCAGGATCCCGACCTGGCAAGGGAGTTGAGCCTCGTCTACCAGGGCGACATCGAGCGGGTGGACCTGATGGTCGGAATGTTCGCCGAGCGCCGCCCCGAGGGTTTCGCCTTCAGCGACACCGCCTTCCGCATCTTCATCCTGATGGCCTCGCGCCGGCTGAACAGCGACCGGTTCCTCACCAGGGACTTCACCCCCCAGGTTTACACGCAGGCCGGACTCGACTGGATCGAGGACAACACCATGAGCTCGGTACTGCTGCGTCACTTCCCGGACCTGCGCCCGGCGATGGCCTCGGTGGCCAACGCCTTCGCCCCCTGGCAGACCACCGGGCCGGGAGCTTGAACCATCACTCCGGCTCCATCGACCGGAAGTCTGGCCCACCGGGGAAACGCCAGGTCGTCAGCACCGAGACCGCCACCCCCAGGGGGTGGCGGCGCGCGCGACTCTAGCCTTGCGCGGTAGGACGGACGACGATGTCGCCCACGTCTACGCTGTCCGGCTGTTCGATGGCGAAGGCGATGGCACGTGCGATGGCGTCCGGAGAGATCGCGATCTTGCCCATGGAGTCGTTGATCCGGGCTTTCATCTCGGGTGCCATCGAATCCGTGAACTCCGTGCGCGTGACGCCGGGTGAGACGACGGTCACTCGCAGGCTGTCGCCGGCTTCCTGGCGCAGCCCCTCCGAGAGGGTTCGCACGGCGTTCTTGGTTGCGGCGTACACCGACTGGAGCGGGACGATGCGCAGTCCGGCCGTGGAGACGGTGTTGATGAAGTGTCCGAAGCCCTGCTCCCTGAAGACCGGCAGTGCGGCTGCGATCCCGTACAGGACGCCTTTGAAGTTGACGTCGATCATCTTCTCCCAGTCCTCGACCCGGAGGTCGTCCAGCGGAGAGATCAGGCCGATCCCGGCGTTGCTGACCAGGACGTCGATCTTGCCGAACCGGTCACGCGCCAGTTCGACGAGTCCGGACAGGTCCTCGCGCAGCGTGACGTCGGTGCGAGCCCACGCGGCTTCGCCGCCGGCTTCGGCGATCCGGGCGCCCAGGGCTTCGAGCCGCTCCGGTCGGCGTGCTCCGAGGACGACCTTGGCGCCTCGCTCGGCAAGCAGCAGAGCGGTCGCCTCGCCGATGCCGCTGCTGGCACCCGTGATTGCCACGACCTTGCCCTCGATTCCCGACATGATCGTCAGTCCTTCCAAGTGGAGGAATTCGGGCAGGCCAGGCCATGCCCTACAGTGAAAGTGGAGGCGCCGCCACTTGTTGCAGATTAAGTGGGCGCCCCTCCACTTAGCAAACGGAAGAGGAAGGGACGCACCGATGGCTCGAGACGCCGGACGCCCGTTGAGAGCCGACGCACAACGCAATAGGGACAAGATCCTCACCGCCGCGGTACGCGTGTTCACGGAGGAAGGACTGGATGCGCACCTCGAGCGCATCGCGAGGGAAGCCGGCGTGGGTACGGCCACCCTGTACCGCAACTTCCCCACCCGGGAGGCTCTGGTTGAGGCGGCCTACCGCAACGAAGTAGCCCAGCTGTGCGATGTCGTCCCGGACCTCCTGGCGACGAAACCGCCCCTCGAAGCCCTGCGCGCATGGACCCGCCTCTTCATGGACTACGCCACTGCCAAACTCGGCATGGCCGACGCCCTGCGAGCCGCGGCCGCCTCGGGGAGCAACCCCCACGCCCACAGCCACAACATGATCCAAACCGCCATCACCTCTCTGATGGACGCCTGCACCGCTGCTGAAACGATCCGGACGGACATCAGCCCGACCGACATGTTTGCCGCCCTCGCCGGCATCGCCCTCACCTCGGCGAAGCCCGAACAGCGAGAGCAGGCCGAACGCCTCCTCGACCTCACCCTGGACGGACTGAAACCCGTCCCTGCGCAACTTTCCGACAATTGACGGCAGGGCACGCACGGCCGTGTCCCGACTCAGCGCCGCCTGTCGCCGGGGGCGAGCAGGCTGGTGAGCCCGGCAATCGCCTCCGGGGAGGACTGAAGTAGCGGCGGACGTTCTCCGGCTTCTCGTGCCGGGGCCTGGCCATCGGCATCGACAGACAGCTGTCGCGTCGGTGACGACGTCGTGCGCCGACTACGGACCGGGGGGGGTGGATCATCGACCCGCTCGGCATCGCACCCGACGACCACGACGCCCGCCCCGACATCGACTTCAGAGCTCTCGCGCTACCTGTCCCGGACGGCGATCAGCCCGATCCGCGGCTGCCGGGCGAGCGATGCCACCCGGACCAGTCCCACGTACTGGCCCAACTGCCGCGCCACCGCGTACTTCGACGGGTCGAGCAGGGTGGTCCCCACCGGGCGGGGCAGCACCTCGGCCGGCATCATCTGCCATCCGGCGGCGGCCTCGACCTCGTCGCGGATGATGCGGTCCAGGGCGCGCAGCGGGCCCTCCTCCGCCTCACCGGCGGGCACGATCGCCACACCCGACGGGGGCCGCACCGAACCGAGCCCGGTGACCTGCGGATCGGTGGGCACGACATAGCCCCACTCGCGGCGTGCAGCGGTGAAGCCGACCCGTTCCGGCGGTCTGAGCTGATACGGAGCCCGTGGAGTTCACCCCCAGCCCGCCCCCTCCCCGCACTGGGCCGTTCCTGTGCGATCAGCCGGCCGTGCTGCTGATACACCGTCCGGACGTGGCAGTCGTAGCCTGCGACGTGTCCGACGTCGAGTGGCCCATGCCGGCCTCATCCACCTGGTCCGGCTGCGGCTTACCGCGCAGAGTCCCGCACGGTACCTGGTGCTGCGCGGTGTCGGACCGCGGACGAGAGTGCTGGCGCTGACCGGCCAGGTGAGGTGTTCGAGCCCGAGGCCGGTGAGTCACGTTCCCGTGCCGTCGGCGGTCAGCCGCATGGGAAGTCCCCACAACGGGAACAACCGCTCGGTGTCCATGTGATTGGTCATGGTGCTGATCCGCCCGTCGGTGATCTCCAACAGTGTGATGCCCCACGGAGTCCACCCATTGCCGTCCTCGGCCGGCCGGTACTGTGCGAACGCGGGCGTGCCGTTCGCCTCCACGGGAATCATCCGCGATCCCCGGCATCCGCAGCCGGCGCCGAGCCACCACTCGCCCAGCTCCACCACTCCCCGCACCCACATCTGGTACGGCGGCATGTTGAGAACTGCATCCTCGTGCAGCAGCCTCTGCAGCCCCTCGATGTCGAACGCCTCGAACGCCCGGACGTACCTCGCCAGCAGAGCCTGCTGCGTCTCATCCAGCGGCTTGAAGGTGTCGCTCTCCGGCACGCCGCCGTTGTCGGCGAGCGTGGCCCGCGCTCGCTGCAGGGCACTGTTCACCGAGGCGACGGAGGTCTCCAGCAGTTCGGCGGTCTCGGCCGCCGACCAGGCCAGCACCTCACGCAGGATCAGCACGGCGCGTTGGCGGGCCGGGAGCCTCTGCAGCGCCGTGACAAAGGCCAGCCGGATCGTCTCCCGGCCCACCGCGGCCTCGGCGGGGTCGCCGGAGAGCACCCGCTCGTCCGGGATCGGCCCCACCCAGATCCGCTCCTCCAACTGCGCGAGGTTCGGCGCGGTGGCCGAGCCCGGCGGGGACAGGTCCATCGGCCGGGCACGACGCTGAGCGGCCGGGGCCATGTCCAGGCAGACGTTGGTCGCGATCCGGTACAGCCAGGTACGCAGCCCCGAACGGCCCTCGAAACCGTCGAACTTCGACCAGGCCCGGACCATCGTCTCCTGCACGGCGTCCTCAGCCTCGAACGCCGAACCAAGCATCCGGTAGCAGTAGGCCGTCAGTTCCCGGCGGAACGGTTCGAGCTGCTCGACGACATCGTCACGATCTTGGGTCACAGACACGCCATCACCCTAGCCGCCGAAGCCGACCAAGATCAGCACTTCAACGTCTTGGAGAACGAGCACGAGCTGGTCATCGGGCCGCGCCCTCACCACGGTGCGGGTGGACGTCGGGCAAGGGACAAAGGGGCAGGGTTGGCATCTTGGTACGCCTTCTCACGTGCTGGGCGGGAAGCGGTGGAGTCCCGAGAGAGGGACAACCGGCATCGGAGCCTAGGAACGGAGAGCCACCGACTCCCAGCGGCTGGAATGACAGAAGTCACCGGAATCTCGCCAATCCTTTGACCTGCGCCATCGCGAACCGTAGGACAGAGAGGGTCGTCGTGGTGTCCGGAAGGTGAGGAGTCATAGGTGCACACCGTCGCGGTTCTGGCAGTCGACCAGGTCATCCCCTTCGACCTGTCCACGCCCTTGGAGGTGTTCGCCCGGGTCCGGCTGCCGGACGGGCGCCGCCCCTACCAAGTGCGCGTGTGCGCGCCTCGTGCGCAGATCCCGGCAGCCGGATTCGTGATCACCGCCCCCTGGGGCCTGGACGGGCTTGCCGACGCCGACACCGTGATCGTTCCCGGTCGTGCGGAGGGCGCGCCCCCGCCGGGTGAGGAGGTGCTGGAGGCGTTGCGCGCGGCGGCGGCCCGGGGCACCAGGATCGCCTCGATCTGCGTCGGCGCCTTCGACCTCGCCTCGACCGGACTGCTCGACGGGCTGGCGGCGACCACGCACTGGGTCGCCGCCCCCGATCTGGCCCGACGCTTCCCCGCGGTCGAGGTGCGGCCCGACGTCCTCTACGTCGACAACGGGCAACTGCTCACCTCCGCAGGGGCCTCGGCGGGGCTGGACCTGTGCCTGCACATGATCCGCCGCGACTTCGGCTCCGCGGTGGCCGCCGATGCGGCCCGCTTGGCGGTCACCCCGCTGGAACGCGAAGGGGGCCAGGCCCAGTTCATCGTCCATCCCCAACCACCGGTCCCGCAGGGTTCCACGCTCGAACCGGTGCTCGCCTGGATGGAGCAGCACCTCGGTGAGGAGCTGACGCTCGACCTCATGGCCCGGCGCAGCGGCATGAGCGCGCGCACTTTCAGCCGTCGGTTCCGCGAGCAGACCGGCACCACACCGCTGCAGTGGCTGCTGCGAGCCCGGGTGCGGCGGGCGCAGTTCCTGCTGGAGAACACCGACCACACCATCGAGCGCATCGCCGACCAGGCCGGCTTCGGTTCCCCGACGGCCTTCCGCGAGCGCTTCAAACGGGTCGCCGGCACCACGCCGCAGAGCTACCGCGCCACCTTCCGCAGCAGCGAGCACGGCTGAGGAACTCTGCCTCGAACGCTGTCGGATCACTGCTGCAGCCACGCGGGGTGGTCCGGACGCCGCCGACGCGCAGCTCTGAGCGACGACAGGCGACTCGTGGCGAGATCCCGTTGGAATGTGTCATTCGAGCCCATCCCCGCTTAGCGCACCGGCTCCTAGCATCGAGGCGAAGTCGGCGACCGCCGGCTCCCAGTCCGACGAAAGACACTCACATGCACGTCCAGATCGTGTTGTTCGACGGGTTCGACCCGCTTGACGCCATCGCGCCGTTCGAGGTCCTCCATGCCGGCGGGACCGCCTCCGGGGGCGCCGTCAGCGTGGAGCTGGTCAGCGCCGAGGGCCCGCGGGAGGTCGTCAGTGGCACCGGCGGCCTGTCGCTGCGAGCCACTGGCGCCCTCGACCCGGGTCGTCCCGGCGTCGTCCTCGTCCCCGGTGGCTCCGGGCGCGTCGGCGATCCCGTCGACGCCGCGGACTTCGAAGACGACGGTGCGCAGGAGGACGCTATCGCGCTCCGGCTGGCCCGCGTGCTGGACACCGAGCTGCCGGTGCTGCTCAAGGCCGCCATCGAGGACGCGCGGATCACCGTGGCGACGGTCTGCGGCGGCTCGCTCGTCCTGGCCATGGCCGGCCTCCTCCAAGGTCGCCACGCCACCACCCACCACCTGGGCCTGGACCTGCTCGACGCGACCGGCGTCCACGCCGTCCGCGCACGCGTCGTCGACGACGGCGACCTGATCACCGCCGCCGGGGTCACCTCCGGCCTCGACCTCGGCCTGTACCTGCTGGAGCGCGAAGTGGGTCCGCAGATCGCCCACGCCGTGGAGGACTTGTTCGCCCATGAACGCCGCGGCACCACCTGGCGCCCCGACGGGCCCGAGCCGGCCGCTTTCTGAGCGCCCCGCACCGCCCCGCACGTCACGAACTGCCGTCACAGGCTCAGCAGCAGGTCCCGGACCGTTGCGGGCTGGGACAGGAACGGGTGGTGGCCGGCGTCGAGCTCAACGACGTTGCCGGCTCGGCGGGCGAACTCGCGCTGCAGCGGCGGCGGGGTGCCCCGGTCCTGAGCGCAGACGAGGTACGTCGAGGGCAACTGCTGCCATGCGGCCGCCCCGACCGGCTGCCCGGTCACCTGCACGCTCTGCCGGGCGAGGTGGTTCACCGCCAGTGCCTGGACCTCGGGGTCGCAGTCTTGCAGGAACGTGTCCACGAGCAGCTCGGGGCGGACCCCGAACGTGCCGGCATCGGGGTCGACGTCGAGGAACGGGGCAGGGCCGCCGTCCCCGAACTCCGACAGGCTCTGCCCGACCTCGGGCAGATAGCTGGAGACCAGCAGCAGATGGCGCACCGACCCGATTCCCGCAGCGGCTTCCGCGGTGACGACACCGCCGTAGCTGTGCGCGACCACGACGGTCGGCTCGTCGCCGGCCTGCAGCACCTGCCGCACCGCGGCAACATCCTCGGGCAGCCCCGGACCGCCGACGCCGCCAGGCAGGCCCGCCTCGCCGCAGCTCGGTAGCGCCGGGGCCACGCTCGGCACCCCCCGCTCCTGCAGCAGCTCGGCGGTGCGGTGCCACCACCACGACCCGTCCCGCACGCACGCCCCGTGCACGAACACGACTCTCATCGGCACCTCCACGTCGGCCTCGACTGCCCCCTTGCACATAGTGCTGCGTCGACCACCATTGCCGAAGGTCACAGGCGCGGCTCTTGGCTCGCAATCACGGAGCAGGAGCTGATCATGATCGTGGTGACCGGCGCTACCGCTGCTGATAGTCGAGGAACCTGATCCGAAGTTGACGTTGGCGCTATGGCCCGGAACTGACACTCCAGATAGCTGACTTCGTGCGCTTCAGAGGCTCTGGCAGCAGAGGGGTTACTTGAGGCGGCGGGTGGAAGGGCGGGTGTCCCAGCGGTGGGTGTGGCGGGCCGCCTGGATGACGCAACGGACGGTGACGCCCCCTGGACTCACCCCGGTCAGGACAGAGCCTTGACGAGCTCTTTGGCGAGAGGGCCAGAGGAAGCGGGGTTCTGGCCTGTGAAGAGATTGCGGTCCACGACCGTGTAGGGCTCCCAGGCAGGACCTCGCGAATACCGGGTGGGCAGCTTCCTCAGCTCGTCCTCCAGGAGCCACTTGGCTTTGTCGGCGAAACCGACGCCGGCCTCCTCTTCGTTGCAGAAGCCCGTCACACGGTAGTTCGCGAAGGGTGTGTCGCCGTTTGCGTCACGGGTCGCGAGGAGAGCAGCCGGGGCGTGACAGACGATGCCGAGCGGCCTGCCGGAAGCGAGCGCCTTTCGCAGCAGTGCCCCGGAGTCGGGGTCGACAGAGAGGTCTTCCATCGGGCCGTGCCCTCCGGGGTAATAGACCGCGTCATAGTCCTCAAGGCGCACCTCCGTGAGGGAGATGGGATGCCGCAGCTCATCCGCCGACTCGATGACGGCCTCCTCCCGGAGGGCGTTCTCCTCGCCGCCCGCCATGCGGGGCTCCAGGCTCATCGTGTCTACGACGGGGACGACCCCGTTCGGCGTTGCCACGGTGACCTCGTGTCCGGCGTCGGTGAACACGCTGTAGGGCGCCACGAACTCCTCGGCCCAGTATCCGGTGGGGTGTCGATGTCCGTCCTTCAGGGTCCAGTAGCTCGCGCCGGTCAGCACGCACAGGATCTTGGCCATAGGACGCTCCTGCTGGAAGACGCCGCCCCAGAAAGGGCGTGGGATGACCCCTTTAAACGTACACCGCAAGTGTGAGCAGGAGCCTTGGAAGCTGCAAGTCGTGGCCGATCGGGGCGTGTATACATCGACATCGTGAAACGTCTATAGAATCTCGACGCCCACCCTATAGAGGCTGGACGACATGAACGCGTCTTCTTTTCGGCGATGAGTCATCTCGAGGTGCAGAAATCTGATTGAGCAGCGGACTGGACACATGATGCAGAAGGCGCCCGAAAGGGGCGAGCTGCAAACCCACGGAGCTGGTCAGCCGAGCGTGGTAGGAAACAGGGATCAACCACCCGATACGAACGGAAATCCCCGCAACGCCTGGCCTTCCTCGGACATAGCAGTCCTCTGCTAAATGATGTCGAGGCAGTCGAGGAACGGTGTCGCGGCGGATGCGTCCCCCGTGATGCGGCAGTGGTCGCGCCAGGGTTTGCGGGTGGTGGCCCACGCGATGAAGTCGAGTGCCGTGCTGTGGACCCGGGTGGTGGCGTCCGCACCAGGTGCCACGGTCAGCTGCCCGTCCGGCCAGGTCGCGGGGAGGATGGTGACTGTGGTGGCGCCCGGCCCGGTCAGGTCGAGGACGAGGGGCCGGCGGACGGTGGCGGTGAGTTCGGGCCCCTGCATCTGGGGGAGGCCGGCGAGCATGAACTCGACGGCGGGGGCGACCAGGTCGTCGGTCGGTTCCGGCAGGGTGAACGGGAGCGGGCCGTCGGGGGCGAGCATGTCGTTGCGCAGGTGGCAGAAGACGTTGAACGCCATGGTGTTCGCCAGAAGGTGGCGCGGATACGTCCCGAGCCCGGGCACCTCGACGGGCGCGTCGGCCCCGGGTGGTTCCTGGGCCGCTTCCAGGAGGTCCAGCTGCTGGGGGGTGCTGCGCCGCCACTCGTCGAGGACGTCGGCATGGCTCCAGCCACGGCGCTCGTCGACGCGCAGGTCGTGGTAGCGCTCGCGGTTCTTCGGCAGTGAGGGGTTGGGTGGCGGCGGGTCCACCGCCTCGGAGGCGAGGGCCGCGAGGTGGGCCACCACGTCGATGACGCGCCAGCCGTCGCACGCGGACGGCAGGTCCCATTGCTCGTCGTCGACCTGGGGGATGATCTCCGCCAGTTGCGCTGTGCTCGAGCGCGCGGCGGCGATGCCGGCACGGGTCATCGTTCCTCCATGGCCTCTCTCGACGGGACGGCCCGGTCAGGATGCGGCCTGGCGGGGCATGCGGTAGGTCGCGGCGACGTCCGCGCGGCCGAGTCCGTCGTCGGCCGCGAGGTGGAGGCGTTCGCGTACGACTTCCGCGATGCCCAGGTGCAGGCCGGCGGCGCGGGCGGTGTCGGTGATCAGGTCGGCGTCCTTGGCCGCGGCTTCGAGGGGGAAGGAGGGGGTGTCGAGGTCGTCGTCGATCATCTTCGGGCCCTTGCTCTGGACGTACTGGCTGTTGAGGCCGCTGCCGTCGATGACGTCGATGACGTCGATGACCAGGTGGGGATCCACCCCGAGGGTGCGGGCGAGGGTGAGGGACTCCGCGATGCCCTCGACGGTGGTCAGGACCCAGGCGTTGTAGGCGAGTTTGAGGCTGCTCGGTTGGCCGACCTCGTCGAGCCACACGGTGCGTGAACCCACTGCCTCCAGGACCGGTCGCACCTCTTCCCGTGCCTCCTGCTGCGGGGACGCGGCCAGGACGGTCAGAGTACCGGCCACAGCCGGTTCCTTGGTTCCCAGGAGGGGTGCCTCGGCGTACGCGACGTTCAGGCGGGCCGCCTGGTCCGCGAGACGGCGGCCCCCGTCCGGGGACACCGTGCACGTCTGCACCCACACCGTGTGGCCGCCCATGCCGTCGCGAGCCCGGTCCATCACGTCGGCGACCACCTTCTCGTTCGCAAGCGCGGTCAGTACGACGTCGGCGCCGCGGCATGCCTCGGCCGGCGTGTCGCACACCGCGCCGCCGGCGTCGGCCAGCGGTTCGGCGGCGGCGCGATTGCGGTTCCACACGCGCAGTCCCAGGCCCGCCGCCGCGATGTTGCGCGCCATGGCCTCCCCCATGGTGCCCGTGCCGAGCACTGCGACCACGGGCCTTCTCTGCCCGGACGACGGGGGCTGGTTCGCTCCGCTCATCGTCGCGCCTCCATCCGCCCGGTGGGCCCGCGCCGCGACGGCCGGCGCGCGTGCCAGTGGTGTCGACTTGCCGCCCGGTACCGGGAATTCAGGCGTCCTGGCCGATCCAGACGGTCTTGGCGTTCATGAACTCCCGCATCCCGAGGTCGGACAGCTCACGTCCGTAGCCACTGCGTTTGACACCACCGAAGGGGATCTCGGGGTAGCTGGTCGTGTTGCCGTTGATGAAGGCCATGCCCGACTGCACCTCGCGGACGAACAGTTCGCGTTCGGCCTCGTCCTCGCTCCACAGATTCGACCCGAGGCCGTAGGGGTACCCGTTGGCTTCCCGCAGGGCTTCCTCCAGGGAGGGCACCGTCCACACCTGCGCCACGGGGCCGAAGACCTCCTCGTGGTACATGTTCATCTCCGGCGTGATGCCGCTGCATGCTGCAGCCATCCCGCCCGCTCCTCGACGCTCGTCAGCCGGTACGAGGCGGCCGCGGCCGCCGCACGGGCGAGCTTGTCCTCCAGCTCCTCAGGAGTCAGTTCGTCGAACCTCCTGAGGACCTCACCTGTCACGGGACTCGTCGTTGCGATAGCCATGAATCCACGGTATGACCACCTGAAAAGACCCGCACTTCACCCGTTTGCGCTCTCGTTCGTCCCGCGAAGCGGCGCGCTCATCGTCGGGAGCCCTACCTTCCCGGCCAGCCGGAACCCCTCTGTCCTACAGCGAGCGACCCGCCACACGGCCACCACACCCGCTGCCGATCACGCGCCACGGCACCAGATTCGCGGCAAGTGCAGGCACGCGAACATGGTGATACCCGGAGCGGCGGCCGCGCTGACCGACGCCAGAGCCCATTTCCTGCCCGCACTGCACGGCCCAAGCCGCTTTCCTGCTTGCCAGCGAGAGCGAGGAACTCGTGATGCAGGTGCGAGCAGCCCGGATGTACGGACACCAGGAACCGCTTCAGATCGAAGAGGTTCCTGGCATCCGAGCCAACTCGCAAAGAAATTCCCCTCCTTGAGGATGCGAATCTGGCCACCTGCCGCCGAGGTCTTGGCGCCCCTGGCCAGTTCGAGCGGTTGCCCTATTTCCGCATGTAGTCCTCGACGGCGTCGACGATCAGATTTTTCACCGCCTGCGGCTGGGATACTAGGGACACGTGCGAGGAGTCGATCTCCACTGTCTTGCGCGCATTCGCCCGCTTCGCTTCGAAGCGCTCCAGGCTCGGGTTGATCGCCCGGTCCTGCTTGCCGACAAGGGCGTAAACGGGCTTGTTCCGCCATGCGGCACCGGTGAGCTTATCCGTGAACGCCGACAGCGCGATCGGACGCTGTGTAGCTGCCAGAACATCGGTCTGACTCGTGGGCAGGTCCGCAGCGAAGACCGTGTGCAGTCTGTCCGGCTGTACATAAACGTCCGTGCCGGTAGTGCCGTCGCCGTTCCGGAAGGGCACCTGCTTCAAAGCCGTGGTGAGTTCAGGGGGAGCGAACTTCGCCGAGAGGCTGGAGAACGACTCTCCCACATCGGGCATGATCGCATTGATGTACACAAGGGCCTTGACGTTGTCGTTTCCGACGGCAGCCTGCGAGATCACCTCTCCGCCATAGGAATGACCAGCCAGGACAATCGGTCCCTTCACGGACTTCAGGAAACTCGCAAGGTAGGTCGAGTCCTGGGGAATGCCGCGGAGGGGGTTGGCCGGTGCGGCCACCCTGTAGCCGTTCTTCTGGAGCCGCTCCACGACACCGTTCCAGCTCGACGCGTCGGCGAAGGCGCCGTGTACGAGCACGATGGTGGGCTTCTCCCCGCCGGGATCACCGCTCGGACCACCAGCCTGCACCGTTACGGCCGCCAGGACGGAGGTGGTTCCCGATACCGCCAGAAATGCCGCCCCCCAACGGACGATGTTCAAGTTGCGGCGCGACTTGCAGGATATTCGCATGCCACTCCTTCGGTGCGAGGGCGTCAGGCGACACCCGGGATTCCAGGGTCGAGGACACCTGTCGGCTCGTCTCCGCGTACGGGCCATCCGGGTGAACGCACGTCAGAGGTCTGGAGTCCTCCATCCTCCAGAGCACCCTCGGCCAGGACCGACCCGCACGGTTTGCACCACGACATCCCCCACACCCACCCGTAGTGAGTCCGCCGCGTCATCTACACCGACCGACGCACCGTCGCCGTCCTCACCACCACGGTCTTCGACCTCGCCCGCCCCCGGGCGGCCACAGCCCACCGGGCCCTGGTGAACGCCGCCAACTGCGCCATGAAACGCATCGTCACCGAGGAACGCAGGCACGCGGTCGTTGTCGCCGGCCGCCGGGTGGCCGATGTACGTGCCCTCCGTGATGATCAGGCCACCCCGCCCGCAGCACACCGGGCGTCGTACCTACGCACGCACCTGTGGAGGTGAGTTCGGCGGCCCTGGCTGCGGCGCCGGCTGCGGACGCTCGGCCAGGGCCACCGGATGGGGCCTTCGTCAGGCGGGGAGCTCGAAGCCGAGCGCCTTCAGGGCCGCCTCGGCGGCCTGCTGGTCCTGCTCGTAGGTGCCGCCGGAGATGCCCAGGCCGCCGAGGAGCTTGCCGTCCTCCAGGATCGGGTAGCCGCCGCCAACGGCCATGAGGCGGGGGTGGTGGGCGAGGGGCGCGACGTTGGGGTCGCCCAGGTAGTTGTTCCAGACGTGGGTGGGGTAGCCGAAGGACGCCGCCGTCCACGCCTTGTCGACGGCGACCTCGCTGGCGAGGAACGGGGTGGAGTCGGTGCGCTGGAACGCCTTGAGGTGTCCGCCGGCGTCGGTGACGGCCACGGACGCCTCGAACCCGATCTCCGTGGCGGCGGTCCGCACCGCCTGGATGAGGGCATTGGCGGCCTCGAGGGTGATGGAGGCGGCGGAGGTGGATTTGGTGAGGGGTGCGTTGGTCATGGCTGCTTTCTGGGGGTTGTGGTGCGTGATCGCGCCGGCCGGTGACGAGGGGTCGTGGTGGCCGGTGTCCGTACGGGAACCCGGGGACCCGATCCGCTGGGTTCGTCCCGTCGTGGTTGCGACCGCAGGGCCGAGGGAGTGGTTACCCGCAAGGGCAGGTACTTCCCGCTGGGAAGTAGCAAGGCTGCGGCGATGCTGACGGACCGGAAGGCGCCGCAGCGGAGCCCTGACCGGCTGCGGTCGCCGGTGGGCATCCGGACTCCGTCGACGTGGGAGGCATCGTCGCCGGCGCCCGCCCAGGGGTGGCACCGCCCGGTCACCCCGGCCCGGCCGGATACGGCGAGGGCCGGTCCCCGTGGGTTGCGCGGGAGCCGGCACCAGACCGCCGGCTTGCGGGTGTCGCGGGTCACTGGAGGGGTGAGGCGGGGGTGGGTGTGACGCGGCTGACGACGGACTTCTCGGGGATCAGCAGGCCGTAGACGACCGGGCCGATCTCGTTCTTCCAGCGGTCGTGGTGGTAGACCGCCGCGTTCAGAGCCTCGCTCTGGGCCTCGTCCTCGAACCGGCGGATCCACACGTAGCCGTCCTCGTCCCGGTCGTCGACGAAGGAGGCGGTCACGTCCATGCCCAGCGAGGCCTGGAACGGGATGACCACGTCCTCCATGTAGCGGACCCACTCCTCGCGGCGTCCGGGCTGGGCCTGGTAGCGGCGGATCTCGTAGTACACGGTGTCACTCCAGAACGGTTGCCGGGGCGGTCAGTTGGTGAGGGTCAGGACGAGCTTGCCGCGGGTTCGGCCCGCCTCGCCGCGGGCGTGGGCCGCGCCGGCCTGCTCGAGCGGGAAGGTCTCCTCCACCTCGATGGCGACCTCGCCGGCGTCGATCAGGTCGGCGATCGTCCTCAGCGCGGCGCCGTCCGGCTCGACCAGGAACGGGGTCACCCGCACGCCGGCCGCCTCGGCGGCCTGTGCCAGCTCCGGCGAGACGCCGGCCGGGATCGCGACCAGCAGGCCGCCGGGACGCAGCACCTTCAGCGAGCGGGTGCTGGTCTGATCGTGGGCGTCGCCCACCAGGTCGATCACCACGTCGACGTCGGCGGTGGCGCCCTCGAAACGGGTGGTGGTGTAGTCGATGGTCTCGTTGGCGCCGAGTTCCTTGAGCCAGGGGTGGCGGGCGGCGCTGGCGGTGGCGATCACGTGGGCGCCCAGGTGCCGGGCGAACTGGACCGCGAAGTGGCCCACCCCGCCGGCCGCGGCGGTGACCAGGACGCGCTGGCCGGCCCGCACGTTGGCGGTGTCGACGACGGCCTGCCAGGCGGTCAGTGCCGCCAGCGGCACGGCGGCGGCGTGCACGTGGTCGACGGCGGCCGGCTTGCGGGCCCACTGGCGGGCCGGCGCGGTCACGTACTCGGCGTAGGCGTTCGCGACGCGCGGGAACCACGGCATGCCGTACACCTCGTCGCCGACCTTCAGCGTGGTCACACCGAAGCCGACCTCCTCCACCACGCCCGACACGTCCCAACCGAGCGTGAACGGCGGCTCACCCAGCAGGCCGGCCATTCCGGTGCCGCCCCGGGTCTTCCAGTCCACCGGGTTGATCCCGGCCGCGTGCACCCGCACCAGCACCTCGGTCGGCAGCGGCACCGGCCGCGCCACCTGCTGGACCCGCAGCACCTCCGGGCCGCCGAAACCGTCCTGGACCACTGCGCGCATCATGTCTGCGGACATGCGTCATCTCCTGAAACGACGTTCCCGGGAAGGCCGTTGGCGGCCTCCCCCTTGACGTCGACGACGCTATCCCCGTGGGTATAGTTACCTTCAAGGTCTATTACTTCCCATCGGGAAGTATCCTGGTGAGGAGAGCGAGCATGACCACCACCTGCCCCAGCGGCCAGCACTCGCGCCACGACGTCTACGCGGCCCAGTGCCCCTGCCGCACCCTGCTCGACCTGCTCGCCAACAAATGGTCCGCCCTCGCCATCGGCGCCCTCGAACAGGGCCCCCAGCGGTTCGGAGAACTCCAGCGCCGCCTCCAGGGCGTCAGCCCCAAGGTCCTCACCCAGACCCTGCGCCGCCTGGAGGACTTCGGCATCCTCGACCGCACGGTCTACCCCGCCGTACCGCTGCACGTCGAGTACTCCCTCACCGCGCTCGGCCAGAGCGCCGCGATTCCGCTCAACGCACTCCGCTCCTGGGTCGAGGACAACATCGACCACGCGTACCGACCGGAACCGGTCGCGTCCTGAGACTGTCACCTCGATGTGATGCCCGCGTCCGACTCGGGCCGCCAGGCCGGCCCGCGCGGCACTGTCACATGCCGGCGCAGGGCCCGCTCGGCCGTTGTGGGGCGGCGGCCCCACAACGGAGGCCGGCGATCGGCGCGAGACCCGCACCGTTTGGAAGGCCCCACGGCAGCCTGACCATGTACTGGACCGGAGACATCCGTGGGTCTGGCTGCCGGATTGCGTCACCGCGACACTCGCGCAACGCTAAGAGCATCCAGCGCCTTACTGAAAGTTACCATGCTGAGGGCGCACCCATCTGCGGCACGGAGGCTGGCAATGCCCGACCCGACGAACCCCTCAGAACCCCCGGTTTCCAGTACCGACATCACGGCTTTTGCCGATCGGCTCGCGAGCTGGAGTGAATCCCTCTCCCCCACCGAGCGGTCGCTGGCCCAGGTGCTGGTCCAGTACACACGGGACCTCCGGCCGGACGACATCCGCCGCGGCCAGCTCGTCGCGGGCCTCTCCGATGCGACGCGCGCCGTCGTCGAAACCGCCAAGAGGCGGTGGGCCGAAGAACCCGACGGTGGAGGATGGGTCGAGATCGGACCGATCTGGCAGAAGGCCAATCAAACCGCGGGACGGGAGGAGCAGGAGATCGTCCAGTGGACCTACTTCCGGCCGGAAAAGTGGACGCCCACACTGTGAACGGCGACATCGTCGCCCGTAGGGAGATCGACGCGACAGCCGCCGACTCCTTTGTCGTGGCGTTGGACCGGTTCGCTGCCGAACTGTCCTGTTCCGAGCACGACATTCTGGTCGCCGTGCTCAACGCCGCAATGGGGCCTTGGGAGCGGATGGCCGCGCGGCCGGCAGAGGAGCTGCTGGATCCGTCGGACGCCCAGCTGGTGGAACGGCTGGTGGAGCGAGCCCACCAGAGGGAGGCCTAGTGGGCCGCTATCTCGGCCTGATCGTCAAGGCGACGCGCTTGTGCAACCTGCGTTGCGCGTACTGCCACGACTGGCGAAGCGGACCGAACCAGACGATGAGCTTCCCGGTGCTGGCCCACCTGACCGCCCGGGCGCTCGCCGATCCGGCCCATCAGGCGGTCGAGTTCATCTGGCACGGCGGCGAGCCGACCGTGCTGCCGCAGTCGTTCTACGAGCGGGCGGTGTATCTGCAAGCCCGCCTGCGCCGGCCCGGCCAGACGATCCGCAACTCGCTGCAGACCAACGGCACCCGGATCGACCGATCCTGGGCGCGGTTCTTCCGGGAGTTCCAGTTCACGGTCAGCGTGAGCCTGGACGGCCCGCCCGCGGTGCACGACCGCTACCGCCGCTACGTCTCCGGCCGGTCGTCCTTCGATGACGTACGCCGCGGACTGGACGCCTTGCGTGACAACGGTGTACCGGTCAGCGTGCTCATGGTCATCGACAGAAAGGCGCTCGAACTGGGACCCGATCCGATCTTCGACTTCTTCGCGGCGGAAGGGATCACCAGCTACGGCCTGCTCGCCGCCAAACCCACGAACCAGCCGGACGCAGCGCCGGGCACACCGACGGCGCACTACGTGACCCCGGCGGAGATGGGCCGCTTCCTGCGAGCGTACTTCGACCGTTGGTTGGCCCACGGTGACCCCGCCATCCGGGTGAGGGAGTTCGATGGGCTACTGAACCGGCTGTCGGACCGTCGCTCCAACGTCTGCACGCTCGCCGGCGACTGCTTCGGCCGCTACTACCTCGTCGAACCCGACGGCGAGGTGGCCCACTGCGACCTGTTCGTCGGAGACCCCGCGTACACGCTGGGCAACGTGCTGACCGACTCGTTCACCGCGTTCCGGCACGGGCCGGCCCTCGTCCGGTTGCGGGACTCGAACGACCGCGCGCTCGCCGCGATGCGCGACTGTCCCGAGTTCGGGGTGTGCAACGGCTGGTGCCCACACGAGCGGTACATCGCCTCCCGGCACGACCCCGGATTCACCGGCGACTGCTGCGGGCTGCGCGAACTCGTCCAGCACATGCGGGAGCGCCTTGCGGTCACCGCGTCGGCGCCGTGAAGGTCCTGCTCGGGCCGGCGCACGAACTACACGTCGGGGTGCACGGCTCACTCCTAACCGTGCCGCCTGACGAGGCGGTTTACGTCCAGTGCACGTACACGCTGTGTTTCCGGCCCGATCGCGAGGCCTGCCGGCCGTTCTCCCCACTGCACGATCCGGCAGTCGCGGAGTGGGTGCGCTTTGCCGACGTACCCGCCGACGTGGAGGTGGTGCACTCGTCCCGGTTGCCGGTCCAGACACCGCTGCCCTGGGTGGTCGACGCGGACTCCCTGCTGACGCCGCTTCAGGTCGGCCGGTTCTTCGCACTGGGCGCGGCAGCCCGCGGCGACCCGCCGATTCCCGGCCCGGGTGCGGTGGCCCGCCGGGAGAGCGCGATGGCGGCGCGCTACGCCGACGGACGCTGCGCCCGCATCCTCTTCCGCACGGAGCACGCCCGGCGCAGGTTCCTCGATCACCTCCGCGATCGTGGGCACCCGCCGGAGACGGTCGAGAGGCTGACCGCCAAATCCGAGGTGGTGTATCCCGCCGTCCCGGCAACCCCTGCGGTCCGTCGAACCGCATCACCGGTGAGCGTGCTCTACATGGGCCGAACCGCAGCGGACAAGGGTGCCTCCGTGGCGGCCGAGGTCTTCATCCGACTGCGGGCGCGTCACCAGGCCGGGGTACGTCTGGTCTTCCTCGGGCCCTGCCCGGGCGGCCTCACCGACCGGCTGACCGCGATCGGAACGGAACTGGTGCCCGTACTGCCCCGATCGCCCTACCTGGACCTGCTCGGTCGGACCGACATCTTCCTCTCCCCGACCACGTTCGAGAGCTTCGGCATGGGCCTCGTCGAAGCCGCCGCCGCGGGACTGGCCATCGTCTGCTCGGCCGGACCGGGTATGGAGCACATCGGCGAGTTGTTCACGCCCGGCGACAACGCCCTGTTCGTCTCGAATGCCGACCCGGTGGCACAACGGGTGGCCGGCTACACCGCAGCGGTGTCCGATCTGATCGACAATGAGCAGCTGCGCAGACGCCTTGCCATGAACAACCGTGCCCTCACCGGCCACGGGAAGCTGTCCCTCCGGCGACGCAACGATCGGCTCGCCGCGGTGTACGCGCAGGCCGCCGCTCTCGGGTCCGACCCGGGCTGCGACCACACGCCCGGAGAAGGCGACCGACCGGTCATCGAGTGGCCCGAACAGATCTGCCACTGGAGCGGGCAGCGCTGCACGGCACGGATCGGCGGCCGGATCATCGTCTGACCGGGACGAGGGGTCTATACGGCCTTCGGCTCTGCAGGACACCGATGGTGACCGATCGTGAGCAATAGTCGCCGAGCCGAATTCTGCGACCGAAGGGGGAGCATCGACCATGTGTTCTCGCTGGTCAATGTCGGCCGGTTCGGTTCCCACGTCCAAAGTGGCCGTACGGGCCGCGGACAGAGCGGGGCGATGCCGGACTGGTCAGGCTCCTGCGACGCGCCGCCGGCGGTGATGGGCGATGGTGACGGCAGCGAGGAGTGGCCCCCAGGCCACGAGGGGCAGGTAGAGGAATCCGGCGACGGTGTTGCCGAAAGGAGTCATGTTCGGATGGGGAAAGGCCCACCAGAAGGCGAACTGGGTGAGGACCAGTGTCAGCACCCCGGCGCCCAGGCCCGCCGCCACGGTGACCGCGCGCGGGTTCGGACGGCGCCCGCCGACGAGGGGGATCCACCGCGGCAGCACCTCGCCCCACGGCCTGACCAGCCCGAGCGTGAGCAGCGCCAGTAGCTCTCCGGCCGTGCTCAGCCCGACCACGTACACCGCACCCCAGCCGGCAAAGCCCATCGCCTGGTACCCGGCCTCGGTGTACCCGGCGGTAGAACCGGCCGCCAGCAGGAGGCGCCAGATCCCGGATGGCAGGGTGACCAGCGCGGCGGCGTGGGCGGCACGGACGGCCCAGCGGGGCGGGGGCGGAAGGGAGGGGTCGAGTTGCGTGACAGTCATGTGCACCATCGTCCCGGCGTGTCCTCGCCCCGGAATCGTCCCTGAGGACCGGCCTCGTCGCCAGCCTCGGACGGAGATCCGCACCACCCGCTCCCCCGCGCGGGGGAGGCCGTCCTCCCCCGGCGATCACAGATATGCCTGGTGCCCGCCGTCGGCCCGGCGCCGTGCAGATCAGGCCGTACCTGCGGGTGCCCCTTCACCTCGTACGCCGGCAGGGTGCTGAGCGCGAGCGCGGCGCCGAAGGCGGACAGGCCCGCCTGCGGCCCCGGGGTCAGGCACATGGCCAGGGCCGCGGCGGCCGGGGTTGCCGGGGTGCGGACCGCAGCGACGGTCAGGCGAAGGATTTCGAGGCTCCGCCGACCGGCATCACGATGTCGGCGGCCCCGGCGTTGCCCGGCCACGGTCCGTTCCCGGCTTTGCCGGGATGGGGGGTGGACAGGCCGATGGGGCCCGGTGCGTGTGCACCGGGCCCCGTCGGGTCGCTGGAGCCTGTGGGTCGGCTTAGTACCAGTGGTGGGCGGCCCACCAGGACCAGGCGGCGTTCGGGCTGCCGTAGCGCTCGCACATGTACTTGTAGGC